>JAGWWV010000017.1 GCA_018970175.1 Acidobacteriota bacterium
CGCATGAACGAGGTCACCTCGTTCATCAAGTCCGGCCTGCGCGACTTCTCGATCAGCCGCAGCAGCCTGAAGTGGGGAATCCCCATCCCGTGGGACTCCGAACACGTCACCTACGTGTGGTTCGACGCGCTTGCCAACTACATCACCGCCGTCGGCTACGGCACCGACGACGACGCCTTTGCGCGCAACTGGCCCGTGTCGGTGCACCTCATCGGCAAGGACATCATTCGCTTCCACTGCGTGTACTGGCCCGCCATGCTGATGTCGGCCGGTATCGAGCCGCCACAGCACTGGGCGGTTGGCGGCTGGCTGCTCGTCGGCGGCGAAAAGATGTCGAAGACCACGGGCAACGTGGTCAACCCACTCGATCTCATCGACGAGTTCGGTGTCGATGGCTTCCGCTACTACGTGTTGTCCGACACCCAGTACGGCAACGACGGCGACTTCACCTACGAAGGACTCGTCTCGCGCTACAACTCCGACCTCGCCAACAACCTCGGCAACCTCGCGGCCCGTGTCGCGACCGTGGTGCAGAAGAAGTGCGGCGGCATCGGAACCGCGCCGCGCGCCGAGTCGCCGTTGCGCGAAACCGCAGAACGCGCCGTCGCTGACACATCGGCTGCATGGCAGTCGTTCCAGCCGAGCCGCGCACTCGAGGCCACGTGGTCGCTCATCCACGCCACAAACGCGTTCCTCGAAAACCACGAGCCGTGGAAGGCCGAGCCATCGCCGGAACTCGACGGCATCATGGGCGACGCACTTGAGGCACTGCGCATCGTGTCGATTCTCTGCGTTCCGGCCATGCCCACCACGGCCCAAACCGTGTGGCGGCGCATTGGCCTCGACGGTGACGTGTCCGCGCAGCAGTTACCCAATAGCGTTTCGTGGGGGAAGTACCCCGCAGGACGCAGCGTCGAAAAGGGCGATCCGCTCTTCCCACGCAAGTCCAAGTAACCGCCTCACCCACACGCTCTCACCGACACCTTTCTTATGTGGACCGACACCCACTGCCATCTCGAGGACGACCGCATGGACCTCGGCACCGATGCGGCGGTTCGTGCCGCCCTCGATGCGGGCGTGTCGACCATGGTCACCATCGGATGCGACGCCGACACCAGTCGCGCCGCCATCGCGGTCGCGGCCAAACACCCTGAGGTGTGGGCAACCGTCGGCCTCCACCCCCACGAGGCCCAACACGGCACGGAACAGTTGTTGTCGCTCATCGACCACCCGCGCGTCGTCGCCATCGGTGAGTGCGGCCTCGACTACTACTACGAACACTCCGACAGGCCGTCGCAGCGCGCGGCATTCGCCGAACAAATCGCGCTCGCCCATCAACACGATCTCACGTTGGTCGTCCACACCCGCGATGCATGGGACGACACCCTCGACATCCTCGATGCCGAAGGCGTGCCCACCAACACGGTCATGCACTGCTTCAGCGGCGGGCCCGAACACGCGCGGCTGTGCCTCGACCGCGGCATGTTCCTCTCCTTCTCCGGCATCGTCACGTTCAAGAACGCCGCCGACCTGCGCGACGCCGCGCTGATGTGCCCCGAAGACAGGCTCCTCGTGGAAACCGACAGCCCCTACCTTGCGCCTGTTCCGCACCGCGGGAAACAGAACCAACCCGCGTTCGTCGCGGTCGTCGGCAACGCAATCGCGAAACTACGCGACGTGTCCCCCGAACATCTGGCCGACGCGACGTCGCGCAACGCACGGCGCGCCTTTCCGCGAATGGCGGCGTGACGATGAACGTCTACGAACGACGCCGCATCGCGGTGCTTGCGATCGTCACCACGCTTGTCGCCATCCCGTTCGTCGCGGCCAGCGGTTCGTCCGACCCCGGTGCCGACACCACGGCCGGGGCGACCACGACGATGCAGTCGACCACCACGTCGACCCCACTCGACAACGCAGGCGCGGTCGGCCCGCTTGCGGACGATTCGTCGAAGCCGGTCAACCTCGATGGCCCTCTCGCGCAGCAACCCAACGGCACCGCGCCGATCGCCTACCCCGGCCCGGGCGAAATGAACCGCGTCAACGGCAAGGCCAGCTACGTCCGGTTTCCCGACTACAACTCGGCCATCTGCTACGCGTCAACCGCACCACTGGGTGCCGAAGTCACCATCGTCAACCTGAACAACGGTCGTTCACTCACGTGCACGAACGTCTTTGCGGTCACACTCCCCTCCGGTGCCGACGTCGTCATTCACACGCCGCTCTATCTGCAGATCGCCAACCTGGTCGATGCGCCGCTTCCCGTCACGGTGAGCTGGTGACGCTCAGTCGCCCCCAAGCCGCGGCCCTTCTCGAACGGCACGGTCTGTCGCCGCGACGAACCCTCGGCCAGAACTTCGTGGTCGACCCCAACACCGTCCGGCGCATCGCTCGCCTCGCCGGTGTGGCTGCGGGCGACGTCGTCATCGAAATCGGCGCGGGTCTCGGCTCGCTCACGGCTGCACTCGCCGAAACCGGTGCCCGTGTCGTTGCGGTCGAAGTCGACCGCGGCATCGTCCCGGTGCTGCGCGACCAGATGGCCGACTTCGCAAACGTCGAGGTGCACGAGGCCGATGCGATGCAACTCGATTGGTCGAACTTCATCGCATCGATCAACGCGGCCCACGGTCGCGATGCGCACGCACCCGTCACCGTCGTTGCGAATCTGCCGTACAACATCGCCACGCCGCTCGTCGCCGACCTGCTCGACGGCGTGCCCGAGGTGCACGCGATGCTCGTGATGGTGCAGGCGGAAGTGGGCGAACGTTTCTGCGCAAAACCGGGCACCGAGGCCTACGGTGCGGTCAGTGTGAAGGTTGCGTACTGGGCACACGCCGACATCGTCGGGTCGGTTCCACCCACGGTGTTCCTTCCGCGACCCAAGGTCGACTCGGCGCTCGTGCGCATCACGCGCCACGCGCAACCCGCGGTCGACGACGTTTTGCCCGACCGGTTGTTCACCCTGGTTCGGGCAGGCTTCGCCAAACGGCGCAAGATGCTGCGCTCGGCGCTGGCGGGTGTCGTCTCGGCCGAACAGTTTGCGACCAGCGGTATCGACCCGACGTTGCGCGCCGAGCAACTCTCGCTCGATGATTGGGCGAAACTGTGTCGGACGGTTCACCCATGACGATCTCCGCACACGCCAAGTTGACCCTCGATCTGCGCGTCACCGGTGTGCGCGACGACGGCTTCCATCTCATCGACGCCGAGATGGTCAGCCTCGACCTCGCCGACACGCTCGTCATCTCCCCCGCCGCGGGCGAGTCGACACTCACCGTCGACGGCCGGTACGCAACCGGCATCGATACCGGCCCGACGAACCTGGTTCTGCGCGCACTCGCACTGTCGGGTGCCGGCGCCACCGTGAATCTCACCAAGAACATCCCGCACGGAGGGGGCCTCGGCGGAGGGTCGGCCGACGCCGCCGCGGTGCTGCGCTGGGCGGGGTTCGACGACATGGTCGCAGCGTCTCGTCTCGGAGCCGACATCCCCTTTTGCATGGTGGGTGGACGGGCACGCGTGCGGGGAATCGGCGAGATCGTCGAGCCGTTGCCGCACGACGACATCGACATCACTCTCGTGATACCGCCGTTCGGCGTGTCGACACCGCTCGTCTACACAACCTGGGACTCGATCGGCGGGCCGCGTCACCCCGGCTCACCACAGGGCGCCAACGACCTCGAGCCGGCTGCGTTGGTGGCCGAACCACGTTTGTCGCGCGTGCGCGACCGCATCACCGACGTGGCGGGAACGGCACCACTGCTCGCGGGCAGTGGCTCGACGTGGTTCTTGCGCGGGCACTACGCGTGGTTGGCCGACGCACTTGCCGATTGCACCGTGGTGTTGACACGCACGGTGCGTCGGGACTGATCGATTGAGCGCTATTTACGACGCTGGTGGCGGGTGCGGCGCAGCATCTTCTTGTGCTTCTTCTTGCGCATCCGCTTGCGGCGCTTCTTGATCAGTGAACCCATAAGGCTCACGACGATATCGGTCGGCGCGTTGAAACGGAAAGCCCGGAAAAGAAAAACCCGCTACCGTTGACCCCGACGATTCATTCGGTCCGGGGTCGTTCAATTGGCAGGACAACGGGTTTTGGTCCCGTATATAGGGGTTCGAGTCCTCTCCCCGGAACCATCCGCGAGAACGAAGGTTTTCGGGCCGGTTCATCACCTCACCTAATATTCCGCTCAGCGGCGCGGGGCGGCTGACAATCGGAGGGGTGCCTGAATGAACGGCCTGAACATCGACAGGGTCACGACGAAACGACTGTCGCTGTACACGGGTCGCACCCACCCCGAATTGGCCGAGGAAGTGGCCCAACATCTGGGCATCCGTCTGGGTGACGCCAACATCGTCGAGTTCGCGAACGGTGAGCTGCGTCCCCGCTTTGCCGACTCGGTGCGCGGCGGCGACGTGTTCGTGATGCAAACGCACTACGGCATCGACGGCCGCTCGATCAACGACTCGATCATGGAGCAACTCATCATGATCGACGCCGCATACCGTGCGTCGGCCAAGCGCATCACCGCGGTGTGTCCGTTCTACGGGTACGCACGTCAAGACCGCAAGGCCGAGGGACGAGAGCCCATCACGGCGCGCCTCATCGCCGACATGTTCCGCGCCGCCGGTGCGGGCCGCATGGTGTCGGTCGACCTGCACAGCGGACAGATCCAGGGTTTCTTCGACGGCCCGGTCGACCACCTCACGGCGATGCCGGTGCTCGAGAAGTACGTGCGTAAGAACGCGAGTGACGGCATGGTCATCGTGTCTCCCGACGCGGGTCGCGTCAAGGTGGCCGAGCGCTTCGCGCAGCACCTCTCCGACATGAACGCCGACGTGGCATTCATCAACAAGCGTCGACCGAAGGGCACCACCAACGTCGCTGTCGCAAAGGAAGTCATCGGTGAAGTCGATGGGCGTCTGTGCATCCTCACCGACGACATGATCGACACCGGCGGCACCATCACCTCGGCGGCCGAGCTGTTGCTCGAGCGCGGCGCGACCGAGGTGTGGGCGATGGCAACCCACGGCGTGTTGTCGGGTCCCGCGATCGACCGCCTCGAACAAAGCGCCATCTCGCGGGTCGTCGTCACGAACACTCTCCCCCTCGCAAAGGAAAACCGACTCGACAAAATCGAGGTGCTCTCGGTGGCCCAGATCCTTGCCGACGCGCTTGCGGCCGTCTTCGACGAGACGAGCGTGAGCGAGCTCTTCGGCGGCGAAAACCAAGCCTGACGGTTTCCCGGTCGGGCCCGATGGCGGGTCGCCGGCGCGTGGGTTTTCGCCGAAATCGACCCGTAGACTCCAGTCCCCTATGGCGAATGCATCCCTCTCCGCAGAACTCGGTCGCCCCACGGGCAGCGCCGCGTCGCGCCGCCTGCGCAGCGACGACAAGATCCCCGGCGTCCTCTACGGTCACGGCATGGCGCCCGTCGCCTTGTCGGTTGCCCGCCGCGACCTGCGTAGCGCGCTGTCCGGCCCCGCCGGTGTCAACACCATCATCGACCTCAACGTCGGTGGCGCCACGTACCCCACCATCGTGAAGGAACTGCAGCGTCACCCGGTGCGCCGCACGGTCAGCCACATCGACTTCCAGCAGATCAGCATGACCGAGGAAATCGTCGTCAGCGTTCCGATCAACCTGTCGGGCACCGCCAAGGCGGTCGTTGCCGACGGTGGTCTTGTCGACGCAGCCGTCGACAGCATCGAAGTGCGCACCACGCCGTCGTCGATGCCGAACGAGATCCTGATTGACATCACCAACATGACGGTGAACGACGTCATCCACCTGCGCGACATCGCAATGCCCGCCGGTGTCACCGCGGTGGGCGACCCCGACCTCGTCGTCGTCACGGTTCTCACCACCCGCGCCGAGGCTCCGACCGCTGCCGCCGCTCCGGCCGACGGCGCCGCACCCGCCGCAGGCGCTGCCCCCAGCGCGTCGTAATCCCACGGCCCGTTTTTCCGGGGTCGAACCGACATGTGGATCGTCGTCGGATTGGGTAATCCCGGCAAGAAGTACGAACGCACGCGTCACAACGTCGGACAAGACGCCGTCGCCGAGTTCGCACGTCGCCGTGGCGCATCCCTGAAAGAAGGCCGCGACAAATCCCTCGTCACGGAAGTTTCGATCGGTGAACAGAAAGTGGTGCTCGGCATCCCCCTCACGTTCATGAACGAGTCGGGCCAGGCGGTGCGTGGCCTCGTCAAGCGACACAACATGAAGCCCGACGAGTTTGCGACGCGGCTCGTCATCGTTCACGACGAACTCGACCTGCCGCCCGGCACGGTTCGCGTGAAAGAGGGCGGCGGCCTCGCCGGCCACAACGGACTGCGCTCGATCACCTCGCACCTGTCGACCCAGGACTACCTGCGCGTGCGCATCGGCGTCGGCAAGCCGCCGACGGCTGAAATGGGCGCCGACCACGTGTTGCGCAAGGTTCCCCCCGCCGAACGGCAACTGCTCGACGACGCAGAGTCGCGCGCGGCCGACGCCATCGAGTCGCTCATCGTCAACGGTGTCGCCGCGACGATGAACGCGTTCAACTGATGGGGAGTTCGCGATGAGTTCCACGTCGATGAATCTCGGCGTCGTCGGGCAACTCGTCGCCTCCGATGCAGCGGTGGCGGGTTCGCTGTCGGGACTCGACGGTTCACTCGCCTGCCCCGACGCCGCGCGCCCCGCCGTTCTTGCTGCGTTGACCACCCTCCATCCCGAGGCGACATTCATCGTCGCCACGGCGACGGGCCAAAGCGCCGGACAGATCGCCGACGACCTGCAGGCCCTCATCGGCGGCGACAACGTCGCGTTGTTCCCCGCATGGGAGACGCTCCCCTTCGAACGCATCAGTCCGAACGTCGAAACCATGGGTCGTCGGCTCGAGGTCTTGTGGCGTCTGCGCACGCCGAGGCACCGTCCGCGCGTCATCGTCGCCGGCGCCCGGGCGCTGCTGCAGAAAACCGCGCCGACGGCGAACGTCGAAGTGTCACAACCGTGGCCCGTTCACCTGAAGGTCGGGATGCAGATCGACCCGACGCAACTCGTGCGCGACCTCGTCACACTCGGCTACCGACGCGAAGACCTGGTTGAACTGCGCGGACACGTTGCACAACGCGGGTCGATCGTCGACGTGTTCGCCTCGACCCACGACGAGCCCGTGCGCGTCGAATTCTGGGGCGACGAGATCGAGCGTCTGCAGACGTTCAACGTGAACGACCAGCGCAGCACCGCCACCATCGAAGAAACGTGGCTCCACCCGGCGCGCGAGTTTCTGGTCGACGAGATCATGCGCGAACGTGCCGCGCGTTTGGTCGGCGAGGAACCGTGGGGCCGCGAACACTGGGACCGCATCGCCGAGGGTCTCGTCTTCGACGGCATGGAAAGTTGGCTTCCGTGGTTCAGCGACGGCTCGACGCTTACGAACGCCGCCGTCGAAGCAACCCGCGGCAAGTCGAACGCCGACGTGCGTTTCGTGTTCGTCGAACCGCGACGCATTCGCGATCGCGGGGTCGACATCCTCGCCGAAGAAGCCGACATCGCGAGTGCGCTCGCCACCACGTGGGGCCGCGATCCCGCAGCCGACGACTTTCCCCGCCTGCATGCCTCACCCGACACCGTTCTCGCCGACGCGGTCACCGTGCCGACGTACCACCTGCTTGCCGCAGCCGACACGGGTTCGGCGAAAAGCGTCAACGCGTCGGCGTGGGGTCCCATCACGAACGATCCGTCGGGTGCGGTGCGTCGCTTCGCCGAACTCGTGCGCGAGGGAAACCGCGTCATCATCGCCGCCGACACGCCGAACTCGGCGGCGCGCATCGCCGACAGCCTGCGCGGCGAGGGTGCCGACGTCGTCGACCTCGACGCGGTGCCGGCTGCGCGCCGTGACGCGGTCGGCCCCGGAATGTTCGTCACCGTGCGTCGCCTGCACCACGGTGCCTACATGCCCAGCGCCCAACTTGCGCTGATTGCTGAATCCGATCTGACCGGCCGCAGGCCCGGGCCGCGCCGCCAGAAACCCCGCACATCGGGCACCGCGTTCCAGGATCTGAAGCCCGGCGACTACGTCGTTCACTACCACCACGGCGTCGGCAAGTTCGAGGGTCTCGTCAGCCGCGCCGTCGGTGGCACGCAGCGCGACTACCTGTTGCTCGCATACAAGGGCGGCGACAAGCTGTACGTGCCGACCGATCAAATCGACACGATTCGTCAGTACGTCGGTGGCGAAACCCCGACGATGCACCGACTCGGTGGTTCCGATTTCGCGCGCGCCAAGTCGAAGGTGCGCTCGGCGGTGCAGGAAATCGCCCAGGAGTTGGTGGTGCTGTACCAACGCCGCGTCACGGCCGAAGGACACGCGTTCGCACAGGACACCCCGTGGCAGCACGACATGGAGTCGGCGTTCCCCTACGTCGAGACGCCCGACCAACGTCGGGCGATCGGCGAGGTGAAGGGCGACATGGAACGCGCGGTGCCGATGGACCGTCTCGTGTGCGGCGACGTCGGATTCGGCAAGACCGAAGTCGCCGTTCGCGCCGCGTTCAAAGCCGTACAAGAGGGCAAGCAGGTGGCGGTGCTGTGCCCGACGACGCTTCTCGCGTCGCAACACGGCACCACGTTCCGCGATCGATTCGCCGGTTTTCCGGTTCGCGTCGAGGTGTTGTCACGATTCCAAACCGCCGCCGAGGCGAAGAAAATCCTCGCCGGACTCGCCGCGGGCGATGTCGACTGCGTCATCGGAACACACCGACTGCTGCAGGACGGTGTGAAGTTCAAGGACCTCGGTCTGCTGGTGGTCGACGAAGAGCAGCGGTTCGGTGTGCATCACAAGGAAGCGATGAAAAAGATGCGCACGAACGTCGACGTGCTCACACTCAGCGCCACCCCGATTCCACGAACCCTCGAGATGAGCCTCGTCGGCATCCGTGACCTGTCGCTTCTGCAGACGCCCCCGGCCGACCGTCAGCCGATCCTCACCTACGTGGGCGAACTCGACAAACGTCTCGCGGTCGAAGCTATTCGTCGCGAGCTTCTGCGCGAGGGCCAGGTGTTCTGGGTGCACAACCGCGTGCAGAGCATCGAAGAACGCGCCGCCGAACTGCGCGAGCTGGTCCCCGAGGCCCGCGTCGCCGTGGCTCACGGCCAGATGGACGAAGCAACGCTCGAACGCGTCGTGTTCGACTTCTGGCAGGGCAACTTCGACGTCTTGGTGTGCACCACCATCATCGAAAGCGGCATCGACATGCCGACCGTCAACACGCTCGTTGTCGAACGCTCGGATCTTCTCGGCCTCGGACAGCTGCACCAGTTGCGTGGCCGCGTGGGTCGAAGTGGACAACGCGCGTATGCGTACCTGTTCCATCCGCGTGACCGCGTTCTCACCGAAGAGGCCTACGAACGCCTGCGGGCGATCGGCGAGGCAACCGAGCTGGGCAGCGGATTCAAGATCGCCATGCGCGACCTCGAAATCCGCGGCGCGGGCAACATTCTGGGTGAGGCGCAAAGCGGCCACATCGCCGCCGTTGGTTACGACCTCTACTGCCAGATGGTCACCGAGGTCGTCGCCGAAATGAAGGGCGAGCCCGTCGAGCAGCCCATCGAATTGAAACTCGACGTACCGGTGTCGGCGTACCTACCCGACACCTACGTCCCGACCGAGGACCTGCGCCTCGAGGCCTACCGTCGCCTCGCCGAGGTGAAGACACGGGGCGAAGTCGACGACGTGCGCACCGAGTGGCTCGACCGCTACGGCCCGATCCCGACGGAAGCAGAAACCCTGCTCGCCGTCGGGGCTCTGCGTGCGGCTTGCCACGGCTTTGGAATCACCGACTTCACCGTGACGATGAACACCGCTCGCGTCACGCCCGTCGACCTGCGCACCAGCCAACAGCTGCGCCTCACCCGTCTCGCGCGAGGAACCTTCACGGGCCTCACGTGGCGCGAGAAGGAAAAGCAGCTGATCATTCCCCTACCGGCGGCCCAACGTGGCAAGGCGCCCGACGGCACCCGGTTGGTGACGCAATTGCGCGAACTGCTTGAAGAAATGCTCGGCGACTAGGGTTTCCCCGTGCGTTCCTCCGCTCCCTCCCGCCGCAAGTTTCTTCGCTCGTCGAGCGTTCTCGTCGCCGTCGCCACTGTCGGCCTGTCGGCCTGCGCGACGTTCACCAACAATTCCGCCGCGGCGACGGTCGATGGAACCGACATCTCGCGCGACACGCTCGAATCGTTCATCGATGAATTCGCCGCCAATCGGCAGTTGCCCCTCGCCGACGGCATCGTTCAGTCCGATGACGCGCGGAATCTCCTCGCCGGCATGATCAAGGCCAAGGTGTACACCGACTTCCTCGCACGCTACGGCAAGCCGCTCACCAAGGCCCAACGCGACGCGGTTCGAGCCGATATCGGCACCGACCAGATCAAGAATCTGTCGACAGATCTCCAGAGCCTCGTCATCGACTTGAACGCCGCGACCAATGCCATCACCGAACTCGACCCACCGAGCGATGCCGCCATCGAGAAGCTCTACAACGAGAAGCCATCGCTCACCGGTGCGATGTGCGCAAGCCACATTGTCGTGAAGAAGAAGGCAACCGCACAGAAGATGCTGTCGATGTTGTCGAATGGCGCCAAGTTCGCCGACCTCGCCAAGAAGTACTCGACCGAGCCCGCCGCAAAAGAGTCGGGCGGTGCACTGCAGGGCCAGTCGGCCGACGGCAAGACCGGGCCGTGCATGTCGATTCTCGAATACCAACAGAACTTCGACCCCGCGTTCACCCGTGGTGCGCTCGCCGCACGCGCGGGCGTGCCCTACGGCCCCGTGCAGTCGTCGTTCGGATGGCACGTGATTCTCCTCGCCCCGTGGGACCAGGTGAAGGACGCCGCCCTCGACCTCGTGAAGGGCGAACCTGGTCCGAACCTCGCGACGGGTTACCTCGCCAACGCCGACATCACCGTCGACCCTGCCTATGGACGCTGGGCCTCGGCGACCGGAAACATCGCCGCGAACTGACGCGGCACGAACGATGGCCTCGATCGTCGTCGTCGGGCTCGGACCGGGCGACTCTTCGCTCGTCACCGCGGGTACGTCGGCCGAGATCTCACGCATTCCGGTTCGCTTTCTTCGTACCGCACGACACCCGTCGGCCTCGCTCGTGCTCGACGCCCCGGGCGGTGCCACGACGTTCGACGACGTGTACGACACCGCGGCAACGTTCGACGAGGTGTACGAACACATCGCCGTTGCGTTGATCAGCGCAGCGCGCGCTTCGAACGAAGTTCTGTATGCGGTTCCCGGCTCACCACTGGTTCTCGAACGCAGCGTGCGCATTCTCCTTGACCGTGTCGCGCACGAATCGATCGACGTTCGCGTGCTTCCCGCGGTGTCGTTCCTCGACGCGGCGTGGACGGCACTCGGCATCGACCCCGTCGATGCGGGCGTGCGGTTGATCGACGGTCACCGTTTCGCGACCGAGGCCGCCGGTGAACGCGGGCCGTTGCTGGTCGCACACACCCACGCGAACTGGGTGCTGTCGGACGTGAAGCTGGCCGCGGAATCCGAACCGGGCGACACGCCGGTCGTGCTTCTCCATCATCTCGGCCTGCCCGACGAGGCCATCGTCTCCACCACCTGGGCCGACATCGACCGCACAATCGAGGCCGACCACCTGACCTCTCTCTACGTTCCGCATCTCGCTGCGCCGGTCGCGGGAGAACTGGTGCGCTGCCATCAACTGGCCCGCACGCTGCGCGAACAATGCCCGTGGGACCGCGAGCAAACCCACCAATCGCTCATTCGTTATCTCATCGAAGAGACCTACGAGGTGGTCGATGCGCTCGAAGCGCTCGACCCCGACGATCCGTCCACCGACGAGGCGCTCATCGAGGAACTGGGAGATCTGCTCTACCAGGTCGAATTCCACTCGACCATCGCCGAACAAGAGGGACGCTTCACCATCGCCGATGTCGCGCGTACCGTCCACGACAAGTTGGTGTCGCGACATCCACACGTGTTCGGTGACGTGAAGGCCGATACCGCCGAGGCGGTCACTTCGAACTGGGAGGCGATCAAGCGCGCCGAAAAGCCCGAACGCACGCGCGTGTTCGACGGTGTCGTGCGATCGGGGCCTTCACTTCTGTACGCACAGCAACTGCAGAAGAAGGCAGCCAAGGTCGGCTTCGACTGGCCCGATGCGAACGGTCCGCTCGACAAGATCGTCGAGGAGACCGCCGAACTGCGCGAGGCGATGGTGGCGGGCGACCCCGAGGCCGTTGCGCTGGAACTCGGCGACCTGCTCTTCTCGGTGGTCAATGTCGCGCGTCACATGTCACTCGACGCCGAGTCGGCCCTGCGCGCCGCCGCGGGAAAGTTCCGCGACCGTTTTGAACGAGTGGAATCACTCGCCTCACAGCGCGGTATCGACATGGAAAAGGCAAGCCTCACCGAGCTCGATGCTCTCTGGGACGAGATCAAACGGGGCGGATAACGTTTTCCCCATGAGCTCGATCGTCAGCGTCACCGGCCGCGAAGTTCTCGATTCGCGAGGCAACCCCACCGTCGAGGTCGAAATTCACCTTGCGTCGGGCGCAAGCGGTCGCGCGATGGTGCCGAGTGGTGCGTCGACGGGTGAACACGAAGCCGTCGAACTGCGCGACGGCGACAAGGGTCGCTACGCGGGCAAGGGCGTTCTCTCCGCAGTGAAGAACGTGAACGACGAAATCCAACAGGCGTTGCTCGGCCTCGACGCCGTCGACCAGCGCACCATCGACCATCTCCTCATCGACCTCGACGGAACCGAGAACAAGGGGCGACTCGGCGCCAATGCCATTCTCGGCACGTCGCTCGCCGTTGCGCGCGCGGCCGCCGACGAACTCGATCTCCCGCTCTTCCGGTCAGTGGGCGGCCCGAATGCGCACGTTCTCCCCGTGCCCATGATGAACGTCATCAACGGTGGGGCCCACGCCGACAACAACATCGACCTGCAAGAGTTCATGATCATGCCGGTCGGCGCGGCCAGCTTCTCCGAGGCCCTGCGCTGGGGAACCGAGACGTACCACGTGCTGAAGAAGGTGCTGTCCGACCGCGCGCTCGCCACCGCCGTCGGCGACGAAGGCGGTTTCGCACCGAACCTGTCGTCGAACGAGGAAGCGATCAAGGTTCTCATCGAGGCCATCGAGCGCGCCGGGCGCACACCGGGTGAAGACATCGCCATCGCGCTCGACCCGGCGATGAGCGAACTGTTCCGCGACGGCAAGTACCACCTCACCGGCGAGGGCAAGGTGCTCACGTCGAACGAACTCGTCGATTGGTGGACGGGCCTGGTCGGCAAGTACCCCATCGTCTCCATCGAAGACGGCATGGCCGAAGACGACTGGGATGGTTGGTCGGCACTCAGCGCCAAGGTTGGTTCGAAGGTGCAGCTGGTCGGCGACGACCTGTTCGTCACCAATGCACGGCGTCTGCGGATGGGCATCGACCGGGGCGTCGCCAACAGCGTCCTCGTCAAGGTCAACCAAATCGGTTCACTCACCGAAACACTCGACACCGTCGAATTGGCGACGCGCCACGCGTACACCAGCGTGATGAGCCATCGCAGCGGCGAAACCGAAGACTCCACCATCGCCGACCTCGCCGTCGCCACGAACTGCGGACAAATCAAGACCGGTGCGCCGGCCCGCAGCGACCGTGTTGCGAAGTACAACCAATTGCTGCGCATCGAAGAGATGCTGGGCGACACTGCGGCCTACATGGGCCGCTCGGCGCTCGCGCCCCGCGCCTGACGATTGCGATCCGTGGTGGCCTTGCCACGCCGCGAGGGTGGCGAAGCGCCACAATGGAGGGGTGAACTCCCGCTCGCTCACCCGTGAACTCACGCGCCCCGTGCCGCGCGACTCACGGTTGTTCCAGCGCCGCAGCACCCGGGTCATCATTCTCTTTGCGGGTGCGCTCCTCGTGCTCATCGTCGGTCTCGTGCTCTTCGCCTTTCCGATTCGCGACTACTTCACCCAGCATCAGTCGATCACCCGCACCGAGGCCGAGTTCGCCGCTCTCGAAGACGCGAACGAACAGATCCAGGCCGATATCCAACGCCTCGAGACCCCCTCGGGCATCAAGGAAGCCGCCCGCCGCGAACTCGGCTACCTGTTGCCGGGCGAACGACGCCTCGCCCTTCTCGACCTGCCCGCCGTGACGGGCACATTGCCCAGCGGATGGCCCTACAACGTGGTCGGCGCAATCCTCGCGGTTCGCTCCTCCACCGTCACCGCCAACCGCCCCGGGATGCTTGGCCCGCTGCAGGCGAATCCATAAAGCCCGCTGCAGGCGAATCCATAAAGCCCGCTGCAGGCGAATCCGTAACTCTCCGTTGCAGGGGGCCATGGAGCCTTGGGTAGTGTCGGGCTCGTCATTCGACACCTGTCTCGAAGGGGAATCACATGGGTGGAAGCATTCTCGGCAACCGCGTCATCCGCAAGGAAGACCCGAAGTTCCTCACAACCGGAGGTGAGTACGTCGACGACCTGCTCGACGAACCGCTGTTGAAGGGTGCCGCCCACGTCACGTACGTGCGCAGCACCGTCGCCCACGGCCGCATCACCGGCATCGACGTCTCCGATGCGCTGTCGGCCCCCGGCGTCATCGCGGTCTACACCGCGGCGAATCTCGAACTTGCGCCGATGCCCGCCACGTTCAACCCCGGCGCCAAGCGCACGCTCCTCGCCAGCGACAAGGTCCGCTTCGTTGGCGAACCCGTCGCCGCGGTCATCACCGAAACCCGCGAGCAGGGCGAAGACGCCGCCGAGATGGTCATCGTCGACTACGACATTCTTCCGGCGCTCGTCGACATGGAAGAGGCCATGGCCAGCTCGACACTCATCTTCGACGAGTGCGGTAGCAACGTCGTGTTCGACTCCACCGCTCTCGGCATGCCCGACAACACCGGCGATGCCTTCTTCGAGGGCTGCGAAGTCGTCGTCAAGGGACGCTTCATCAACCAGCGCGTTGCTCCGTGTCCGCTCGAGGTGCGCGGCTCCGCAGTCGCATGGGTCGACGGTCGTCTCTACCAGTGGCTGAGCACGCAGCACGCGCAGGGCGCTAAAGACGGCATCAAGGCCGCCCTCGGTCTCGACGATTCGCAGCTTCGCGTCATCACCCCCGACGTCGGCGGTGGTTTCGGTGCGAAGATCGGCGTCTACCCCGAAGAGAGCCTGCTCGGCATGATGTCGAAGAAGCTCGGTCGTCCGTTGCGCTGGCGCGAAACGCGCAGCGAATCGATGCTCGGCATGGGCCACGGTCGCGCGCAGATTCAGTACGTCACCATCGGCGGCTCGCGCGACGGCAAGGTGCTCGCCTACCAGATGCACGTCTTGCAGGACTGCGGTGCATGGGTCGACATGGGAACCATCCTCGCCCCGTTCATGACGCGCCCCATGTCGTCGGCCGTCTACGCCTTCCCGAAGGTCGAGTGCCGCACGACGTCGATCGTCACCAACACCACACCCACCACCGCGTACCGCGGTGCCGGTCGACCCGAGGCAACCGCCGCCGCCGAGCGCGCGATGGACATGTTCGCCCTCGAAATCGGCAAGGACCCGGCCGAGGTTCGTCGCATGAACCTCATCCCGAAGTTCCTCGACAAGCACACCACCGTCATCGGCCAGACCTACGACGTCGGCGACTACGAAACCGCCCTCGACAAGGTGCTCGCCGCAGCCGACTACAAGTCGCTGCGCGCCGAACAAGCCAAGCGCCGCGCATCGGGTGACGTGAAGCAACTCGGCATCGGAGTGTCGGTCTACGTGGAAATCACCGGAGGCGTTCCGCCGATGGGTGAAACCGCCAAGATCGAAGTGCAGGAAAACGGCCGTGCAATCGTCTACACCGGCACCAGCCCACACGGTCAGGGTCACGCCACCGCATGGTCGATGATCGCGTCGGACCAGACCGGTATCCCGATGGACATGATCGACCTCGTCTGGGGCGACACCGACCTCGTTCCCGTCGGCGGCGGAACCATGGGTTCACGCTCGCTGCAGCAGGGCGGCGCCGCCGTCAACCTCGCGTCGATCGAACTCGTCGACAAGGCCAAGGCACTTGCTGCCCGCCTGCTCGAGGCCAACGAAGCCGACATCGAACTCGACCGTGACCGCGGCGTGTTCCACGTGTCGGGTACACCGGCAATCGCCAAGTCGTGGGCCGATCTCGCGACGGCGGCGAAGGGCGACGGCGGTCTGTCGCAAGAGTCGCGCTTCAATGCCGAGGGCGCATCGTTCCCCTTCGGTGCACACGTCGCGGTCGTCGAAGTCGACACCGAAACGGGCAAGGTGCGTCACCTACGTCACGTCGCACTCGACGACGCCGGCCGCGTGTTGAACCCGCTCCTTCTCGAGGGTCAGATCCACGGCGGCCTCGCACAGGGCACCGCGCAGGCGCTGCTCGAGGAAGTTCGCTACGACTCCGACGGCAACCCCATCACGTCGAACCTCGCCGACTACGCGTTCATCTCGGCCGCGGAGCTCCCGAGCTTCGAAGTCGTGCACATGGAGACACCGACGTACCTCAACCCGCTCGGCGCAAAGGGAATTGGCGAGTCGGGCACCATCGGGTCGACCCCGGCGGTGCAGTCGGCCGTCGTCGACGCCGTGTCGCATCTCGGTGTGAAGCACATTGACATGCCCACGACCTCCGAGCGTGTGTGGTCGGCCATCATGGCCGCGAAGTCCTGACACGACAGTCGTACCGAAAGTTTCCCAACGGGCGTAGGGTCTGACTTCGCCGTCCGACGTTTGTCGGTCGGCAGATAGGAAGTCCCCCGATGTCATCGCGTTCCCCCATCGTCGCATCGCAGTTGGTGCGTCACTTTGGTTCGTCCGACAGTCCCGTGCGAGCCGTCGACGGTGTCGACCTCGAGGTGCGCGAGGGAGAGATCTTCGGATTTCTCGGCCCCAACGGCGCCGGCAAGTCCACCACGGTGCGCATGCTCACCACGTTGCTGCGTCCCACGTCGGGAACCGCCACCGTCGCGGGCTTCGACATCGTGCGTGAAGCCGACAAGGTGCGCCGCAACATCGGTGTCGCACTGCAGGATGCGGCAATCGACCCGCTGATGACCGGCAACGAGCTTCTCGAACTGCAGGCGGTTCTGTACGGCATCGCGCCGTCGAGCGTGAAGCCTCGTGCGGGTGAACTTCTCGAACGTGTCGGGCTCACCGCCGCCGCCGACCGCCGGGTCGGCACGTACTCGGGCGGCATGCGTCGCCGACTCGACCTCGCCCTCTCGCTCATCCACGAACCGACCGTGCTGTTCCTCGACGAGCCGACAACCGGCCTCGACCCGATGAGCCGAGTCACGCTGTGGGAAGAAGTACGTCGACTCAACAAAGAGGGCACGACGGTGCTTCTCACCACGCAGTATCTCGAAGAGGCCGACCAGCTGGCCGATCGAATCGCCATCATCGACGGCGGCAAGATCGTGCGCGAGGGTGCCCCGCGCGACCTGAAGGCCCAGGTTGGTGCGCCGACACTGCTCATCACCGTCGATCATGGTCTCGAAGCCACCGCGTCGCGCGTCCTCGCCGAGTTCGGCGACATGCGCCCCACCGCAGAGGGAACTCTCGGAGTCGGTCTCGCTGCGGGCGCGCGTGCCGTCACCGACGTGGTGCGTCGCCTCGACGAGGAAGGCGTCGTCGTCCACCGCCTGGAACTGAACGAGCCCAGCCTCGACGACGTGTTTGCGGAAGCCACGGGACATCGTCTCGAGGGAGAAAAGTGACCGCCGCAGCTCCCGCAATCGCACTGCGCCAAACGGCGGCGATGTCGAAGCGTTCGATCCTTGCGCTCGTCCGCCAACCTGCATTGGTGGTGCCGTCGATCATCTTCCCGCTCTTTTTTGCCGCGCTCGGCACGTCGTCGTTCGGTCGCGCCACGGGGCTGCCGGGCTTCCCGAAAGTCGACTCGTTCCTCGACTTCAGCCTTGCCGGCACGATCGTTCAGGGCGTGCTCTTCGGCTCGGTGCAAAGCGGTTCGGCCCTCGCCACCGACATCGAAAACGGTTTCTTCTTCCGGTTGCTCGCCTCGCCCACCTCGCGACTCGGCATTCTCGTCGGCCGGCTCATGGGTGCGGCGGCGTACGGCGCGGCACAAACCGCGTTCTTCACCGTCTTGCTCATCCCCTTCGGCCTGCACGTGAAAGGTGGCGTCGCCGGCGCCGTCGTCATGTTGGTGTCGGGCGGTCTCACCGCTATCGCCGTCGCCGGCTTCATGGCTGCCATGGCGCTGCGCACCGGTTCGTCGGAAGCCGTGCAAGGCATCTTCCCGCTCGTCTTCATCGCGTTGTTCTTCTCGAGTGCGTTCTTCCCGCGACAAACCATGAGCGGCGCCTATCGCCACATCGCGAACGCGAACCCGATCTCGTACCTCATCGAGGGTCTGCGCGATCTCTGTATCACGGGCTTCACCGCATCCGCCTGCGCAAAGGCGTTGCTGGTTCCCATCGGCATCATGGTCGTGTCGTTCTCGCTCGCACTTCGTTCACTGGCAAAAAGGGTGGCGGCACAATGAACACCACGCAGTTCTCCAACACGCATCTCTCGGCAATGCGGTCGTCGCGCGCGCTGTCGGCACGCGGCATGCGCAACATGCGTCGCCTGCCGTCGACGTTCATTCCCACTCTCGCGATGCCCATCTTCCAGGCCATCGCATTCTCGGGAACGTTTTTCGCGATCACCAAACTGCCGGGCTTCCCCACCGACCGCAGCATCAACTGGTACCTGCCCCTCGCGGTCGTCATGGGTTCCGCATTCGCCGGGGTCGGCCTCGGATTCACCACCATCCGCGACATCGAAACCGGTTTCTTCGACCGGCTGCGCATGTCGCCCACGCCGCGGTCGGCTCTCATCCTCGGATCACTCATCATGACGTGGGTCCGCACGGTCATCGTCGTCACGATGGTCGTCATCGTCGGCTTCGGGTTCGGGGCGCGCCTCACCGGCGGCGTCGTTGGCATTCTGTGTCTCTACGTCGCATCGATCGGCCTCGCCACGGTGTCGGCGGGTTGGGGCCTCGGCATCGCCTACCGCTTCCGCGACATGCGCGGTGCGGCGATCATGCAGCTCACGCTGTTTCTCGTGATGTTCCTCTCCAGTGCCCAGACGCCCCTGTACGTCATGACGGGCTGGCTCCACGCCGTCGCCCGGGTGAACCCGGCCACCAACGTCCTGCGACTGTCGCGCCAGGGATTCCTCGGCGATGTCACGTGGAACGGGGTCTGGGGCGGGCTTTTGGCCCTCGTCGGCGGCTCGATCCTCACCCTGACCTTCGCGTACACCGGCCTGCGTGGCCTGGAACGCGATTAGTGGCCTGCGTGGCCTGGAACGCGATTAGTTCCCCGTCGGCTGGCGGGGGGCGGGCCGCTTTGGGGCAAGATAGGGGTCACCTCGAGACGGGGGACGTCTCGCAAGAAGGGGAATCATGAAGATCAGCGTCACCGTGAACGGCGAGAAGCGCGACAGCGACATCGAACCGCGCACCCTCCTCGTTCAGTACATCCGCGAGAACCTTGAACTCACCGGCACCAACGTCGGTTGCGACACCTCCAGCTGCGGCGCCTGCTCGATGCACATGAACGGCGAAGCCGTGAAGAGCTGCACCGTCCTCGCCGTTCAGGCCGACGGCTGCGACATCACCACGATCGAAGGTCTCGCCAAGGGCGACAAGATGCACCCGATGCAGGAAGCGTTCATGCAGAACCACGGCCTGCAGTGCGGTTACTGCACACCGGGCATGGTCATGGCGGCCATTTCACTCCTCAAGGAAAACCCGAACCCGACCGAGGAAGACGTCCGCATCGGCCTCGAAGGCAACCTCTGCCGTTGCACCGGCTACCACAACATCGTTCAGTCCGTTCTCGCCTGCGCAAAGGCTGGTAAGTGATGATTCCCGCAGCTTTCGATTACAAGCGCGCCGGTTCCGCAGCCGAGGCCATCAGCCTCGTGTCCGAATACGGCGACGACGCCAAGTTCCTCGCCGGTGGCCACTCGCTTCTTCCGCTCATGAAGCTGCGTCTCGCGGCGCCGGGCGTGCTCGTCGACATCGGTCGTCTCACCGACCTGTCGTACATCCGCGACGCGGGCGATCACATCGCCATCGGTGCGCTCACGCGCCACATGGACGTCGAGAAGTCACCCGTTCTTGCCCAGCACGTTCCGCTCCTCGCCTGCGCTGCCGGTCACGTCGGTGACCCGCAGGTACGCCACCGCGGCACCATCGGTGGCTCGATTGCCCACGCCGACCCGGCGTCCGATCTTCCCGCCACCACGCTCGCCCTCGGCGCCACCTACGTGGTGCAGGGCGCGTCGGGCACGCGCGAAATCGCCGCGAAGGACTTCTACAAGGGCTTCCTCGAAAGCGCGTTGCGTCCCGACGAGATGCTCACCGAAATCCGCGTTCCCAAGATGCACGGTGCCGGCTGGAGCTTCCAGAAGTTCAACCGCCGCGCACAGGACTGGGCCATCGTCGGCGTCGCCGCGTGGCGCCGCGGCAGCGAGTCCGGTGTCGGTCTTGTCAACATGGGTTCGACACCCGTCCTCGCCAGCAGCGTCGCATCGGCCATCGCGTCGGGCGCATCGGTTGCCGATGCCGCACAGAAGGCGTCGGCCGAGGCCGAACCGCAGTCCGACCTCAACGCGACAAGCGATTACCGCAAGCACCTCGCATCGGTGCTCGTGCGTCGTGCGCTCGACGAAGCATCAAAGTAACCGGGGCATTCTCGTCGCAACAGTGAATACCCGGCACCTTCGGGTCGCCGTCTTTCTCGCCTACTTCGCAGGCTTTGTCTGGTCTGCGTTCGCCTTCGGCCTACCCACCGACCGCATCGCGGTGCTGTTGTGGGTGCTCGGTGGATTCGCGTGCGGAGCCGTCGGACGCCCCCGGTGGGTGTGGTTCCAGATGCTGCGCGACTTTGCGCTGTTCGTCGCGATGTGGTTCGCGTACGACTACTCGCGTGGAGTCGCCGACCAACTCGGTTTTCCCGTCAACCACACTCTCCCGCGCGATGTCGACCGGTTCTTGTTCTTCGGCATCGACCCGAACGTGTGGATTCAGGACAAGTTTTGCGAGGCGTCGTCGGTGCGGTGGTACGACGTGGTTGGTTCACTCATCTACTTCACGCACTTCTGCGTGCCGATGGGGATCGCCGTTGCCCTGTGGGCGCGCAACCGCGACCGCTGGGTGCAGTACGTCCGCCGCCTCGCAACCGTGTTGTTCCTCGGTGTCGCCACGTTCGTCGTGTTCCCCGCCGCGCCGCCCTGGATGGTGGCCAAGGAAGGCGGCATGGACCCGATCGCGCGTCCGACGGTGCGCGGCTGGACGCATCTCGGCCTCGACACGGTGTCGCGCGTGATCGAGCGCGGACGCGAAATCGTGAACCCCGTTGCCGCAGTGCCCAGCCTGCACGTGGCGTTCTCGCTGATCGTCGTTTTGTTCTTCGCCAAGCAGATGCCGAAGTGGCTGCGGCCCATCGTCGTGGTGTTCCCCGCGTCGATGATGCTGACGCTCGTTTACTTCGGCGAACACTTCGTCTTCGACGGAATTATCGGCGTGGCCTACGTGCTCATCGCCTTCTGCTTCTGGTCCCACCGCGAACGCACCAAAGGGTTCTCGGTGTGAAATTACCCGCTTTTTGCTACTTCTCGCACCGAGAAACGCAGGTGTGTCGCTTCACTTCACCGTGAACTGGGCCGTCGCGCGTGCGGCAATGTGTGGCGCGACAATTTGGTCACGCACCGCTTCGTGGTCGGGGTGCGACACATAGTCGCGCCAACCTGCCTCGTCGTCGAATTGCGCGACGATCGAAAAGTCCCAGCTCACTTCGGGCTGCGACAAACCAAGGTCGGATCCGATCGTGTACGACCGAATTGATGGAACCCGACCCGGCAATGTGCCAAGCGCGGCGGTGATTTCGTCAATCTGGGCAGGAGTAGTCCCAGGCTTCCACTTGAAGAGGACGTTGTGTACGAACACGGTCAGCAACCTTTCATTTCTCGGAGCCTGTCATTTCTCGGAGCATGGTGTAGCAAAAAGCGGGTAATTTCACACCGAGAACCCTTATTGAACCCTTATTGGAGGCCGGCGTACTGGCCGCCGTCGACGTTCAGGTGTGCACCGGTGATGTATTTCGCCTGCTCGCTCGCAAAGAACGCGCAGATCTCGCCGAAGTCGCCCGGGTCGCCGAGGAATCCGGCGGGAATACCGAAGGCTTGGGCGGACAACGTGTTGCCCGAGACGTCCTTGATGCGGTCGGTGAGGTGAATGCCGGGTTGCACCGAGTTCACCGTCACGCCGTCACCCGCAACGTCGCGTGCCAGCGACTTGAGATAACCGGTGACTCCCGCGCGCGCGGTGTTCGACAGCGCAAGGTTGGCGATCGGCTGTTTCACCGAGATCGAGGTGATGGCAACGATGCGGCCCCACTTCTGCTCGCGCATGTACGGCAGCGCGACCTGGCACATGCCGATGACCGACAACAGGCTCAGCTCGAGTGCAGCAGGATATTTGTCGATCGGGGTGTCGAGCGCGGTTCCGGGCGGCGGGCCGCCGCCATTCGTCACCAGAATGTCGACACCGCCAAGAATCTCAATGGCGGCGCGGACGAAGGCCATCGCGGTTTCGTGCGTCGACACGTCGTGCCGAATGCCGATGCAGCCGTGACCGACCTTTTCGATTGCACTTTGCAGACGTTGTTCGTCGCGTCCGCAGATGACGACCCGCGCACCGTTGCGCGCCAGGCTGACTGCGGTTGCAAGACCGAGGCCCGCAGTACCCGCCGCGACAATTGCCCTTTTCCCCGTGATTCCGAGATCCATGTTCCGACCTTATTCGCCGACCCTGGGGTATGGTGAGGTCACTGGGAAAACGATTCCCGGTGGGGTGAAAGAATGGAAAACCCGGCGATCGATCCGCGTCATCTCGACGCCATCGCCGACGCGGATCCCTATCCGTACTGGTACGACGACGCCGACGAGCCCGATGCGAACCCCACCTTGGTGCGCACCGAAAGTTGCGATCTCTGCATCGTCGGCGGCGGCTACACGGGGCTGTGGACGGCCATCATCGCAAAGGAACGCGACCCGTCGCGCGACATCATCCTCATCGACGCCAACCAAGTGGGCTCGGCAGCAAGCGGTCGCAACGGCGGCTTCATGGAGGCCTCGCTGACGCACGGAATCGCCAACGCCCAACAGCGCTTCCCCGACGAGGTTCCGGCCCTCGAAGAACTCGGCCTGCAGAACCTCAACGAGATCGAATCGGCGATCCGTCGCTACAACATCGACTGCGACTTCGAACGTACGGGCGTCATCGACGTTGCAACGACGTCCCATCCGTCGTCGTACGGCGACGAGATGCGCGAGGACTACCAACAATTGCGCTCGCTCGGCCACAACGTCGAATGGCTCGACCGCGAAGCAATGCAGGCGCAGATCCACTCGCCCACCTACGTCGGCGGCCTGTGGCGAAAGGAACGTGCGGCGCTCGTCGACCCGGCACGGCTTGCCTGGGGCCTGAAGCGCGTCGCCGAATCGCTGGGCGTGCGAATCTTCGAAGACACGAAGGCCACCGCGATCGAACGCGACGGAGTCGGGGTTCTCGTCGAAACGTCCCTCGGACGGGTGCGCGCGGGCAAGGTCGCGCTGTGCACCAATGCGTTCAAGCCGCTTCTCAAGCGCCTCGGCCACTACATCGTGCCCGTCTACGACTACTGCATGGTCACCGAACCGTTGTCCGACGAGCAGCTGGACTCCATCGGCTGGGCGAATCGTCAGGGGCTCTCCGACATTCCGAACCAGTTCCACTACTACCGACTCACCGCCGACAACCGAATTCTGTGGGGTGGCTACGACGCGGTGTACTACTTCCGCGGCAAGGTGAATGCGGAACTCGAATCGCGCCCCGAATCATGGGCGCTGCTGTCGCGACACTTCTTCGAGACCTTCCCGCAACTCGCCGACGTTCGCTTCACTCACATGTGGGGCGGCGCCATCGACACGTGCACGCGGTTCACCGTTTTTTGGGGTCGCGCGATGGGCGGTCGCGTTGCCTATGCCCTTGGTTACACGGGACTCGGCACCGGGTCGTCGCGCTTCGGCGGCGAAGTTCTCCTCGACCTGCTCGACGGCCGGCGCAGCAAGGCCACGTCCACCAAGTTCGTCCAGGACAAGCCCCTGCCCTTCCCGCCCGAACCGTTCCGCTTCATCGGCATCCAGGCCACGCGTTGGTCGATGCGCCACGAAGACAAGACCGGCAACCGAAACCTCTGGTTGCGCTCCCTCGATCGTCTCGGACTTGGATTCGACTCGTAAGAGTCGGGGAACACAGGTTTGACTCGTAGGCTTTCGGGGTGGCCTACCTCAGTGCGGCACCCGAATCAACCGATGTCGTTCGTGATGCGCTGATTGCGCACGACTACCTGGTCGACGAGGGTCTCACCACCGCGGTTTTTCTGGCGCTCACGCTGCAGCGCCCGCTTCTTCTCGAAGGCGAAGCCGGGGTCGGCAAGACCGAGCTTGCCAAGGTTCTTGCCGAGGCCCGTGGAAGCGAACTCATTCGCCTGCAGTGCTACGAGGGAATCGACGCGGCACAGGCCGTCTACGACTGGGATTACGCCCGCCAGTTGCTGCACCTGCGTGCCGCCGAGGCATCGGGCGAAGCCGCCGGTGCCGGCACGAAAGCACTCGAATCGCAGCTCTACAGCGAGCAGTTCCTCTTGAAGCGTGCTCTTCTGCGCGCCATCGAACCCACGGGCGGGCCCTCGCCGGTTCTTCTCATCGACGAAATCGACCGCGCCGACGACGAGTTCGAGGCGTACCTCCTCGAGGTGCTCTCCGATTTCCAAATCACGGTGCCCGAACTCGGCACGTTCAGCGCCGACAACCCGCCCGTCGTCATTCTCACGTCGAACCGCACGCGCGACGTCCACGACGCGTTGAAGCGCCGCTGCCTGTACCACTGGGTCGAACACCCCACGTTCGACCGTGAAGTCGCCATCGTGAAACTGCGCGTGCCCGGCATCGGCGTTGGTCTTGCGCGCCAAGTTGCGGGCGCCGTCGAGGCACTGCGCGCACTGCAGCTCTACAAGCCACCGGGAATCGCAGAAACCATCGACTGGGCCACCGCACTCGGCCGACTCGGCACGAAGGAACTGAACGACGACGTCGTCGAAATCACCCTCGGCACGGTGCTCAAGTACCGCGAAGACCACGAGCGCGTGCGCGAAACCGGGGTTGCCGCCCTCGTCAAGCAGGCCCTCGAACGTGGCGCCTTCCACGGCTGACAACGTCGTCGCGCCGAACGAGGCCGAAGCGATCGCCGTCGCCTTCGCGCGCGTGTTGCGCGGCGTCGGAATCGTTGCGCCCGTCGACAGCGTGGTGTCGTTCGTCGATGCCCTCACTCGACTGGGCGTCGGTGAACGCGGCAACGTCTACTGGGCCGGGCGCGCGACGCTCGTTCGTCGGCCCGAGGAATTCGAACTCTACGACCGCGCCTTCGCGGTTTTCTGGGACGCGCGCGGGGCAAACAGCCCCGACGAAATCACCGAAACCATTCGCATCGCACTTGCCACCGACGACGGCGAAGATACCCCCGACGACGGATCCACCTCGCAGTCTGATGCCGACATCACCCTCACCCTGCGGTGGTCGGCGATCGAGGCGCTGCGCGAAAAGGACTTCGCCGAATACTCCGACGACGAGCTGCACCTCGCGCGCGAGTTGATGTCGCGCCTGCGTCTCGCCGGTCCACGCCGCCAATCGCTTCGCTTGCGCGCCGCCCGCGGCACCCACTCGGTTCCCGACCTGCGTCGCACCGTGCGCGCCTCGCTGCGTTCGGGTGGAGAACCCGTACGCCGATACTGGCGCCGACCCGACGACAAGCTTCGTCGACTCGTTCTTCTCCTCGACATCTCCGGGTCGATGGAGCCGTACTCGCGGGCCTTTCTCCGCTTCGTGCACGCTGCGGTCGCCGGGCGCCAGCGCGTCGAGGCCTTCACCTTCGGCACGCGACTCACCCGCCTCACGAAGGAACTGTCGACGCGCAATCCCGACGAGGCCATCACGCGTGCGTCACGCAACGTGTCCGACTGGAGCGGCGGCACGCGCCTCGGCGACTGTGTGCGCACGTTCAACGACGAATGGGGCGTGCGCGGCCTCGCCCGCGGATCGATCGTCGTCATCCTCTCCGACGGCTGGGACCGCGGAAACCCCGAGCTCTTGGGTTCGGAAATGGAACGCCTGCACAGGGCCGCCTTCCGCACCATCTGGGTGAACCCGCTGAAGGTGACGAAGGGCTATGCCCCGTTGGCCAAGGGAATGGCGGCCGCGCTGCCGCACGTCGACGACTTTGTCGAAGGTCACTCGATCGATGCCCTCGACCGCCTCTGCCGCGCCATCTCACGTCTCGACTGACGCCCGTACACTTCACACCATGCGCGATCTGCTCCCCGAGTTCGCAGGCTGGCGCCGCAACGCCGAACGCTTCGCCATTGCCCGCGTCGTCGACATCGAAGGCTCGGGGCCGCGCGAACCCGGCGCGGCAATGGCCGTGTCGGCATCGGGGCAGGTCATTGGTTCCGTCAGCGGCGGCTGCGTCGAGGGTGCCGTCGTGTCCGAGGCACTCGCAATCCTCGCGGGCGAGGCCCAACCTCGCGTCGTCACGTTCGGGTACTCCGACGACGAAGCCTTCGCGGTCGGCCTCACCTGCGGTGGAACCATCCATCTCTTCATTCAGCCCGCCGACAATCTGGTCGGCGCCGACGCCGGTGCGGCTGCGCTCGACATTCTCGACACCCACATTCGCTCGCACGAACCCATCGCCATCGCAACCGTCATCGATGGTCCGCACACCGGACGCACGCTCGTCGTTGCACCCGGCGAACCGCCCGTCGGTTCGCTCGGCAACACCGAACTCGACCGCATCGTCGTGCGTGATGCACTCGGCGAACTCGAGGCGGGAACCACGGGTATTCGCCACTATGGACCCGAGGGGCAAACGACACCCGAAGACCTCGTTGACGCGCCAACGGTCAAGGTCTTCGTCGAAAGTTTCGCGCCCGCACCACAGATGTGGATCTTCGGTGCCGTCGACTTCACGGCCGCCCTTGCACGCGTTGCGAAAATCCTCGGCTACCGCGTCACGGTGTGCGACGCGCGCGAAATCTTCGCCACGCGCCGTCGCTTCCCCATGGCCGACAACGTCGTCGTGTCGTGGCCGGGCGATCTCTTCACCGCCGAGGGCAAGAACCTCGGACCCCGCGACGCGGTGTGCATCCTCACCCACGACGCCAAGTTCGACGTCCCCGCGGTACAGGGCGCCCTTGCCACGCGCGTCGGTTACATCGGCGTCATGGGATCGCGAAAGACCCACGCCAAGCGCCTCGAACGCCTCGCCGAAGCCGGTGTCGGCAACCCCGCCGACCTCGCCCGCCTGATGTCTCCCATCGGTCTCGACCTTGGCGCCCGCACACCTGAAGAAACCGCAATTTCCATCTGCGCGGAAATCATCGCCAGGCGAACCGGTCGCAACGCCCCGTCACTGCGGGACTCGAGCGGCCCGATTCACACGAACTGACCGCGCCGCACCGGGCGAAAACGTCAGCTCTCGGGTGCGGGATCGGCAAACCGCACGTTCGGCGATTCGCGCCAGTTGATCGGCCCCACACGCACACCCAGGTTGGGTCGCGCGGAGTGCAACACGATGTCGCCGACGCCGAGATAGATCATCGTGTGACCCGGGTACCCGACGATCACGCCCGCGCGGGCTTCGGCACGCGACACCTCACGGCTCTGGTCGATTTGACGATCGGACTTCATCGGCAACGAGACACCCGCCTTCGCCCACGCGTACGCGACGAGACCCGAACAGTCGAGTCCCTTCTTCGGGTTGTCGGAACCGAACAGGTAACCCGCACCCAAGGTGGTGAGCCCGACGAGGATCGCCTTTTGGTGACGAGACGATGTCGACTGCCACGCGGCGAGCATCTCGCTGCGCGAGACGAACGTGCGAGCAGCAACGATCGACACCACGCTTGCAAGAGCGCGCTGGTACCTGTCGGCAACACGCGGGTCCTTCGATGCAACGGCGTTCTCGTACGCCTCGAGCGCCTCGAAAGCACGGTCGCGCAGAACGTCGTGGCGTGGTTGGGCGTCTTTTGTCATCATCTCGGGCGAACGCCACGAGGTGTGAACGACGGACGGTGGCACGATGACCGCACCCCGACCCGCATGAACGGGGGACGCGCCGAAACCGAGCGCACAGGCGCAGGCCAGCACCGCGCCGACAACGCCGAACCTCGCGGCCCGGCGGCTCCCCAACCCCCGTTTCATCGGTATAAAACTACCGAGGCCGGGTGGAGGTCCCGTCACTTTCGGGGCAGGCTTGGGACGTGATCGTTGCCCTCATCCTCGCTGCCGGCGCGGGCTCGCGCTTTGCGGGAAAACAGCACAAACTTCTTTCACCGTTGCACGGCACAAGGGTCATCGATCACGCCGTTGCCGCGGTGCGCCGCGCCATCGAAAACGGTGCGCCGATCGACCGGGTCATCGTCGTGGCCGGCGCCGTCGACCTCGCACCACTTCCCGCCGACGTCACCGGCGTCACCAACCCGCAGTGGACCGAGGGACAGGCCACCTCACTTCAAACCGGAATCCGAGCAGCCGACGCTGCCGGCGCCGATGCCGTCATCGTGGGCCTCGGCGACCAGCCGTTCATCACCCCCGATGCATGGCGCGCGGTGGCCGAATCCCGGGCCGCCATCGCGGTCGCGACGTATTCGGGCTCACCCACGCGCACTCCCGCCCTCATTCGACGCGAAGCATGGCCACATTTGCCGAAAACGGGCGACTTCGGCGCACGTCACCTCATCTCCAGTCGCCCCGAACTGGTCGAGGAAGTACCCTGCTCGGGTACCCCCGCAGACATCGACACCCTCGAGGATCTCGAATCATGGAACCCCTGAACCACAGCTTCACCGTCCCCGTTGCCATCGCCGAAGCGTGGAACGTGCTCACGAACGTCGAGCGCATCGCGCCGTGCCTTCCCGGCGCACAGTTGCAGGAAATCGAAGGTGAAACGTACCGCGGTGCCGTCAAGGTGAAAGTCGGTCCCATCCAGGCGCAGTTCAAAGGCCAGGCGTCGTTCGTAGAAAAAGACGACGCCAACTACAAGGTGGTGTTGAAGGGCGAGGGTCGCGACACGGGCGGCAAGGGCAATGCGTCGGCCGTCATCACCGCGCAACTCACCGCCATCGACGCCAGTTCGACGCAGGTCAACGTGAACACCGACCTCTCCATCACGGGCAAGGTTGCACAGTTCGGTCGCGGCGCACTTGCCGACGTCAGCGACAAGCTTCTCGCGCAGTTCTCCGAGAACCTCAACAACCTCATCGCAGCCGAACCCGCCGTTGCCGCCGCCGCACCGGCACCCGAAGCAGCACCCGACACCGGCCAACCAACCGTGCGCAAGATCGATGCCCCAGAAGTCGCGCCGATCAACCTCATCGAAACCGCCGGCGCCACCATCGTGAAGCGTGCACTGCCCGTCGTCGCCGGCATCATCGTCATCGTTCTGCTCGCCATCGCGATCTTCTGACACCGCGGTCCGGCTCAATGGCCACACAGGCCGACATCGATCGCGTCACCGAACTGCTCGGACGCGCCCCGCAGGGTGACTTCGACGTCGTCGTGCGTCGCGCCAACGGCGACCCCGTTGTCGTGCGCAACAGCCCGCTACTGAACGACGGCACACCCATGCCGACACTCTTCTGGCTCGTCGGGAGCGACGAATACACCGCCGTCTCACGTCTCGAAGCCGCGGGCGGTGTCGACCAAGCCGAGGCCGAAGTCGATGCGACCGCACTCGACGACGCCCACCGTGAGTATTCGGAAATGCGCAGCCGCGACCTGCCGCCGGGCCACACGGGTCCGGCCCCGTCTGCCGGGGTTGCCGGCACGCGACGCGGTGTGAAGTGTCTCCATGCACACTTCGCTTGGTGGCTCGCCGGTGGCGACGACCCCGTCGGCGAGTGGGTCGCGCGGCGCATCGACTACGCGTCGGAGCTGCGCCATGTCTGATCGCATCGCAGTCGTCGACATCGGCAGCAACTCCGTGAAGCTTCTCGTCCTCGACGGCAACGACGTACTGCACCGCGACAGTGTGGTCACGCGACTCGGCACCGGAGTCGCCGACACCGGCAACCTCGCCGACGAGTCGGTCGCCGACACGCTGCAGCGCCTCGCAGAAATCAAGAACATCGTCGAATCCCACGGCATCACCGATCTCCACGCGGTGGCGACCGCGGCCGTGCGTTCGGCGAACAACTCCGGGCCGTTCATTGCTCAAGCCGAACGAACACTCGGATGCGACGTCACGGTGATCGATGGTGTCACCGAGGGGACACTCGCGTTCATCGGCGCGCAGCGCAATCTCGAACATGTCATCGGCACCGAACCGCTCACGGTGCTCGACGTGGGCGGCGGCTCGACGGAATTCAGCATCGGCCTTCCGGGTTCGACACCGCGCGTCGTCAGCATCCCCTACGGCGCGCGCAATCTCACCGAGCGCATTCTCGAGCACGACCCGCCGCGCCCCGAGGAACTCACCAACGCCATCGGAGCCGTCGTCGACGAAATCGACGACGTCGTGCGCGAGATTCCCGAACTCGAATCATGCGATCGACTCGTCGGTGTCGCCGGCACCGTTGTCACCATCGCGATGGTGGAACTCGGCCTCCACGAGTTCGACGCACACGTGCTGCACGGCATGGAGCTGACGAAAGAAGCAGCCGAAGATGTCTTTCGCACGCTCGCCACCGAAACGTTGGCCGACCGGGTCCACAACCCCGGCCTGCCCGCCGACCGCGCCGACATCATCGTCGGCGGCTGCTGCGTTCTCGTCGCGGTACTGAGAAAACTGCAATTGCCCGCCATCACCGTGTCGACAACGGCGCTCGCCGACGGGGTCGCCGTGGTGGCACGCAGGTCCGCCGCGCGCCTCGGCGCCGGAGCACGGCTTGCCGACGTTCTGCGAGACTTTTCCCTCTCATGAACGCCGCCAACCCCGACCACCCCGCACACCGCGCCGCCAACGTCAGCGGCGTCGGCGCCCCGGGGCTGCGCCTCTACGGCAAGCGTGTCGTGCTGCGTCCCCTGAACGTGCAGGACTTCTCGGCCTGGGCCGAGTGCAGAAAGCGCAACGGGGGCTGGCTGTTGAAGTGGGAACCCCTGCGCCCCATCACCCAACCCGACCCGGCGAACGATCGCGACATCTTCTCCGCGCGCTGCAACATCCGCGAACGTGAACGCCAGAGCGGAACCTCGTATGCGTTCGGTCTCTTCGTCGACAACGCCTTCTGCGGCGAGGTCAACCTGAACAACGTGGTGCGCGGTGCGATGCAAACCGCGACGATCGGATACTGGATCGACGAGCGTCGCGCAGGCAACGCCTTCACGTCCGAGGCCGTTGTCGTGCTGCTGAAGTTCGCCTTCGACGAACTGCACCTGCACCGCATCGAGATCTGCATCATTCCGCGCAACACGAACAGCCTTCGCGTCGTCGAAAAGATCGGTCTGCGAAACGAAGGTCTCGCCGAGCGGTTCCTCGAAATCAACGGCCTGTGGGAAGACCACTTCCGCTTCGCCATGACCGCCGAAGAGTGGGCCTGCCGACGCGGCGAACTGTCGGCCGAGTGGCTGACGCCCGCCGGCGCCTGACGCGAATCAGTCGGCGATCGTGCGGAATGCTTCGGCGCGTTGCTTGCGCATCACGTTGCGCCGCTTCCACGCCTTCGTCTTCCAGTGACGCTTGGCCGCGCGACCCTTCTTGCGCAAGGCGCGTTCTTTGTTGTGGTGTGCCTCGACACGCCAGGCCTGGCCGGGCTCGTCGACGTCGTCGGGTTCGACGCCGTTGCTCACCAATCCGGCAACGGTGTGCAGCTCCGAATGCATTCGGTGCCGCTCGTTGTGGGCATGGGCGCGCAGTTCGACACGCGGAGGCGGAGCAGTCTCTTGACTGCGATGACGCTTGCTCATCGGGTCTCCTTTCAGAGATGAACCGGAGTAAAAGCTCCTCGCTTGGCAACATACACCCGACGCGCGCGCACGTGTGTCGAAACTACGAGTGTGCGCAAAGTGTCACGAAACGATGACGAGTAGTTTCGTCTTTGTCACGTACGAGCGGAACCACTTTCCATCGGGTGGAGGCAGGTACACCGCATCATCCGCCACCGCTGCGCCAAGGAAATCGGGCGAAAACTCGTCGACGATCTCACGGAACCGCACGGCACCCACCGCACCTGCGGCACCGAAGCCATCGGCCGTGCGGGCGAGTCTGTAACGCCCCGTTACGGGCGGTGTCACCGTTCCGACAACGGTCGTGCTGCGCACCACGCGATTGTCGGCATCGATGGCGAACAGTCGCCGCGAGCTGCGGTCGTAGACGAAACGCCGCCCCGACCCGCTTCCGGCCGGGGCCGTCGCTTCGGCGGGCGTGAATGTACGGCCGAAGGCGATGTTCGAATAGGCCGGCACGACGGACACGACGCATGCCGCACTGCGTGTGAAGAAGAGCCGGACACCACCACCGAGAATGCGGCAATTCCACTTCTGTTCGTCACCGACACTCCATGTGCCGCGTACCTTGGCCTCGGTCGACGACGCGAGCAACGATGTTCGCACTTTGCCGCCGGTCATGAGGTCGGAGGGGCTGACGGCGATCGATTTCTCGGACCATTCACTCACACCGTTTGCGGTTCGACGCCGCACACTGACTCGGTACGACGCATCGACATCCAAGCCGCGCACGACCACTCGCGATGCACCACGAACGTTGACGGTGCGAATCGGGTCGGCTTCCTTGTCGCGGTAGACACGCACATTGGAGACACCGTCGGGTGCGCCACCGTTGCAACCAGGGTCCCACGACACCACCACGCCGTCGGCCAGTGGGCTCGACACGAGGGCACTGGGTGTTCCGGGCGCCGCCGCTCCGACGGCCGACACGTCGCTGACGTTCAACAACAGGTTGGGTGACCCGGGACCTGCGTTTTTCACCACGTCCTTCGTGGCGCGGGCTGTCACCGCGTCGTGCACCGCCTCGGGGCACGCGGTCGGGTCGGTCTCGCCGATCAGGGCGACGTAGCCCGCGACGAGCGGCGACGCCATCGACGTACCGGTCAAGGTTTGCTCGGCCGTGTCGCTGTCGATACCGGCCGACAGCAACCGCACGCCGGGCGCGAAGATGTCGACGCACGAGCCGTAACTCGACGTGCCGAGCGCCATCGCCAGACGTTCGTCGGTCTGGGTGGTTGCACCGACGTTCAACGCTTCGGGGGTGTGGCCGGGCGACACTTCACACGCGTCCTGGCCCTTGTTTCCCGCCGCGGTGATGGGCACGATGCCGTCGCGCACGAGGTCGACCACTGCCAGGTCCATCGGCCGCGAATCTTCGTCGGCGTCGACCCCGAGGCTGAGGTTCGCAACTGCCAGATTGCCCGAACGGTGGTGCTTGATCACCCAGTCGATACCACGAATCACGCTGTCGACGTCGCCCTCGCCGTAGCAGTCGAGCACGCGCACGGCAACGATGGTCGCGCGCTTGGCCACCCCGTATTCGGTTCCCGCCGCCAGTGCCGCGGTGTGCGTGCCGTGACCGTCGCAGTCGTCTGACGGAACCGCGGGAACCCCGCGCTCGTCGGGCCCGACGACGTCAGCTCCGTGAATGACCCGACCCGCAAGGTCGACGTGCGTCGCGCGCACACCGGTGTCGATCATGTAGATCTGCACACCCTCACCCGTGGCCGGAGGGGCATAGCGCCCGTCCAACGGCAATGCGCGCTGGTCGATGCGGTCGAGGTGGTACAGAACGTCACCTTGCGCAGCGGGCACGGTCGCGCGTTTGCGCACACGCTTGTTACGCGACACGCTCGCCACCCGCGGGTCGGCCAGCAGCGACGCAACCTGCGAACCCGTGAGGCGGGCCGAAAAACCACCGACCGCGTAGCGGTAAACCGAGCCAACCGAACCCCCACTGCGCGCCACGTCGGCCGACACGTCGTCGATGTCGTCGCGTGACGCAACGATCACGATGTACGAACTCGTCGGCTCGACGACGGGTGGGGTGCCCGCCGACACCGTCGCAACCGGAAAACCGAGCGTCGCCAACACGATGGCGACGCCCGTCAGGCGGCGCAGAATCCGGATCACTTCTTCGTGATCTTTGCCTGCAATGCGGCAAGCATCTCGGCGAACCACGGCTGACGCGTGCTCCACACCTGCGGATCGAGTTCACGTTCGACGGCCGCGGGGTGTTCCGTCACCAGGGCCATGTCCTGGATGGTGCGCTTGGTCACCTTCAGGAGTTCGCGCGGTCGCGACGCGGCGCGCGCCGCCATGTCATGGACGTACGTCACCAACTGATCGTCGTCGACGCACTTCCACGCAAGACCGATTCGTTCGGCCTCGGCGCCATCGAGAATCTCGCCGAAGATGACGGTCGCCATCGCGGCCTGCGGTCCGGCGATGCGACGCAGCATCCACGTATGTCCACCACCCGGGTGGATACCAATCTGCAGGAAGCGCGTGTCGAACTTCGCGCGTCGCGCAGCGACACGAACGTCGCAGCCAAGGGCCAGGTTCATTCCGGCACCAACTGCCGCGCCGTTCACCGCCGCCAACGTGGGCAACGGGCTGTAGGCGATGCGCAAGAAACCCGCGTAGATGTTCTTCAGGCTGTCGCCCGTCGCTTCGGCAAGGTTGCCGAGGTTGGCACCGGCGCAGAACGCGGGGGCCGCACCCGTCACCACGACCGCACCCATCGACTCGTCGGCCTCGATGTCGTCCATCGCGGCGATGATCTCGGCGACCATCGGAGCGGTGAGCGTGTTGCGCTCGCCGGGATTGTTCAGCGTGATTGTCGCAACGCCGTCGGACTTGTCGAGAAGGACCAAACTCATGGCAGCAAGTCTGCCAGCATCCGATCGCTACGCTTCGGTTGGAATGTTGGACCACGTATTTACCGATGCCATCGGCGCGTTGCGCGAGGCCTTCGAGGGCGCGTTTCTCGAACGGCAGGCCTTCGAAGAGCACTTCCAGTCCGACGTTCTGCTCGGCGACCTCACGTGGGAAACCAGCTACGGCCTCCCCGGCGAGGGCTCGCCTCCGCGAGTCGTGGCCCACATCACCCTCGACTGGCCCTCGTGGAGCCAGGCGATGTACCGGCGGTGGTACCTCGAGGAAACCCTCGTCGATCTTCCCGCCATCGAAATCGAAATCGTCTTCCGGGCACAGCGCCTCTCGGCCATGCCCGACCACGAAAAGGTCCTCACCCTCGCGCCCGCGCACAGTCCAACCATCGGCAACGCCGCGATGGAACGCGCCAGCCTCGCCACCGAGATCAGCCACCCACTCGACGGCGCGGGACGCACCGAATTCGCACTTGAAGTCACCTACGAAGGCCTCTACGACCTGTCCGAGGAAACCCTCGCCGACGGATCCAGCACCATCCTCGACGACCACTTCGGCACGCTCGGCGGGTGGATCGCATCGACGCTCGTGAAGCTGGGCGACCTCACCTTTTCCTACTTTCCCCCCGAGACACCCGACCTGCAAGCATGACTGCATGACGCAGTCCAACGAATCGGTCATTCTCCTCGACATCTCCGAGCGCATCGCCACCATCACGCTCAACCGCCCCGGCGCCCGCAACGCGCTCAGCATCGAACTGTTGCGCAAACTGAACGAAACGATGAAGGCCGCCGACGCCGACGACGACGTCGACGTCATCATCCTCACCGGGGCCGACCCCGCGTTCACCGCCGGCCTCGACCTGAAGGAACTCGGCGACCCGTCGAGCAACCTCCTCGGCGGCACCGGTGCCGACGGCACACCGAATTCCGACGGCGTCCGCGGTCCATTCCCGAAACTGTCGAAGCCACTCATCGGCGCAATCAACGGCGTCGCCGTCACCGGCGGATTCGAACTCGCCCTCAACTGCGACTTCCTCATCGCCTCGGAAAACGCCAAGTTCGGTGACACCCACGCCCGCGTCGGGGTCATGCCGGGCTGGGGTCTCTCGGTGCTTCTCCCCCAGGCCATCGGTGTTCGCCGCGCCCGCGAAATGAGCTTCACCGGCAACTTCATCGACGCCACTGAGGCTCTCGAACTCGGCCTCGTCAACCACGTCGTGCCGCACGCCGAACTCATGCCCTTCACGCGCAAGATCGCCCTCGACATCATCGGCAACGACCAGTCCGGCGTGCGTGCCATCCGCAACACCTATTCGCTCACCACCACCGACACCGACGCATGGGTCACCGAAGCCGCCGAGGCAAAGGCCTGGCGCAAGCGCGCCTTCAGCGCCGATACCGTGGCCGAACGCCGCAGCAAGATCATGGAAAGAGGACGTCAGCAATGAGCACTTCACCGTTGTTCAACCACAAGGTCCTGGTCGTCAACCAGAAGGCCAAACTCATCGAGGTCACCAACCAGTACTCGGTATCCGACGCCGACGGCAACGTGATCGCCCACGTGAACGAGGTCGGCCAGAGCAAGGCGAAGAAACTGCTCCGAGTCGTGTCATCCGTCGACCAGTTCCTCACCCACAAACTCGAGATCACCGACGCCACCGGCGCGGTCGTCCTCGCGCTCACCCGGCCCGCAAAGGTGTTCAAGAGCACCGTCATCGTCGGTGATGCGACGGGCAACGAGCTCGGCCGCATCGTGCAGGAAAACGTCTTCGGCAAGATCAGCTTCGGTCTCGAAGTCGGCGGTCGCAAGATCGGCGCCATCAAGGCCGAGAACTGGCGTGCGTGGGACTTCGCCATCGAAGATGCCGACGGCCGGGAAGTGGCCCGCGTGACGAAGAAGTTCGTCGGTCTCGCCAAGGCGATGTTCACCACCGCCGACAACTACGTCGTCGAAATTCACGACGACCTCAGCCAACCCCTCGCCTCTCTCGTCGTGGCGGCGGCACTCAGCATCGACACCGCACTGAAGCAGGACTCCAAACTCTGACGCCATCCCGGCGGTTCCCCGGCCCGCGACGGAGAGTTATATTGTCATCCGTCTAGTTATTTGCGGAGGAGAGCACCTCACCATGGCATTCACGTTTGCAAACCACGCGGGACGGGCGGTGCTGGTCGACGGAGACAAGTACCACGACATCGAGGCAGTCAGCGGCGGAGCCGTTCCGTCCGACCCGATGGCCGCACTCGCTCACGGCGACAAGCTCCACGACCTGCAGAAAAAGGTTGCCGGTCGCGCACCCGACGGCACTGTGAACCCCGCTCAACTGGGTGCGCCGTCACCCGCACCACAGAAGGTCTTCGGCATCGGGCTGAACTACAAGACCCACGCCGCCGAGTCGAACATGGACGTGCCCGACAATCCGGTCGTCTTCGCCAAGTTTTCGTCGTGCATCTGTGCCCCCAATTCCGACATCGAACTGCGCAGCAACGGCGTCGACTACGAGGGCGAAATCGTCGTCATCATCGGCAAGGGCGGCAAGGACATTGCCCGTGGCGACGCGTGGAACCACGTCTTTGGCATCACCGCGGGACAAGACGTCTCCGACCGACCCGTGCAGATGGCGAGCAAGCCACCCCACTTCGACCTCGGCAAGTCGTTCGACACCTTCGGCCCAATCGGACCCGTCGTCGTGTCACCCGATGCGCTTCCCAACCGCGACGTCATCTCGATCAAGTGCCTCGTCAACGGCGAAGAACGCCAGAATGACACGTCGGCAAACCTCATCTTCGGTATTCCGTTCCTCATCGAGTACCTCTCGCACATCACCACTTTGCAAACGGGTGACGTCATCTTCACCGGCACACCGGCGGGCGTCGGCGCAGCACAAAAGAAGCTGCTGCGCGACGGCGATGTCGTCACCACCATCATCGACGGTGTCGGCACGATGACCAACAAGTGCGTCCGCGTCGCCGACCACAATCTGCCCCTCACCAAGAAGGCCTGAATATGGCACTGAACGGTTTCCTCGACATCGACCTCAGCGTCAAGAACCCCGCCGAACTCGGCGCATTCTGGGAGCGCCACGGCCTGCGCCGTACGGCCGACGGCGTCTACGGCACCGACCAGCGGCCGACCGTGCTCAACATCAAGGAAGGCGATCATCGCCACCTGTCGGCCATGCACTTCTCCACTTCACACGAAAGCGACATCGCCGAGATCGCCCGTCGTCTCGAAGGTCTCGGCGTCGAGTCGCGAACCAGTTCGACCACGCTCGAGTGCACCGACCCGATTCTTGGCCACTCCATCCGTATCGACGTCGGTGCGCCCATTCCCCTGAAGCCGACCGACGCACGCCCCGCCAACAGGCCGGGCGACCGCAACCGTTACAACAACCGCAATGCCTCGCTCGCTCCCGACAGGCGCCCGCCGCGCCGTCTCGGCCACGTTGTTCTCGCCTCTCCCGACATCGAAAAGTCGACGGCGTTCTACTTCGACGGTCTTGGTTTTCGCGTCACCGACCAGTTCGTCGGCGCAAACGGAACCTTTGGCCGCGTCGAAACCGACCACCACAACCTTCTCATTCACCGCTCACGCGTCGGCTATCTCAACCATTACGCGATCGAAGTCGACGACTTCGACGCCATCGGCGAGAACGGCGCGGCCGTGGTCGCCGACAACCCCGACTCCCACATCATCGGCGTCGGTCGGCATCTCCTCGGCTCGAATCTCTTCTGGTACCTGCGCGACCCCTCGGGCAACATGTTCGAGTTCTTCGCCGACATGGACCACATCAACGACGACGATGACTGGGCAAAGAACCACAGCCGCACCGACTGGGGCGCACCCAGTGCGCCCGCACCCGTGCAGGCCTGGGGCGACGCACCGAACGAAGCGTTCTTCGCCGTCCCCGACCTCGACGAGATTGCACAAGCCCGAGCGAAGCGAGGGCTTGCATGAATACGGCCCGAGCGAAGCGAGGGCTTGTGTGACGGCGTCGCCGGGTCGCGGCCGACCGAAACTGCACAGCGACGAGGCGATCCTTGAAGCCGCGCTGCGTTTGTTCGCCACACACGGCTACGACGGCACGTCGCTGCGTTCCCTGAACCGCGAGCTTGGCCTCAGCCACAGCGCCATCCACCAGCGCTTCGGCACCAAGGAAGACCTCTACAAGGCCGTCATCGACCACGAATTCGGCGCGATGTTCAGCGAGATCCGCGACAATCTCCGCTCGCTCCCCCGCCCCGACACGCAGCTCGGCGAACTGCAGTCGCAGTTCAAGGCGTTCCTCATCGCCTCGCACAAGCATCCCTACCTCAATCGCCTCATGAACAACGAGGGTCTCGAGGATTCGTGGCACCTCGACCACATCTACAAGAAATACGTGCAGCCCTCGCTTGCCCCTGTTCGCAAACTGATGGACGAACTCGCAAAGAAGAAGGTCATCAAACCCACCGCGGTGCGTACACCCTTCTTCCTCGTTGCCCACGGCGCGGCAGGCATCTTCACGCTCCATGCGCTGTCATCGAAGTTCAACTCCACCGACGGCGCTGTCAGCGTCGAGAAACTCGCCGACGAAGCCGCATGGTTGATCGTCGACGGCATGAGGCGCTGAGCACCAACGTCCGATTCTCGAACACAGGTCGCGCGGTATCCCAGCGATTGCCAGAGTACCCTGCCCGATCGAGGTCGGCCCGATCAACGGAGTCGTCCAGATCCGCTGAAAACCGAGTTCAGCGTGATGTTGCGCCGCGCTCGGCTTCGGCGTGCACCTCGATGCCGCCGCGGGGGCGCTGCGTCAGTGACACCTTCACGTGGTGGGGCTTCACCGTGGTCATCACTTCATCGGCGATTTCGGCGGCCAACGCCTCGGCGAACACCGCCATGTCGCGGAAGCGCCACAGGTACAACTTCAGCGACTTCGACTCGATGCACCAATCACGCGGCGTGTACTCGATCACCACGGTCGCCACGTCGGGCTGCGCCGTCACCGGGCACACCGAGCTGAGTTCATCAGTGGTGAAACGCACCTTCGTCACGTGCGCGGGTGCGGAAAACACCTCGACATGGTCGATGGGATGGCGAACGGTCTGGCCGAGAACCGAGAGTTCCATGGTTCTCAGACTAACGCCGAGTGTTCGTTGCCAAGTGTTCGCCATTTTTGCCCGAAAATTAGCCACCCATTCAGATTGTCGCCTGCACGTAACCAAACGCTCTCAGCATGCTGATGACGTGTCGAGCGCGATTCCCAACGTCTATCGATTTCTCTGGAGTGGTTCATGGTTTCCGCGGCTGTACGCCGTGGCGATCTCGTCAGTTCTTGCCGTCGACCCCAACGCAAGAGTCGTCGTGCACTGCTTTGGCCGGCGTCCCGCTTCCGAGGCCTTTGACGTTGCAACCACCGACGACCGCGTCCGTGTCGTCGACACCAACCCAGAAGCGGTCTTTGCCGAGTTACCGGCCCACCTTCGGCGGGTCGGCGAGGTGTACCGATCGCTTCCGCCCACCGCGGCCTCCGCGCGCAGCAATCTCCTGCGCTACGCAATTCTTTTTCTTGAAGGTGGTTTCTACGTCGATTTCGACACGATCACCCTTCGCCCCCTCGGCGGGTTGACCGACGCGCCGTGCTTTATTGGCAATGAACGGGTCTGGTCGCTCGACGAGCGTCGGGTGGCGGGCGACAGGCGGGTCGTCCGTTCCGCTGCCGGCTTGGCGTGGCTCGCTATCTGGGCGGCCAAACGTGCCGACGCTGCCGTGTTCCGCGGTCGGCTGCACCTATCCCGTCGCACGGCCCGGCTGAATCGTCGCTTCACAACGCTGCAGCCCAACAACGCGGTCATCGGCGCCGCAGCTGGATCGGAATTCCTCGACCGGGTCCTGCGCGGAACACTGGCTGCAAATCCATTTGTGCGCTATTCCACTGGCCCGACACTGATCGCGCGCGTGGCACGTACGTCCCCGCACCTCGTCACGGTCTTGTCACCCGAATACTTCTACCAAGTCGAACCTGCAGAGTCGTTTCGCTACTTCACCGACGTGACTCTCACACTTCATCCCGATGCTGCCGTTGTGCACTACGTCGGATCGAATAGTGGCCGCTTTCTCTCGAAGGACACGATCCCGCGTCGTTCGGTCGTGGCCCGACTCACCCACGGGCTTGACAATGTTGCGCCCCAGTTTTCGGATGATCTGGCGACCGTCGAGTCGCCCGCGCTCACACCGAGGTCCGTCCGTTGATGCCGCCGTCCACTCTCGTCAGTTGCCTCATGGTGACGGCGGATCGAATGGAACTGGCGCGTCGGGCAGTCGCGTGCTTCATCAACCAACAGCATGCGAACCGGGAACTCGTCGTTGTTGACGACGGCACCCAGGACTACCGACCAATGCTGCGTGCCGCGGAAGCATTTGCATCCGTCAAGCACGTCAAGCTGCCAAGCTTGAATCGAAAGACGCTCGGCGAGCTCCGCAACGTCGCAATCGAAGCCGCAAACGGCGACTGGTGCAT
>JAGWWV010000059.1 GCA_018970175.1 Acidobacteriota bacterium
GCTGGTGGTGGCCGGCTACTTCGCCAAGCGGTTGGTGGGTCGGGTGCCCGTTTTGGCCACGGTCAGCAAGGTGCTGCTGGTGGCCGCTCTCGGTGCCAGCATTTCGGCAACGGGTTTCACCGCCCAAGCAGGCCACAACGGGGCCAAGGCGCGTTGGATCGACATCCAGTTCGAGCCGAACAAGTAAGTCGGTTTCGTTACCGCGGGGGTCTGCCGAACGCCTACACTCGTCGTTCGTGGCACCTCCAAAGCGCAAAACAGGTGGGCGCGTCACCCCCAAGGGCACAAAGCCCGGTGGCCTGCACAAGACCCACCCGCTCGACCATGGCGATGTTCATGCCATGCACGGCACGTCGTCGGTCGAAGCCAGTACGCGCTACACGCCACCGACGCCAAAGGCCTATTACGAAAGCCCGCGCTGGGTGCCGATTCTGATGTTCGTGCTGCTGGGCCTGGGCTCGCTTGTGATCTTGATGTACTACCTGGGTGCCGTTCCCGGGGGCCGGTCAAACTGGTACCTCTTCAGTGGGTTGGCCCTGGTTTTGGGCGGTCTTTTCACCGCCACGAAGTACCGCTAGGGCTTTCTTGTCACCCTTGTGGATGTGACAACCCCCGCTGGTCACTTTTTATTGCTAAGAACCACAGGCCCGTGACGGGCGTCATGTGGACATTGTGCGCAGAGCCTTGTGTATCAAGGGTCTGAATCTGAACTACAGATGTGTAGTTACCCACCGGGTTTTCCCCAGACTGTGGAAAACGCACTGCTTTGTCACCCGGTGTTCACCCCCGACTCCAGGCCTGTGCAACACCGGCTGCGTAGTTTCCGCGAATGCAACCGAAGCGAAGCGGCGTCTACATCGACGGCCTCAACCTCTATCACGGTGCATTGAAGGACACCCCTTACAAGTGGCTGAATCCCGAAACATTGGTGCGGCACCTCCTTCCCCTCGACGACATAGTTCACATTCGTTACTTCACGGCTCTCGTCAACGTTCGACGAGATGATCCTCGAATTCAGTCAAGACACGCAACGTATCTACGTGCGCTTTCCTCGAGTGAACTCGTGACTGTCCATCGGGGTCGATTCACTACTCGGGTGAAATCTCGAGCGCTTGCCGATGCGTTCGAGCCGCACAACCAACTGTTCAGTCCTCGCTTCCGCCCCAAACAACTGTTTTCAATGATGTGGGCTGACAAGGTTCGACGGCGAACCGATTCGGTCACGCTCGCTCGCGTCGTGATCGAAGAGGAGAAAGGGTCCGACGTCAACCTTGGCGCGTACCTCGTCAATGATGCGGCCCGCGCACTGATTGACAAGGCGCTAGTGATTTCGAACGACAGTGACCTGACCGAGGCGATTCGACTCGCGCAAGGTTTCGGGATTCTCGTCGGAACTGTCAATCCACATTCGGCGCCAACCAGTAGACACCTTCGGTCAGTCGCATCATTTGATATTCCGCTGCGCCCACTTGCCCTTGTGCGCTCACAGTTTCCGAACACGGTTGTCGACGGCCAAGGACGCGAAATTCACAAGCCGCGCGAATGGCGGGAAACACAGAGGCCCGACCTCTCGGCCGGGCCTCGGGCTCACCAACCGAAGTGGATGAGTGGGATATTTGGAAAATAGCAGCAGGGTGTGTGCGCATCAACCTGTTATCGGCCTCACTCCGCAATTCCGTTCGGCCTGACGGCCTCACTCCATGATCGGCGCGATCATGTCCATGTCTTCGAGGCAGTGCTTCGGAGGGGGCGGGTCTTCGTCGGGGGCCATGGTCATCTTCAGCTCCACCCCGCAGACACTGCAGCGATATCGCACGTTGATGCGGCGCATCTCGCCGGGCGGAGGTGGCGCGGGCGTTGGGCTCGTCATCGACTTCAGCATCGCGAGGCCGGCCTTCCAGATGCCGTAAAACAAAAGCCCTCCCCCGGCCCACCAGATGATGGTGCCGAAGGAGGGCATTGTGAGTGACGTGGTCCGGGCTCAGCCGAGGCGTTCGATGATGGTGGCGTTGGCCATGCCGCCGCCCTCACACATCGTCTGCAGGCCGTAGCGACCGCCGGTGCGCTCGAGTTCGTTGAGCAGCGTGGTCATGAGGCGCGTGCCCGATGCACCGAGCGGGTGACCAAGGGCGATGGCGCCACCATTGACGTTCACCTTGCTCATGTCGGGGTGCAGTTCCTTTTCCCACGCGAGGACGACCGAAGCAAATGCCTCGTTGATTTCGACGAGGTCGATCTGGTCGAGCTTCATTCCCGCACGCTCGAGAACGCGGTGCGTTGCCGGAATCGGTGCGGTGAGCATGAGGCGCGGATCGTCGGCTGCCAGTGCAAAGTTGACGAAGCGAGCGCGGGGCTTGAGGCCCAGTGCCTTTGCCTTTTCCTCGCTCATGATGAGGAGGGCCGATGCACCGTCGGTGATCTGCGACGAGTTGCCGGCGGTGACGCGGCCACCGTCTTCTTCGGGGCGGAACGACGGCTTCAACTTGCCGAGGGATTCCATCGTGGTGTCGCGCAGGCCTTCGTCGGCGGTCATCATCTGACCGTCAGCGCCGAGCAGCGGCAGGATTTCGGCCTGGAAACGGCCTTCCTTCGTTGCCCGTGCGGCGAGTTCCTGCGAACGGCAGCCGAAGCGGTCCATGTCGTCGCGGGTGAGGTTCCACTTGTCGGCAATGAGCTCGGCCGAGATGCCCTGGCCAACGAGTCCACCTTGTGGTTCGTAGCGGGCGCCAACCTTCGGACCGAAGGGGAAGCCGTACTTGCCGTCGGCCATCGACGAACCCATCGGCACGCGGGTCATCACTTCGACACCTGCGGCGACGATGACGTCGTGCGCGCCGGAGAGAACTGCCTGCGCGGCGAAGTGTGCGGCCTGCTGCGACGAACCGCACTGGCGGTCGACGGTGGTGCCGGGCACCGACTCGGGCCAGCCCGCGGCAAGGACCGCGTTGCGGGCGATGTTCACGCCCTGCTCGCCTACTTGCATGACGCAACCCATCACCACGTCTTCGACGATGGCGGGGTCGATGCCGGTGCGATCGACGAGAGCGCGGAGAACTTCTGATGCGAGATCGACGGGATGCCAGTCCTTCAACTTGCCGTTGCGCTTGCCGAGCGGCGTGCGGATGGCATCAACGATTACTGCCGTGGTCACGGTGAACCCCCAGGGGATAAGTAGTAGTTACTTGGTGGTAGGGACTCGAGCCTACCCCCGGCCTTTCGTGGGGCTCTACTCGCCGGCGAATCTGGCCTCGACACCCCGCAGCAGGTAACTGAGGACTCGGGTGTCGTCGTTGATCCCTTGTTCTTTCGGGACGAACGAGCCCTCGGAGACCACCGTCACCGTGGCGGTGGCGGCGTCGCTCGTCAGGGGGACATCGACGAAAAAGACTTCACTGGCCATCACCTGACGGCGGATGGTGAACCCGTTCACCGTGACGAACACCAGGAGATTGTCGATGTGCGGGGTCTTTTCGAAAATGACGCGGATGTGTTTCGTGCCCGCGGGTGGTGTGCAGGCGAATTCGACGTTGGTGCCGGCCCAACCGTCGTGCCAGTACCCGGTTGCGTGCGCGTAGTCGATGGGCTGCATGGTGCGACGCGTCCTAACCGCGGCTCATGCCGCGACGCAGAATTCCGTCGCTCGTGCGGGGGTCGAAGGTTCGGCTGAGCGCGGCCATGTCGGAGAGGAAGTAGTCGCGGGTTGCCCCGGCCACTTGGGCGAGTTCCATCACCGGCGCACTCGGCATGCCGACCATCGGCGCGGGTGTGTCGTAGTAGCGGAACTTCGCGTTGTCGCCGATCTGCGCCTTGGTGACGAGGCTCCAGCCCAGCTCCTTCGTCACGCGTTCGTGCGCCGCGTCGATGTCGTCGGGCCAAAAGGCGATGTGATGCAAACCGCCTTGGCCATTCGTGGCCGACATGAACTCGCTGTAGGTGGTGGGGGCGTCGTCGTGTTGTTCGATGATCTCGACTTGGATTGCACCCATGTGAGCGATGGCGAAGGAGAAGTTCAACTCGCTCGGCTGCCCACGGTGCACCACGTTGATGACGGGCGGTCGTTCGACGACGATCCACGGGCCGACGCCAAGGGAGTTGATCCAGTGTTCGAGGTGCTTGTCGAAGGTTCCCTTCGGTACCACCCAGGCCATTTGGCGCAGTTCGCCGAAGATCTGCATCGCGGTCGTCGCGTTGTTCGTCACGTGGTTGCCTCCGAGAAATGCGCCAGGGCCTGCGCCTTGGAGACACGATCCTGCAACAACTTGCGGGCCGGCATCACGGCCTTGGGCAGCGACACCCCGAGCACCGCCGTCAATCTGTCGTCGGCGAAGTATGCGGCGGCGAACTTTCCGTCGTCGGGATTGCCCGCCACGATGCGCACGTCGTCGGCGTTGGTGCCACGACCCAGGAACTGGATGCGCGAGGTGAACTGGTCGCTCCAGAAGAACGGCACCGCTGCATAGGGCGCGAGTGGCTGACCGGCCAGCTGCGCAACCACGTTGGCTGCCGCATGGGCGCCTTGCTCTGATGCGGTGGTCCAGTGTTCGACACGCATCGTGGGTTCGACATCGGCGAAGAGCGCGTTCGGCCACCGCGCCACGTCACCCGCAGCGAACACGCCCGGGGCGCATTGCAGGTTCTCGTCGCACACGATTCCGTCGTTGATGGTCAACTCACTGTCGGCCAACCAATCGGTTGCCGGGGCGACGCCGATGCCGACAAGAACCGTGTCGGCGTCGACCACTTCGCCGTCTCCCGATTCGTTGGTGATTCGCACTCCGGTGACAGTCGGGCCGCCGAGTATTTCTTCAACGCGCACGTTGCACCGAATGGAGACGCCGTTGTCGTGGTGCACGCGCGCAACAGTGCGACCCATCGTTTCGCCCAGTCCGCGAACGAGCGGTGCCGGCAAGCCTTCGAGCACCGTGACTCGGCACCCCTTCGCCCGCGCCGTTGCCGCGGCCTCCAGGCCGATGAACCCGGCACCGATGACGACCAGGTGTTTGTCGGCGACGAGCTCGTCGCGCAACGCCTCGGCATCGTCGATGGTGCGCAAGACGTGAATGCCGCGATGCGTCGGCTGATTCGGCAAGCGACGCACGACACCACCGGTGGCGATGATGCACGCGTCGTACGCGATGTCGCCCGCCGACGTGGTGACGATTCTGCGCGACGTGTCGAGTGCGGTTGCCGTGGTGCCGAACCGCCAGTCCGCACGAAGGGCGACAATTTCTTCAGGTTTCCGCAGCCTGATGCGATCGGCATCCCATTCACCGGCGAGAAACTTCTTCGACAACGGTGGGCGGTCGTACAGTCCCCGATTTTCGTTGCCGACGACAGTCACCGAACCGTCGAACCCTTGATTGCGCAAGGACTCAACTGCACGCAGGCCCGCCAACGAGGCGCCGACAATCACAACGTCTGACACGTCAACACAATACGGCTCGGGGTGCGCTACGCCTCCGACGCGACGCCCCTACCGTGCGGAACGCACACCACCTAGAGTGTCGCCATGCCGAACAGGGCCGCCCCCCTCGACGAAATGCCCGAAGCCGGTCGCTCGATTCTCACCGCGGCGCGGGACATCATCGAAGAAAACGGACCCAACAGTCTGCGCGTCTCCGACGTCGCCGAACGTGCCGGTGTCGCCGTCGGGTTGTTGTATCACTACTTCGACGATCGCGATGACCTCATCGATGCGGTGCGCGAAGCCCAGTTCCTGGCACGCATCGAGGCAGACATCGCCGACCTGGCTCGCAAGGTGGGCCCCGACGAACTCGACACCACCGCGGTGTTGAAGGTCATCATCGACGACTTCTCCGACCCGCGCAGCAAGAAGCGCCGCGACTACCGCCTCGACCGCATGGAAGCACTCGCCGCCGCGCGTTACAACCCCGAGCTCACCAAGCGTCTGGTGCAGGCGCAAAAGCGACTGTCGGCAAGCATCCGCAAGACCATCGAAAAGGCGAAAGCCGACGGCATCGTTGCGGAAGAAGTCGATGCTCACGCGCTCGCCTTCTTCCTGGAGGTGTTACCCCTCGGCACCGGTCTCGCCACCGTCTATGCCGACATGCCGAGCCAAGAGGCATGGCGCAACTTGTTGTTGCGCATGTTCGCCTCGTTGATTCCCGACAAGCCCGCGAAGACGCCCAAGAAATAAGTTCAGTCGGTACATCGTGCGTGCTTGACCGTCTTTTGACGCGTCGTTAGCGTCTCTTGAAACTTCTCCAATCGCACTTCGGTTGGCGTCACGTTTCGGGGTTCACATGAAGTTTCACCGTCATTGCATCGTCACGTTCGTGGCTCTTTGCGCGTCGATCGTCGCTGTTGGTTCGGCGGGCACCGCCGGAGCCGCCGGCGCCAGCAGCATCAAAGGCTCACTCGGAGTCGCGGGAGCCGGATGGAAGGTTCTCCTCGTCTCACCGAAGGGGAAGGCGACGGTGACACTGGCCGACGGATCCGGTTCGTTCTCCGTGCCGATCTCACGCACCACCGGCAAGCGTTCGACACTGCATCTCGTCGAACCGAACGGCCAGTACTTCGGTCCGATCGTGTTGGCAAAAGAGAAAGTCGGCGCGAAGTGGTGCGTAAAAACGCAGCTGTCCGGTGCGACCACGAATCTCGGTACGGTCACCATCAAGACAGCCGACGGGTATGCCGCGCCGTCGAAGTGGACTGCGGTGAAGACGGCCCAATTCATGCGCACCGGTGTCTTGGGCAATGCGAAGGGCCGACCGATGGGTGCCGGGCGGGCGGGAATCGGCAAGATGTCGGCCGAACAGAAAAAGGCCTGCGCCGCCGCGAAGGTCGGCGCAGCGTCGGTCGGCGCATTCGATGGTGAACCGTCAGCAGCCGATCAACCCGGTGCCGACCTCGACTCCGACGGGTTGGTGAACGCACTCGATGCCGACGACGACGGTGACACCACGATCGACGCGGTCGACCAAACAACCAAGGCGTCGGCCGCGATGAACCCGTGGGTTCAGGTGCGCACCCGCAACAACGCCTTCAACGCCGCCGTCACTCCCACTCTCAGTCAAACCGACATCAACTCGGTCCTCGGTTCGCTGAACGGGTCGCAATCAAACTTCACGGTCGTCTTCTTTGTCGAGAATCCCCTCCTCGTCGGCTCGTACGAGCGCGAGGCCGTGAAGAACTCCGTGTCGTGGGCATACGTCGACTGCGGCACGTTGGTGTACTGCGGTGGTTCGACGCCGACCGCTTACGCCGACCGTGCGAACAATCCGACGCAGCTGGCGGCCAACTGGAACACATACTCGGGTGGTCTGATCGTTGACCGTGGCTCAACGGCGGATCCGGCGATCACATCGACGGGCGTCAACCCTGACGCGACGAAGGGCAACGGCCTGACGGCGTACATTCGCAACAACAATCCGCAAATGGGAACCAGCGTGTTCTGGGTGGCCCAGATGTTCCCCAACCAGGGTGCAAACACCCTTGCCAACGTGAAGCCGGGCGATGTGTACACCCTTCGCTACGGGCTGACCGGCGGCGGAGAGTCGTCGGTGACGATGATGCTCAATCCGTACGCGCTCACCGTGCCGTCCATCAAGTCGATCAACGGTGCGCCCTACGTTTCGGGAACTCCGGTGAAGGCGGCCGACGGCAAGGTGACAATCGAGCTGTACCGCCCCCAGCGCCTGGCCGTTGACGGAGAAGATGGTTCTTTCCGCGACATCGCCGGCTTGCAGTACGGCCTGATCGTCTCGCAACCGAACTCGAACGACGCGGGCTGCGGCGGTGCCGCATACAGCGACGCGCCCGGTTTCGACGTGACAACCAGCAACGATCAAGGCGCGATGCTCACCCCGATTCGCGACAAGGCAACTACCGACGAGATTCCGGGTAGCTCGACCCTCAAGTTCACCGTCGATCTGACGAAGTGCGCACAGGCAAGTTGGTCTTCACTTCCCGCCACGTTCGGCGTGTCCTTGATGGGTGCGGGCGAAATGCTGACCGGTGGTTACAACCGGGCGACGCTCGAGGGAATCACGATTTCGAAGTAAGGCGTGCGACAAGCGCGGCTGGGTCGCCGCTACATGCGTCAAGTTCGGCCGGGCCGAGGACACGTTCCCACCCGCCGTCACGTTCGGTAATCACAGCGGGCAGATTTCCCGCGGCGGCGAGTTGTTCGGGGGTGGCCTCGTCGCGATGCAACAGCGTCCACTCGATGCCCGCCGATTCGCAGGTGGAGTCGAAGTCGCGGCGTCGCCCCGTCCAGCCGTGGGTGATGTCGCACAACGCACAACTGCCGCGGCCGATCAGCTTCTTCGCCACGTAGGAGATTTCACCCAACAACGTGCCGTCCGCGTTGTAGATGCCGACGAAGTTCGACATGTCGATCAGCTGAACACGATGGTGCGGTTGTTCCACACCAACACGCGGTGTTCCACGTG
>JAGWWV010000018.1 GCA_018970175.1 Acidobacteriota bacterium
TTCCACACCGAGAACCCTCGAGGGGAAGTCGAGCGTGGGTTGGGAGATGGGGTTTACCCGCGGGTAACTTGGGGGCATGGCAGAGTTCTCCCTCAAACTCAACGACGACCAGCTTCAAATCCAGGAATGGGTGCACACCTTTGCAAAAGATGTGATCCGCCCCGCTGCGCGCGAATGGGACGACCGCGAAGAGTTCCCGTGGCCCGTCGTGCAGGAGGCCGCGAAGATCGGCCTGTACGGCTGGGAGTTCCTGATGAACGCCATGTCCGACCCGACCGGTCTCATGATGCCGGTCTCCATCGAAGAGTTGTTCTGGGGTGACGGTGGCATCGGCATGGCGATCATGGGGTCGGGCCTCGCCGCCGCGGGAATCGCCGGTAACGGCACACCCGATCAGATGATGGAGTGGGTGCCGCAGTGCTACGGCGACGCGAACGATGTGAAGCTCGGCGCTTTCTGCGTGAGCGAACCCGACGCAGGTTCCGACGTGTCGAGCCTGCGCACGCGCGCGGTCTACGACGAAGCCACCGACGAATGGGTGCTGAACGGCACCAAGGCGTGGATCACCAACGGCGGTATCGCAAACGTGCACGTCGTCGTTGCCGCGGTTGATCCCGCACTGAAGGGCCGCGGTCAGGCTTCGTTCGTCGTGCCGCCCGGAACCAAGGGTCTCAGTCAGGGCCAGAAGTACGAAAAGCACGGCATCAAGGCCAGCCACACCGCGGAAGTCGTTCTCGACGACGTGCGTATCCCGGGTCGTTGTCTCCTCGGCGGCAAGGAAAAGCTCGACGCAAAACTTGCCCGCGCACGCGAGGCCGGTCGCACCGGTGAAGCGCAGCCCGCGATGAAGACCTTCGAAGCAACCCGTCCCGCCGTCGGTGCGCAGGCGCTCGGCATCGCACGTGGCGCATACGAAATAGCGCTCGAATACGCCAAGGAGCGCACGGCTTTCGGCAAGCCGATCATCATGAACCAGGCGATCGCCTTCAAGCTCGCCAACATGGTGACCGAGATCGACGCCGCGCGTTTGCTCATCTGGCGCGCCGCGTGGCTCGCGAAGAACGGTGGCTACAAGAACGCCGAAGGTTCGATGTCGAAGTACTACGCGTCAGAGATGGCCGTGAAGGTCACCGAAGAAGCAATTCAGATTCTCGGCGGCTACGGCTACACCCGCGAGTACCACGTCGAGCGCATGCATCGTGACGCGAAGATTCACACCATTTTCGAGGGCACAAGCGAAATCCAGCAACTGGTGATCGCCCGCGCAATCGCCGGCATGCGTATCGAGTAGAGCAACGACGCGGCTACGCCGTGTTTATTGCGGCTACGCCGTGTTCAATGCGACTACGCCGTGGCGCGAGTGCGACGCAAGAGCGGATCGGCAACTCGTAGCGTTTTGTCAGCCAGTCGCATGACTCGACCGGCGGCACCTGGTGTGCTCGAGTCGATGAGGTTTCCCATGACGGCCAGGGTGATGTCGGCCGCGGCCTGGGTACCCACGGCGATGCGCAAACCGGGGCGCAACAACCACGGGTGTCCGATGATGAAGCTGAAGCGGCGGCCGGTGCGCAGGAACGAGTCGAACCGTTCACCGACTTGTTGGTCGTACGAGGTCGATGCGGTGGCGGGGTCATCGATGAAGCACTTCACGGCGAGCGCTCCCGATTCGAGCGCGTAGTCGATTCCCTCGCCGTTCATCGGGTTCACGAAACCCGCGGCATCGCCGATTGCGACCCATCCCGGGCCATGGCGACGGACGCAGCTCATGGGAAGGCGCCAGGCGCGGGGCTTGTCGACGTATTCACCGAGCGACCACGAGTCGCGAACGATCGAGGCGTACTGGTCGAGCAGTGTGTTCAAGTTGAGTTTCTTGAAGCCCTTCATGGTGCTGAGTGCACCAACTCCGATGTTGACCGTTCCGTCTCCGGCGGGGAACATCCATCCGTACCCGGGGATCGGCGTGCCGTGCTCGTCGCGCAGACTGAGGCACGCCTCGAGATGACGCTCGGCGTGGCGGGGCGTCGGCGCGTACGCACGAATGGCCAGGCCGAAGGTTTCGTCGGGATCCCGAACCGCGCCGAGCATCTTGGCTGCAGCACCTTGGGCTCCGGTCGCCATGATCACGAGGGATGAACGCAGCACTTCGCCATTGACCGTGATGCCCACGACTCTTTCATCCTCGATGGCGGGAAGTGCCTCGGCGTCGAAACGAACGTCGGCGCCTGCGGCCATGGCCACGTCGAGAAGGTGATTGTCGAACCGTTGTCGGGGCCACACCGCTCCATGGTTGGGAAAACGATTGGTTGTGGGCCAGGCCAGTTCGCGCTGCTTCTTGCCGGCGATCATTCGCAGTCCATCGATGCGATGAGCAACGGAATGGTCGATGCCCAGTTCGTTCAGCGCCCCGATGGCACGCGGCGTCAGTCCGTCGCCGCACACCTTGTCGCGGCCGTAAGGTCCCTTTTCGCACAACACCACCCGAAGACCGGCCCGCGCCGCTGAAATCGCCGCGGCTGAGCCGCCGGGGCCGCCCCCGATGATGGTGATGTCGCACTGCATGGTTCGAGCCTGTCACGCCCGTTTCTCATTTGCCAAGGTTGGCGCCCGTCTCTGCCTGTGCACTCGTCACATCCCAATTCGCATTGAGCCAGCGGGAGGAACTCGCTGGGAGTATGGCGCCTCGAGAATGTCGAGCGGTCTGCCGCACAGCACTCTCCGCGTGTCGTCTGCACTGACAACCAAAAAGATGACTGGTAACTTCGCTTGGGTGTATCGGTCAATTCTGCAGTCGTCGGGCATCGTCCGATTTTTGATTTCGTTCGTGCCATGCGTTGTCATCGCCGCTATTTTTTCTCTGAGGTCGCGGAAATGGAACGCGGAGTCACGTGCAGACGACAGTCTCATGACTGCGGCGATTCGTTTTGTTGGTGCTGCATTCATCTTCATTGGCTCGTTCGCCAACGTCACCGCATGGCAGGGCGCGGGGTCGGCCACGGCAAACCTGAAAAGCGAACTGTCGTCGCTGTCGGCACTTGCCGAATCGATCCTCGACTACGAGCAAGACGCGACTCTCCAGGGGGCTCTAACCAAGATCACGACGTACGTCGAAACCATTCGCGATACCGAATTGTCGAAGAATGGAATCAAGGGGTTCAACCAAGATTCCGGATCACTCGAGCGTAAGCAACGGGTCAAGAACTCTGCCCTCAATGCGCCAGCGGTGATCAAGCGTGACTCAGCCGAGCAACAAGCACTCGACATTCGCAGCGCAGTCATCGCAATCGAAGAGGCTGACATTGTCTCTGAGCGTGACCTGAATCGAATGCTGAGTCAGGTCGACGACTTTCAGGTTGCTCGGCGAAATCGTCTGTCATCTACATGGCCCTTGGTGCCGGAAGTCGTCGTAGCAACATTCGTCGTCATCACGGTGGCATTGCTCATCTTGATCGGGTTGTATCCCGGTGGGCCCAGACGAGGTTTGAAGTGGTTGCAAGTTGGAACATCCGTCGCAGTGGTCACCGGCATGTGGTTTGCGGTTCTCTCGACCCAGGACGTCAGTGTCGAAACTCCGCGGGTCGGTCTCCCCATCGAAGGGTTCCTCAGCCGTTACAAATAGGCCGGACTGCGGTTCGAGGTCGGCGACCCACTTGAAATCAATCAGCGCTTGTCGGTGCGCTGATACAAGCGGGTTGCGATCGGTGCGAACACCACGATCAACAAGACCGCCCATGCGAGGGAGTAGAGCATCGCGTTCTGCAGCGGCCATGAAGTTGGCTCGGGTGTTCCGGCGGGCAGGTTCCCGAACCGTACGCGCACCGCATGCGTCAGCGTCGACACCGGGTTCCACTCGGCGACCGTCCGCAGAATGCCGGGCAGGTTGTCGGACGGGACGAAGGTGTTCGCGATGAACGTCAACGGGAACAGCACGATGAACGTCGCATTGTTCACGACTTCGGGTGTCGGCACCATCAGGCCAAGGCACGCCATCACCCACGAGAACGAGTACGAGAAAAACAACAGCAACATGTAGGCCGCGACGGCATCGAGAACTGATCCGCGGATTCGCCAGCCAACCGCCAGACCGGCGAGCGACATGATGACGACCGACAGTCCGTTGTAGACGACGTCACTCGCGGTGCGTCCGGCGACGACCGCCGACCGTGCCATGGGCAGCGAGCGAAAACGGTTGATGAGACCCTTCTGGACATCTTCGGCGAGACCCGAGGCGGTGAAGGTGGCGCCGAAGACGACGGTCTGGGCGAAGATGCCCGCGATGAGGAACTCGCGGTAGCTGCCACCGGGAATGTCGATCGATCCTCCGAAGACGTACGCAAAGAGCAACACGAACATCAACGGCTGCACGAGGACGAAGACCATCACCTCGGGAACACGGCGGATCCGGATCATGTTCCGTCGGGCAATGGTCGCGGCATCACGCAACATGGTCATGACGCGACCTCTTCCTGTGCGCTGTGACCTGTGAGTTCCATGAACACGTCGTCGAGAGTGGGTCGACGCAGGCCAATGTCGACCACGTCGACTCCGTTGGACTTCAGGTTCGTGAGCACAGATGCCAGCGCACCGACTCCGCTTGCGACCGGCACCGACACGAGGGATTCGTCGGTGACGATGCGTACCGCGCCCACCGCGACCGAGGCCACGATGGACTCAACCTGCGGAATATCTTCGGGACGCGCGAGGTGAACGTCGAGATGTTCGCCACCGACGTGGCGCTTCAGTTCCTGTGACGTGCCACGGGCGATGGCGCGACCATGGTCGATGACGACGATTTCGTTGGCCAGTTGGTCGGCTTCTTCGAGGTACTGGGTGGTGAGCACGACCGTCGTTCCGCCCGCCACGCGGTCCCGAATGGTGTCCCACAGTTCGCCACGGCTGCGCGGGTCGAGACCGGTCGTCGGCTCGTCGAGGAAGAGGACCGGCGGGTCGGCGAGCAGTGCACCGGCGAGATCGATCCGCCGCCGCATACCACCGGAGAACGTCTTGAGCGGACGATTCGCCGAGTCGGTCAGGCGAAACTGCTCGATGAGATCAGTTGCACGCCGCCGTGATTCGCGCCGGCGCATTCCGTAGAGGCAACCGATCATTTCAAGGTTCTCGATGGCGGTGAGGTGTTCGTCGACCGCGGCGTACTGGCCCGACAGGCCGATGAGCGAGCGAACACCTTGGGGCTCGTTCGCCACGTCGACACCCGCGACACGTGCCCACCCTGCGTCGGGTTTGATGAGGGTCGTCAGAACCGAGACCGCGGTGGTCTTTCCGGCGCCGTTCGGACCCAGCAGTCCGAGCACCGTCCCGGCGGGAACAGCGAGATCGAGGCCATCGAGCGCGGTGACCTCGCCGTACTTCTTCACGATCGCGCTTGCCTCGACCGCAAGTCCGTCGAAGCGAGGCTTTTCAGGAGCCACTGTCACGACGCGAGCCTACCGATCAGGGCGATGGGCGAAGGAGTTCACCACAAGTTCACGGCGGATCTCTTGAAAAAATATCTCAATCGTGTTTGAGTAATCGCGTGGTGCGAAATTCCTTGCAGAAACGAGCTCAATTGCACGCCGCGCTCGGCGATCAGACGCGTTTGGCGATTGCCGAGGAGCTTCGGGTGAGTGATCGCTCGCCCAAGGAACTGATGGAGCTGATCAACGTCAAGTCGAACCTGCTTGCCCATCACCTTGATGTTCTCGAAGAAGCAGGCGCAATCGGGCGGTCACCCTCCGCGGGCGATGCGCGTCGACGCTACGTGCGGCTCACATCGGCGGCGGGAAGATTGCTGGGTACGCCGCCCGGTGCGCCGATTCGCGACGTGTTGTTTCTCTGTACGCGCAACTCCGCACGATCGCAGTTGGCCGCGGCGTTGTGGAAGTCGCGCACGGGACACGTGGCGCGTTCCGCCGGAACAAAACCCGCAGCAGCCGTCAACCCCGCCGCCGTGGTGGCCGCCGAACGTGTGGGTCTCTCGCTCGACGGGGCGGTGCCCTCCGCGATTGGTCGTGTGGGGCGTGGGGTGCAGGTGATCACGGTGTGCGACCTCGTCCACGAGGAACTCGACGCACCCGTGACGTGGTGGCACTGGTCGATCGCGGCGCCGTCGGGCTCGGGTCGTGCACAGGCCTACCACGCGGTGGTCGACGAATTGAACACCCGCATGACGCAACTCGGCATTCCGCCGAGTCGCGGTGCAAAAGGAAAGGACGCGGAGCAATGACCGTGCGCATCGGAATCAATGGCTTTGGACGGATCGGCCGCCTCGCGGCGCGCGCTCTTCAGCACCGTCTCGGAGTCGAAGTCGTTCATGTGAACGAGGTGAAAGGTGGCGTGGAATCGGCGGCACATCTTCTCGAGTTCGACACCGTGCATGGTCGCTATCGCGGTTCGGTGACCGTCGCGGATGGGGGACTGGCGATCGACGGGCGTCGGGTTGGCTTCTCTGAGCATTCCCGGCCCGCCGACATTCCGTGGGGTGAGTTGGGTGTCGACGTGGTGATCGAGTCCTCGGGCAAGTTCAAGACGGTCGAGGATCTGGAGCCGCATCTTGCAAACGGTGCGACGAAGGTTGTCGTCGCCTGTCCGGTGAAAAGCGAAGGTGTCTTGAACATCGTGATGGGATGCAACGACCATCTCTACGACTCGGCCCTGCACCCGATCGTCACTGCGGCCTCCTGCACGACCAACTGCCTCGCCCCGATCGTGAAGGTGCTGCACGAGGGCATCGGCATCGAGCGCGGCGCAATCACGACGGTCCATGACGTCACGAACACGCAGGTCATCGTCGACGCGCCACACAAGGACCTGCGACGCGCACGTTCGGCGCTCAACTCCCTCGTGCCCACCTCGACTGGTTCGGCGACGGCGATCACCATGATTTACCCCGAGCTGAAGGGAAAACTGAACGGAATCGCCGTTCGCGTACCGCTTCTCAACGCCTCGTTGACCGACTGCGTCTTCACGATGTCGCGCAACGTCACCGTGGAGGAAGTGAACGGCATGCTCGAGGCCGCCGCCCGCGGGCCACTCCGCGGAATCCTGGGGTTCGAGTCGAAGCCGCTGGTGTCGGCCGACTTTGTCAATGACACGCGGTCGGGAATCATCGACGGGCCATCGACGATGATCATCGACGGGAGCATGGTGAAGGTGCTGGCGTGGTACGACAACGAGATGGGTTATGCGCATCGCATGGCCGAGCTCGTCATCAAGGTCGGCGCCGACTTGTGAAACTGCGCAACTACGTCCTCGTCACTGCGGGTTACTGGGCGTTCACTCTCACCGACGGCGCCTTGCGGATGCTGGTCCTGCTGCATTTCAACGAGCTGGGGTATTCGGCGGTCTCCATCGCCTTTCTGTTTCTCGCCTACGAGTTCATGGGGATCCTCACGAATCTTCTCGGTGGCTGGGTCGGTTCACGTCGCGGACTGAACCGCACACTCGTTGCGGGGCTCGTCCTGCAGATCGTGGCTCTGCTGGCTTTGTCGGCGGAATCGAGTAGTTGGGAGCGGTGGCTCTCGGTTGCGTTCGTGATGGCGATGCAGGCGCTGTCGGGTGTCGCCAAGGATCTGACGAAAATGAGTTCGAAGAGCGCGGTGAAGACTGTTGCCGGCGACGGGTCACTCTTCCGCCTGGTCGCGATTCTCACAGGTTCAAAGAACGCGCTGAAAGGCGTCGGCTTCTTTCTCGGGGCCGTGTTGCTCGCGTGGTTGGGGTACGACGGTGCGTTGTGGGTGATGAGTGCGGTTCTGGCGCTCGTCGTGGTGGTTCTCATCGTCTTCCTGAACGAGGACATCGGGAAGTCGAAAAAGAAGGCTCCCTTGCGGTCGGTGCTGTCGAAGTCGTCGGCAATCAACCGACTGTCGGTTGCCCGGTTCTTCCTTTTCGGTTCGAGAGACATTTGGTTCGTCGTTGCCCTGCCGGTGTTTCTGGCCGACGTGCTTGGTTGGTCGCACTACACGGTTGGCGGTTTCCTCGCCGTGTGGGTGATCGGTTACGGCATCGTTCAATCGTCGGCGCCGCGAATTCTCACCTTGCGTCAGACAGAGATCGACGAGGTGCGCGCCGCGCAGCAGTGGGCCTTCGTTCTGGCCGTCGTGGCGGCGGTCATCGCGACGCTGGTGGGCCTCGACATCGCGGTCGAAGTCGCCATCGTGGCCGGATTGATCGTGTTCGGGGTGGTGTTCGCGATGAACTCGTCGTTGCATTCGTACCTCGTTCTTGCATTTTCCGATGACGACGAGGTCGCGCTCGACGTCGGTTTCTATTACTCGGCAAACGCCGCAGGCCGTCTCGTCGGCACCCTCTTGTCCGGGTTGTTGTATCTGTGGGGCGGGTTGCCATTGGCCATGTGGGGCGCGACTGCTTTCGTCGTGCTCACCGCTCTCTTCGCGCTGCGGCTCCCGCCCAAACCTGCCAACGTGCGGGTTTCGTTGGCCGAAGTCGACGGAGGTGACTGATAGCCGCTTCTGCGGCGGCGACTATCGTTTACCTCGTAGGAGAGGCGGTCCGGGGGGACCGGCCAGGGGGGACGAATCGTGGCCAAGGATGACGTCGACGTAGTGGTCGTCGGTGCCGGCTTTGCCGGTATGTACCTGCTGCACGAACTGCGCACGCACGGCTTCACATCGCGTGTACTGGAAGCGGGCGACGACGTGGGTGGCACGTGGTACTGGAACAGGTACCCGGGTGCACGCTGCGACATCGCCACGACCGACTACCAGTACACCTGGGACCCCGAACTGTTGGACGAATGGCAGTGGTCGGAGAAGCACGCCGCCCAACCGGAAATCCTGCGCTACGCCCAGTACGTGGCCAAGAAGCACGACCTCTACTCGGGGATCGACTTCAAGGTGCGGGTCGACAAGGCGGCATGGAACGACTCGACGAAAAAGTGGTCGGTTCACACCTCAACGGGGGAGACCATCACGTGCCGCCACTACGTGATGGCAACGGGTTGTCTTTCGGTGCCGAAGGAACCCGACATCCCGGGGACCGATCGCTTCAAGGGGAACGTGTACGTGACCGGACGCTGGCCCCACGAGGGTGTCGACTTCACCGGCCAGCGTGTCGCCGTCATCGGCACGGGATCGTCGGCCATTCAGTCGATGCCCCACATCGCGGCGCAGGCCAAGCAGCTCGTCATCTTCCAGCGCACACCGAATTTCTCGATGCCCGCGTTCAACGGGCCCCAGCCACCCGATCGCGTTGCGCGACTGAAGGCCGACCGCGTCGCGTACCAGAACGAAGCACGCATGTCGCCCACCGGGGTTCCGATGGAGATGGCAACGGTCTCGGCTCTCGCGGTGTCACGCGAGGACGCGTTCGAGATGCTCGAGCGGTCGTGGCGAAAGGGTGAACTGCTCCAGATCGGAGCCACGTTCACCGATGTCGGTATCAATCGCGCCGCCAACGAGGTCGTCTGTGACTTCATGCGGTCGAAAATTCACGAGGTCGTGAAGGACCCCGAAACGGCGGAGACGTTGAGCCCTCGTGGGCATGCGTACGGAACCAAGCGTCCCTGCATGGACACCAACTACTTCGAAGTCTTCAACATGCCGCACGTGCGACTGGTCGACATTCGCAAAAAGCCGATCTCGTCGATCACCGAGAGCGGAATCGACTTTGGCGGCGAGTCGATCGAGTTCGACGCCATCGTCTACGCGACGGGCTTCGATGCGATGACCGGCGCGATCGTGAACGTCGACATCACCGGCAAGAACGGTCTGACCCTGAAGAAGAAGTGGGAAAACGGCCCGCTCACGTACCTCGGCCTCACGACCGTTGGTTTCCCGAATCTGTACATGATCACCGGGCCCGGAAGTCCGTCGGTGTTGTCGAACATGATGGTGTCGATCGAACAACACGTCGAGTGGATCCGAGACGCGTTGCTCGAGATGCGTGCCAACGGATTCGAGACCATCGAACCGACTGCCGCCGCCGAAGAGGACTGGCGCGTGCACTGCACCGACTGTGCGGACATCACGCTCTTCCAGGACACGAACTCGTGGTACATGGGAGCCAACGTGCCCGGCAAGCCGCGCGTGTTGCTGCCGTACATCGGTGGTGTCGGTCGCTACAGGCGTATCTGCACCGAGGCGCTGACCAAGGGTTTCCTCGGCTTCGAACTCGCCGGTGCCGGCAAGACGCAGTTGAACCCGGGGCCGGTACGTCTCATGCAGCCCGATGTCGAGATGATGCTCGACGTGATGGCGACCCTCGAACTTCCACCCATCGAGGCGATGTCCCCCGTTGAAGCGCGCGGGTTCATGGATGCGTCGGCGACTATGCGTGCGCCCGGCCCCGACGTCGGTGAGATCGTCGACGGAACGCTGCCCGGACCCGCCTGCGATCTCGAATACCGCATCTATCGGCCCGCGAAAGCCGGACCGCATCCGGTCGTCGTGTACTACCACGGCGGTGGTTGGGTGTTGGGCAGCCATACGTCCGACGACCCGCTGTGCCGCGACCTGTGCAAGCGCTCGGACGTGATGATCATTTCGGTCAACTATCGCCATGCACCAGAGGCACGTTTCCCGGCTGCCATCGATGACGCGTGGGCGGCGCTGCAATGGGTGGCGACAAACGCGACGAAGCTCGGGGCGGATCCCGATCGCATTGCCGTCGCCGGATGGAGTGCGGGTGGCAACCTCGCTGCCGTCGTTGCACTGATGGCGCGTGATCACGGCGGACCTCGTCTCAGTGGACAACTGCTGCTCACTCCGGTGACCGATGGTTCGCGGCAGGCACCGTCACATACCGAGAACGGCGATGGCTACGTCTTGACGAAGGCCGTGATGGAGTGGTTCTGGAACCACTACGCCACCACCGACGACCGCAAGCAGGTCACCGCATCGCCACTCCTTGCGCCGAGTCTCGCTGGCCTGCCGCCCGCAATGATCGTCACCGCGCAATTCGACCCGTTGCGGGACGAAGGCAACGACTACGCAAGGGCACTCAGCAGCGCCGGTGTTCCGGTGACGCGACTGCAAGCACGAGGACACATTCATACCTCGATCACGATGGTCGACATGTTGCCGTCGGGTCGCGCGATTCGTGAGCACATGGCTTCGGCCTTGCGCGGCTTTTTCGTCGACCGGTAGCGAAGCGTTCACCTTCCGTCCACATCCGTCCGCGCCACGCCGACCCGTAGGGTTTCTGCGTGACAAGTAGGCGAGCCATCCGGGCAGTTGATGCACTTGGTCTCGTCACGATCGCGGCGTACGGGTCGTGGTTTTACGGCTTCGGAATACTTGTTGGAGACATGTCCCGTGATCTCGCTGTAGGTGTCGGGTCGCTCGGCATACTTTTTGGTGTCACGACATTGGTTGGCGGCTTGATCGCTATCGCCATCGGACGGACACTCGATCGGCATGGTCCGAGGCGAATCCTCGTTCTGTTCGGACCACTGTCAGCGGTGCTGTACGGCGCTGTCTCATTTGTCGAATCTGCCGAGACATTCTGTCTGCTGTATGTCACTGCGGGTGGCCTTGTCTCGGGAACTGGGTTCTACTCATTCACCCAACCACTCGTCATCAAGATTCGCCCCGACGATCCGATGCGTGCAGTGACTCGACTGACTATCTGGGGTGCTCTCGCGTCTCCCGTGGCGATTCCCCTCACCGAATTTCTCAGGCGGTCCGTTGGCTGGCGCGCAACCATGCAATTTTCCGGACTGGTCCTCCTCGCCACATTCCTCATCGCAGCGACTGTCACGAGAGAGCTTGTGGCCACCGGACATCGACATCATTCAAGTTTGCATGAGATTGTGAGAGTTAGCGCGACCTCACATTTTCTCCGGATGTATGCCGCTTCTCTGTTTCTGTCGAGCATGTCCATCTCGTCGTTGCTCGTCTTCCAAGTCCCGACGATGAGATGGGCGGGATTGTCGGCGGCGACCGCGGCTTCGTTTGCGGGTGCCCGTGGATTTCTTCAACTTCTCGGTCGACTTCCGCTGTTGCCGATCGTGATGAGATTCGGTCCGTGGCGGGTCCAACGTGCCTGTCGATGGGCAATCGTGCCGGGAACGATTGCCCTCTGGTTTTCCGGCTCGCTCGTCTTCGCAACGATCTATGCGGTCGTTATCGGGGCGAGCGCCGGCGCCCTCTCGGCCCTTGACGGAATGGTCAATCGAGACGTGTTGCCGATCGAAAACTTCGGCACAACTGTCGCGCTTCTCGGATTCGTTGCGACAGTGGGAAGCGCTCTCGGCCCGATGGTTGCTGGAGTGGTTGTCCAATTCTCGGGGTCAGTGGCGTTCGCTCCGGGACTTGTCGTCTTCTTGGCTACCGCCGCTGCACTCGTGCAACGTGCGGCACAATCGGCTCGTTTGCGCTCGTGACTTAGCATTACCCGTGATGAGGCTTGACACGTCGGGGAGTCAGTTCTGGGACGAGCGGTACGGCGTCGAGGGTTACGCCTTCGGTGATCAGCCCAACGACTTTCTCGTCGACGTCGAGCCCACCCTGACAAAGGGTGACACCTTGATGTTGGGTGATGGCGAGGGTCGCAATGGCGTGTGGATGGCACAACAAGGTCACCGCATTGCCTCGATCGATCTGAGCGCCGTCGGCGTCGAGAAGGCCCTGGAACTCGCCCGGCTGCGGGGCGTGTCGATCGATGCGCGAGTTGGCGACCTTGACGTGTTCGACATGGGAAACGACAAGTGGGACAACATCGTGTCGATCTTCTGCCATGAGCCGTCGGAGCTGCGACGCCGTGTGCACGCCAACGTGAAGGCTGCCCTGCGCCCCGGCGGACGGTTCGTTCTCGAGTCGTACAACGCAGCGAACATCGGGCGTGGTGTCGGTGGTCCACAAAGCGACGACATCACGGTCGAGTTGGGGGAGCTCGAGTCCGACTTCGAGGGCTGGACCTGGGAAATTCACCGTGAGGTCGACCGCAGCATCGTGGAGGGGAAGTTCCACTCGGGTGACAGTTCGACCGTTCAGTTCGTCGCGGTCAAACCAATCGAGATCGCGAAGTCTCGATGAAGGTCTTCGTCCACGGAAATCCGGAGACGGCGGCAATCTGGGGGCCGCTCGGTGCCGAACTGCACTCGCACGGTGTTAGAGACATGCTGTTTTTGTCACCCCCTGGATTCGGTGCGCCAACGCCGCACGGCTGGACGGCGACGCAAGGTGACTACGTCACGTGGTTGATCGACCAAGTCGAGCGAATCGGCGCACCCGTCGACGTTGTGGGCCACGATTGGGGAGCGGGCCACGTGTACGGCGCGATCGTGCGGCGTCCCGAAATGTTCTCCTCGTGGGCCGCCGACTGCGGCGGTCTGCTGCACGCCGACTACGCGTGGCACGACGTGGCCCAGGCATGGCAGACGCCGGGCGTCGGTGAAGAAGCCGTGGGAATGCTCACGCACATGGACACCGCGGATCTTGCCGGTGTCCTGCAGAGCCTCGGTATGTCCGGTGACATTGCATCGGACGTTGCCGCACACGTGAACGACGAGATGGGTCGATGCATTCTCGCCCTCTATCGCTCGGCAGCCCAGCCCGCGATGCGCGAACTCGGTGCCCGACTCGCAGGTGCCGAGCTTCCGCGCGGCGCGGTCATCATCCCCACCGCCGACACCTACCCGGGCACGCCCGACATGGCACGTGACGTTGCCCGCTCGCTGAAGGCGACGACGATCGAACTGGTTGATCGTGGTCATTGGTGGATGATCGAAGACCCTGCCACCGCGGCACGACGGCTGATCGAATTCTGGGGTGCGGGCGCTTGATTGTCGTCGACCGGTATTGAGGTCGCGACTACTCGTCGTCGAAAGACAACCCCTCGGCATCATCGCCGGCCGAAAGTTCCAGAATGCCCTGCTTCGTGCGCATCTTCTCGATGGCTTTGATGGGGACGTTGAGCTTCTTGAAGCGCGTACCGTCGGTGCCGATGCTGTCGACTTTGTCGGTGAGTCTGTGGAAGACGTCTTTCACCTCGTCGACGGCCTTGACGTAGTTCTGCCATTCCTTGTTGAACTTGTTGATCTGTTGCATGATCGACGCAGCCGTTTGTTCGGTGTGGAAGCTGTCGGTGGCCTGGCGAATGACCGACAGAAAGGAATACAACGCCAAGGGCGAGCACAGGACGACTTTCTTCCCGAGTGCGTAGTCGATCATGCCGGGGTCGGCCTCGTGGACGAAGCCGCTGATGCTTTCGTTCGGCAGGAACATGAGCACGTAATCGAGCGCTTCTTCCTTCGCGTTCAACGTGTAGTCGCGGCGGGCCAACGCATCGACGTGGCCTTTGACCGCCTTCACGAACTCGGTCTTTGCCTGTTGGCGCAATGCATCGTTGTCGGCATTGAAGTGGTCGGCGTATCGATCGAGCGGGAACTTGACGTCCATGAAGAGCACTCGGTCGGGCGGCATGTGGAACTTGTAGTCGGGACGCCCTCCGACGGTGTTCACATCTTGTTTCGAGTAGTTGACCCCTTCGATGAAGCCGACGGCCCGGAGCATGTCTTCGACCACACGCTCACCCCACTGTCCACGCTTTTGGGAACTCGACAGAATTTCACTGAGGTTGTCGGTGCGCCTGGCCAAAGCCTCGACCGCCTTGCCCACGTTGTCGTACTGCGAGGTGTTCACCTGCTGCAGGATCTGTAGTTCCTTCGAGAGAGCATCGATGCGCTGATTCATCTCGCCCGTCAGGTTGCGCAGTGTGTTGTCGATCAACTCGGCCCGGCTGCCCAACTGTTCGCCGCCCGACTTGGCGATGTTCTCGGCCGCGATCTTGATGGACTCTTCGCGGTCGCGGCGCGACTGTTCGCTGAGTTGGTGCAATGCGGTGGCGAGCGAGGCATTGACTGTTTCGCCCACCGTGCGGGCCAGTTCGGCCGACATTTCGGCGCGGAGGGCGGCGGTGTCGACGACCGGAGTAGGTGCCGCAGGAACGATCGGCGGTGGTGTGGCGCGACGTGAGTTCATGACAACGAGAGCAACCGCCCCAAGGGCGATGACGACGGCAACGACGGCCAAGGCTTCCATGACTCCAACAGTAGGTGAGGGGTGTGTGCTGGTTCCTGCGATGCCGTGATGTGAAACACTGGATCGGGGGTCGAATGGCGCAGGACATCACGCAGGTACAGCGCAGAACGATCCGCGTTCTGGTGCTCGGTCAGTTGGCTGCCGCCGCTGCCTTGTCGTCTGCGGTCACCGTTGGAGCGTTCGTAGTGCAGCGCATCCTCGGACAGACGACACCGTGGGCGGGCATTGCCACCGCAACCGTGACGACGGGAACCGCGTTCATGTCGCAGATGCTGGCTCGCCTGATGAACCGCGGGGGGCGCCGGCGCGGACTACAGACGGGTTATGCGATGGCGATCGTCGGGGGAGTGACCGCCGGTATCGGCGCTCAAACCAAGTTGCTTCCGCTGTTCATCGTCGGCTTGTTCGTCTACGGCTCGGGTCAGGCGTCGAATCTGTTGTCGCGGTACGCGGCGACCGATTTGGCCGACGTCGATCAGCGGGGTCGGGCAATGAGCAAGATCCTCTTCGCGTCGACATTCGGTGCGGTGCTGGGCCCGGTGTTGGTGCAGCCCGCGCAGTGGGCCGGGGAAGAGCTGTTCGGTTGGCACAAGTACACCGGCCCGTGGATTTTTTCGGCCGGTTTCTTCGTCTTCTCGATGGTGAATGCGGCGGTACGTCTGAAACCCGATCCACTGTTGCTCGCGCGAGAGTTGCGTGGCGAGACGGCGGGTCAGGTTCCGCAGCTGAAGATTCGCGAGGCGTATTCCGCCGCCTTCGCGACGACGAACGGTCGCATCGCGGTGTTCGCGATGGTCGTGTCGCAAATGACGATGGTGGCGGTGATGACGATGACACCGGTTCACCTGAAGTTGCACGGCCACGAGACGGTGAACGCCTACATCATCTCGTTGCACATCGCGGGCATGTACGCATTCAGTCCGTGGGTGGGGCGATACAGCGATACGCACGGACGGCAGGCGTCGATCAAGTTGGGCGGAATCCTGCTGGTTCTTGCAACGGCGTTTTCCGCACTCTCGGGCGATCACTATCTGTTGTTGTTCCCCGCCCTGTGGTTGTTGGGTGTGGGCTGGAGTTTCGGATTGATCGGTGGGTCGAGCCTTCTCGTCGACTCGGTTCGCGACGAGTCGCGGGTGGCCGTGCAGGGCGTGGCCGACATGTCGATGAGCTTCTTCGGTGGCATGGCCGGCTTCTCGAGTGGGTTCATCCGCAAAGCGGTGGGTTACCACGTGCTCTCAACGTTCGCGCTCGTGTTGGCAATGGTGATGGTCGCAGTAGCGCTGTGGGCGGCGACGCCTCGGAAGCCTGCGAGACTTGTGACGTGAAGCCGCAGGGTCCCGCACTTCCGTTTTCCACACCGGCCTTTTCCGGTCACGTCGACCGGCTGTTGCCCGATTCGCAGCCCGGAAACGTGACGATTCCCCTGCCGGGGCCGGATGCACCCAACATCGTGCTGGTGCTGCTCGACGACGTCGGGTTCGGTACGTGCGGAACCTTCGGCGGCCCGGTGCCGACACCGGCACTCGACCGCGTGGCGGCGAACGGATTGCGCTTGAACCAGTTCCACACGACGGCGTTGTGCTCGCCCACGCGCGCGGCGATGTTGACGGGCCGCAATCACCACGCCGTTCACATGGGCAACATTCCCGAAGGCGCAAGTGCATTTCCCGGGTACGACTGCATCATCCCGCGCGAAGCCGCGACGGTTTCCGAGATTCTCCGGCAATACGGCTATTCCACCGGGGCGTTCGGCAAGTGGCACGTGACGCCCGCGCACGAACAAACGTTGACCGGCCCGTTCGATCGTTGGCCGACGGGGCTCGGCTTCGAACGCTTCTACGGCATCCTCTCCGCCGAAGCGTCGCAGTTCGAACCACCGATGTTCGACCAGACGACACCGGTGCTGCCTTACGAGGGCAGGGACGACTACCACATGACCGAGGACATCGCCGACAAGGCGATTGCGTGGATGCGCCTGCAGCGCGCGTCGAACCCGCACCGGCCGTTCTTTGCCTACTTCGCCACCGGCGCGATGCACTGCCCGCATCATGTCTGGCCCGAGTACATCGAACGCTTCAAGGGGCAGTTCGACGAGGGCTGGGACGTGCTGCGCGAACGCATCTACAAAGAGCAGTTGGCGCTCGGTGTGATTCCGGAAGGGACGACACTCACGCCGCGTCCCGCCGAGGTGCCGTCGTGGGACGAATACCCCGATCGCTACAAGCCCGTTGCGGCACGTTTGATGGAAGTGTTCGCTGGGTTCATGGCCCACACCGACGAACAGATCGGGCGCTTGCTCGACGCACTCGATGAACTTGGCGTTGCCGACAACACCTTGTTCATCTACATCACGGGCGACAACGGGGCATCGGCCGAGGGCACGGTGAACGGCGCGTGGAGCGCGCCGTCGTTCCAGAACGGGTATCCGGAAGATCCCGAATGGTTGCTCGCTCACATCGACGACTTCGGGTCGGCAAAGTGCGAGAACCATTTCAACCTTGCATGGGCGTGGGCGCTCGATTCACCGTTCCAGTGGATGAAGCAGATCGCATCGCACTTCGGCGGCACGCGCAACGCGGTTGCGGTTCAGTGGCCAAAGGCCATCGCCGAACGCGGCGGGCTGCGCAATCAATTCCATCACGTCACCGATATTTTTCCGACGTTGCTCGAGGCCGCAGGTATCGATCCGCCTGCAGCGGTGAACGGCATCGAACAAATGGACATCGACGGCGTGTCGATGTTGTCCACGTTTGCCTCACCGGTGGCGCCCGAGACGCATCTCACGCAGTACTTCGAGATGTTCGGCAACCGGGCGATCTACAACGACGGGTGGATCGCGTCGTGCTTCCACGGTCGAGTGCCGTGGAAGCGTTTCGACACCGTGCCCTTCGACGGGCCACAAGAGAAGTGGGAGCTGTACGACATCCGCAACGACTTCTCGCAGGGTTACGATCTCGCTGATCGGCACCCCGAAAAGTTGGCGGACATGCTGGCGTTGTTCGATGCCGAGGCGCGGCGCAACAACGTGTATCCGCTGAAAGAGCCGGGCAGCACCTTCGGCCCGAAGTACGCCACGCCGACATCACTCGGCAATCTGACCAAAATGACCTACACGATCGAACACCAGCGCATGCCGGAACGCAGTGTGGTGAACCTGAAAAACTGCTCGTTCCGCATCACGGCCGAGGTGACGGTTCATCCGGCGGGATGCGAAGGCGTCGTCGTGTGCCAGGGCGGGAACATGGCCGGATGGTCGCTCTACGTCGACGCCACGGGTCGACCGGTGTTCCACTACAACTGGTTCGGCCACGAACACTTCGTGGCGATGGCACCATCGCCGCTGTCAGGCGGTCGCCACGTGATCGTGGTCGACTTCGCCTACGACGGTGGGTTCGGCGCCGGGGGAGAAGCCGTGTTGAGCGTCGACGGGGTTGCCGCGGCGTACGTCCGTGTCGAAAAGACCGTGCCCGTCATCTTCTCAATCAGCGGTGAAACCTTCGACGTCGGCCTCGACACCGGCGCGGCCGTGGGCCCGTATCCCCACGTGTACCGCTTCACGGGAGCCATCCACGGCGTCACCCTGGAACGGTTGAGCGAGCCATCGGCCGAGGTGAAGGCGCTGCTCGAAGACGCCGAGTTCCGAGCCAGCCTCGCCGTCCAGTAATCCAGCGTTCGCAATGCTGCGACGGCAACAATGTCCGAATGGATTCGGCAGGAGACACCGCGCAATCGCCAACGGCGGGCTTCGACCCGACGCAGTTCGACGCGTGTCGCTCGCGGTTCGGCACCTTCCCCGAGTGCCCGATGTGCGGTTCTGATCTCACGCCCGAACACGCGCACTTCAAGTGTCGGTCGTGCGGCTGGCGTGACAGCTGTTGTGACTGACGGCTGTAGCTACCTGGTCGACGTCCAACGAATGATGCCGGCGATTGTGTCGGCAAGATCCGGCGTCGCGGCCACTACTCCACTCCATCGCAGCGACAAGTCCGGTTCGAATGAGAACGGCCTGCCGTGTGCGTCGATCACTCGACCGCCGGCTTTCTCGACCACCAGCTGCATCGCGGCGATGTCGACGATGCGGTGGATGTCACCACCCGGGTCGCAAAACGCATCAATCGAGCCGTCGGCAACGAGACAACCCTCGATCACCGAACTTCCCAGGATTCTCAGCCGTTCGGCCGTTTGTGCCAGTTCGGACCACGCGCGCCACGTTGTCGGGCGGGGTCGAAGCATCGACAACGACGATCCGCGAAGGTCGGTACGTTGCGTCGTCCGCGGCATGATCGGGTCGTCGTGGGATGCGTGCCAACGATGTGCGGTCCCGAGCCATGTGCACAACGCCTCGACGACGCGGTCTTCGACGACAACTGCGGCCGAAAAGGCCGAGATCGGAACCCCTGCGGCCGAATTGGCAGTCCCATCCACCGGATCGATCACCATCGTCACCGCTGATCCGCGGTCGACCCAACCGACTTCTTCCGACAGGACATTGGCGCCGAATTTCGCGATGATGTCGAGAACGGGGTCCTCGACATGACGGTCGAGGAACATCGTCGGCGTGCCGTCGCCTCCCAAGCCGATGTCAGCGCTTCTCTCGGCTGATGACATGTGGGCCATCGCGTATCGATAGGCGGCGTCCGCGGCGTGAGCCATCTGCTCGAGGATTTCCGTGAAGCCTCGCATGTCAGGCATCCTGCATCGCAAGGCTCGGTAGATCTGCGGTGCCCGACCGGAAAGTCCCGATGACCGACGGGTCCTTGTCCATCAGGTGACAGATTGCCAGGTCGGCGCGCGCGCCGACCTCGAGACGGCCACGATCGCTCAACCCAACGGTGTGGGCCGGCCCGGATGTGACCAGTCGAACCGCTTCGGGCAGCGTGCAGGCGTTCAATCGAACGAGAGTTCCGATGGCTCCGACCATTGCGAATGGCAGATAGTCCGACGACAGTCCGTCGCACAGACCACGCGATACCAACTCCGCGGCGGAGACGTTACCCGAATGGCTACCTCCTCGCAGCACGTTTGGCGCGCCGCAGACGGTACGCATGCCGTTCCTTTTTGCGTGCTGTGCTGCAGCCACGGTCGTCGGAAACTCGGCGATCGTCGCATTCCATGTCAGTGCTTCGTCGATGTCGTCGATCGTTGCGGGATCGTGGGCCATCAGGGAGATCTCGGCTGCGGCCGCCTTGGCCGTGAGCCAAGGCAATGCGGCGGCGCGATGGTGGAGGAGTGCATCGCGCTCAGCGATCAATGCATCGACCTCGATTCGGGCCGTGTCTGCGTCGATGTTGCGGGTGCCCATGATCCAGTTCTCGAAATAGGCGCGATCGCGGTACTGGCCTTGGCCCGGTGTGTGGTCCTCGAAACTGACGAGGGGTCTTGGGTCAATTGTGCGATCGGCGTCGAGACGTGCCGCGACGGCCTGGAATCCGGCGGCGTCACGCGCGTCGATGCGGTAGAGCACTCGGTGGTCGATCATCGTGCGGCTGTCGGCATAGCCGTGGATCACGTCGACGAAGCTGTTGGCTAGGTCGACGGTCCGGTTCCCGTCATTTTCGAATCCGATGCCATGAAACAGAGTGGTGATTCCCGATGCCCGCACCTTTGCTTCGAACGAACGGAGGCTGAAGTCGAGGGGCAGTTTCGCACCTGGTCGCGGGCGGTGTTCCATCTCAAAACCGTCGCTGTGTGTGTCGACCAGCCCGGGAATGCAGAACGAGCCATTGCCGTCGAATGTGGTCTCGCCGCCACGATGCGGACCAATTTCAACGACGACTCCGTCTTCGACGACGATTCGAGCATCAGAGATGACCGAATCGTGCAGAACTGCGGTGACGTTTGTGACGATGAAGCGCTTCAAATTTGAACCTCTGCTGGTTGAAGGTGTGGGAAAACATCGGCTGTCGGACCGTCTTCGACGATGGAACCTCGCTTCATGCGGATCACTCGTGTAGCGAGTCGACTGATTGCGTCGAGATCGTGAAAAACCGCCAGTACCGCGGTGCCCTGCAGCGACAGATCGGCGATCAAGTCAATCGCACGTTCGCGGTTCTCCGGATCGAGGGCAGAAACGGGCTCGTCGAGCAACAAGATCCTTGGCGGGGAGATGAGGCCGGCGGCGATGTTGACGCGCTGCTTCTCCCCGCCCGACAGCACTGCTGTGTGCATGTCCCACAGGCTCTCGGCGATGTCGAGTCTCTTGAGCGACAGTGCCGCCGCATCGCGAGCCTCGGAGCGGTTCATGCCGCGTGACACGCCCGCCCGGGTGACCAGATCAATCACGGCGCGACGAGGTTGGGCCCTCAGGAATTGCGAAACATAACCAAGTTCGCGCCCGCGAAGAGCGACCACCTCACGGTCCGTCAATTTGGTGAGGTCGACCACGTTTCCGGATGCGAGTGTGAGGTTGATCGATCCACTCGCTGCGGTGTAGGTGCGATAGAGGACGCGTAGCAACGTCGACTTCCCGGCACCCGATGAACCCGCCAGTGCGACGTGCTCACCCGGCGACAACGAGAACGACACGGCATTGAGCGCGGATACAGTCCGGCCATCGATGTTGTGGAGAGTGAAGGTCTTCGAAACGTCGCGCACGTCGAGAATTGGATTGGTCATCGTCGACCTTTCATGCCCGTGCTGCGGCGACGAGCTTTTGGCTGTACGGATGTTGTGGATCCTCGAGAAGTTGGTCGGTCAGAGCGTCTTCGACGACGCGACCGTGCTGCATGACGATGCACCGCTGGGTCAACATCTCGATGACTGCGAAATCGTGGGACACAACGACCACCGCGAGATCAAGTTCCTCGAGAAGACGACGAATGAGATCGAGAACGCCAGCGGCCACGCTCGCATCGAGTCCCGTTGTCGGTTCGTCGAGAAGGAGGATCGGTGGATTGTTCGCCAATGCCCGGGCAATCTGGACGCGTTGGCGCATACCCCCGGAGAAGGTGCGCACGATGTCGTCCATGCGATCGAGGGGAACCTCCGTGCGACGAAGGAGGTCTGCCGCGCGCTCGCGGATCCGGCCGAAGTGGCGCCATCCCGCCGCCGTCAACGGGTCGGCGATGTTGCCTCCGGCCGTCACTCCGAGAGCGAGTCCTTCGGCGGCGTCTTGGTAGACAACCGACAGTTTGTCGATACGCAGGCGACGACGCGTCGCGGGATCCAAGTGAAGAATGTTGAATTCGCCGTTGTCGTGGCATGCCAACCGAACGTCACCGGTGGTGGCCGGCTGGTCGCCCGCGATGCACCGCAAGACGGTGGACTTGCCCGATCCCGACTCTCCGACGATGCCCAGGGCTTCGCCCGCGGCAACGTCGAAGTTGACGTTCCATGCCGCAATGATCGAGCCTGTCCGTGGATCTCGTGCCGTTCCGAATTCCGGGCCCGTTTGCAGAATGCTGTCACGAGTAAACGACCCGTAGACCTTGCCGAGATTGCGCACTTGAATCACCGGATCGGCAACGTGAATCGTCGGCACTGTGTTCATGCCTGCCTCCTGCGTCGGCAAGGTGTTCATGCCTGCCTCCTGTGTCGGCACCGTGTTCATGCCTGCCTCCTGCGTCGGCACCAAGCAGTATCGCTGCAGGTCCACGATGGGGTGGTGCCAGGGGATTCGACGAGAAACGAATCACTGGAACCACAGAGTTTGCACGTGGCGCCGTCGGCTGATTCGACTTCGAATTCGACGTCGTCGAACGTCAACGGCTCGACGTCGGTGTGGGGTGGAATCGCATACACGCGCTTTTCGCGCCCCGCCCCGAATAGTGTGAGGAAGTCGGCCTGATGAAGGCGGGGAATGTCCCACCGTGGAATCGGTGTCGTGGCCGTCACGTAACGTCCGGCAACGAGGCACGGATAGCCTGTCGTCTGGGTGATCACGCCGTTGCGCACCTTGTCTTCGTAGAGGCTCACCCACATCTTCGAGTAGTCGGCCTCCGCGTGCATGCGCGCTAGTTCTTTCATGTCGCGTTCGACGCCGCGCAGGGGTTCGGGTACGGGCACTTGCAGCACCAGGATCTGATCCGCGCCCATCGGATCCTCGGGAATCCGATGTCGGCTTTGAACGATGGTTGCTTCATTCACCTCTGTCGTCTCGTTGATTCCCGTCGACGACGCGATGAGACGTCGAAGATTCACTGCGTTGACACCCTCGTCATCGCCTTGGTCGATGACTTTGACGGTGTCGTCATTGCCGACGATGGCGAGAGAAATCTGCAGTCCACCGGAGCCCCATCCTCGCGCAACGGGCATCTCTCGTGATCCGAACGGAACCTGATAGCCCGGAATGGCCACGGCCTGGAGAAGCGCTCGTCGGATTTCTCTCTTTGATTCTTCGTCGAGGAGAGCGAACGGTGTTGTCGGTGCGTCTCCGGTGATCTCGGCAAGGGAACTCATGTCAATCGCGCTTTCGTTCGTCATGGGCACGTCGGACTGCAACCTTGCGTTCGATCATCGAACGAAAGGTCACGTAGTGGGGCAGTTTCAGGTGCTCGAGAAATCCGGCTGAATCGAGGCCATCAGTTGTCATGAGAATCGATTGCTCGAGTGGCGACTTTGAACCGTCCCGATGGCAGGCGATGTCAAGATTCGCCATCGCGATGGCCTTGCGCTCGTTGTGTCCGAGGCACATGCCATAGCCGACGTCGAACGATCCGCGGTCTTCGTCGATCCCGTCAAGATCCTCGATTGCCTCGACCTCGGTCACGCGGAAATTCCCGATCGTGACCTCGCCGCCGGTGATCGGGTGAGTGACCGATAGCGAAAGCGAGCCGTGTCGGACTTCACCAAGAGTCACTTCGTGGAGGTAGCCGTCAGGGCCGAGAATGTTGCGATACCACTGATTGACGAGCGCACCCGTCTCCGCCCGCGCCATCGTCGAGAGGCGTGCCGAGCGCGGGGCAGGTGGTTTCGCGGGCATCCGTGTGATGTCAAAGGGCTCCGGATCATCACCGCGACGACGGTCGACCAAAAGACCCATGTCGCGCAGAACGTCACTCATGCGGCGCATCTCGGGCCACCCTGCTGGCCTTGCGATTGTGTCGGCAGTGCGTTTACTGGCACTCTCATCGTCGTCGTGTGCAGTGGACACGGCGCGCCGCGGCATCGCATCCCGCGCCTTTGGATCGAGCATGCGCGCCGTGTAGTCGGTGCTCCGCCCGAGGATCTGGGGACCACCCGGTTCACGGAATGCAGGAACGACCCGGCGCTCGGGCACCATCTCATCGGCGTCGTTGACCCGTGCGACGGCGAAGCGGGGGAGCGTGGACTTGTAGGCCCGCAGGAGATGTATTGCCTCGATCGCGTCGCCCTCGGCTTGTCTCACGGCGAGTGCGGCGAATTCCGGTGCCCAGAGGCCGGCCTCGCCCATGATTCGGTCGACAAGCAGACGTAGGCGACCGGTGATCTGGTCGAGTTCGAGTTGTGCGCTTGAGTGGTTGTCGCGAAGGCGAGCAACAAGTTCTTCCGCGCGCTTGATGGCGGTCAAACCGCCGCGCGCTGCGGCGTAGCCCATGTCAGTTCCCCCTTCGAATTTCGGCTGATGTGAAACAAAAGGTGAGGACCGACGTGCGAGGGATGCCGACGACGGCTCCAGTCGCATCGACCAACCAGACATCGAAGCCGACCGGTGGTCGTTCACGGCGGGCGCCGAGCACCGTCCTCACGCGGAGAAGTTCGGGGTGTTCCGCGGCGATTCGGACGAAGCGCTCGCCAGGTACGCCAGGTCCCGTGATTGCTATCGTCGCGTCTGAAGGTGTCGATGGGTGAAGTGCGCCGTCGACGGCCATGCTGACCTGGCAAGCCGAGTCTGGGCGAAGATCGCTACCACATCGGATGTCGGCCAGGTCGGGCAGGTCGCCTGCCAGCAGCGCGGCGTATGCAGCATCAGTCAAACTTGTCGCGAGACCGAATGTGGCGCGGGCAAGTCCGCGTGCAAGCACCTCCGATTGATCGCCACTGACCGCAAATGGAGTGTTGTGACTCAACAGTGCCATGAGTGGCACGAGTCCCGGCCGACTGCGAGCAACGAGGTGCGGAGGTAGCCGATGGATCTCTCCGGGTGAGCTAAGCGCGCGGAGAAGCGTGCGAAAGATCGACTGAGATTCGTGTACGTCAACGATGCAGGCCCGATAGGCCTCTGCGGTGGTGAGATTTTGATCAAGCATCGACTCAGTCCAATTCTTCGAATTCGATCGCTGTGGCGAGGACTTCCTGCTGCATGACGTTCCGTTCGTAGGAGTCTCGTCGTTGCGCTGACAGAAGTGAGTCGATGACGCGTTTCTTCGTCGGTGCGCCATCGGTGTGGTCTGCGAGCCAACCATCGAGAACGGCAGCAGCAGTCGCGGCTTCGATGTTCGCACCAAGCCGCATCGCCCATCCGACGGATCCGTCGACAATCACCTCAGCGATCGTGACCAGTGCATCGGCCAGAATGAACCTCTCGTGGCAGATCGGTTCGCGCACCTGCAGTTGGACCGTTCCCACCTGTGCCTCACGAACGCGTTCGAGCGAGCCGATGTCTCCCGCATCAATGAGCGAATTGACGAGAGACACGATCTCCGCATCGGCCATCTGGGCGGCAATGGCGCACGTCTCCTCGCGGCTCGGTGAATTCGCAGTGTGTTCATTTCTGGGGAAGATCGGCACGGCCGGAAAAATACGCTCCCTCGGTGTCCACGACTTGATCGCTCGGTGCACTCGAGCAAGAGTTCGATGAACGTTGTCTGAACAAGCAGAGATTGGAAAAATCCCTCCGCACAAGTTCGCTCCAAGACTTCAGACTTCATTCGTTTGTATGTCATCTCACGACCACATGGGATCTACGTGTCTCATTTATCTTCGCGTTTCATGACACGAAAAAAGAAGCTGATTATTCTCCCGTTTGCGGCCGCCGTTGGATTTTCGGCGGCGGGCCTCATTGCTCCGGACAATCTGAGATCTGTTTCGGCCGATGTCTCCACGACCGCTGGTCTCCGATTTGTCGGTCGGTGGACGAGTGGGAGTGGTCTTGGGGGAGCCGAGATCTCCGCGTATGACCCCGCAACCAGTCGCTTGTTCGTGACCAACGGGAAGACGAACCAGATTGACATCGTCGACATCTCGAGACCCCAGAATCCCGTGAAGGTGAAGTCGATCGACCTCGCCTCAAAGGGCGTGACCGGCGTCCAGAGCGTCGCCACCAAGAACGGTCTCGTCGCGGTTGCGGCTTCGGTCGGAGGCAACAACCAGGCCAATGGGAAGGTGTTCCTCACGGACACCAATGGTGTCGCCGTCAAAGGCGCGGAGGACGGCATTGGCGTCGGCGCACTGCCTGACCATGTGTCATTTTCACCCGATGGGCGGTACGTTCTGACGGCTGACGAAGGCGAGCCGCAGTCGTATTGCAAGGCAGCGGATGGCTCGTTGCCAAAGACCACGGACCCATACGGATCAGTGTCGATCATCGACGTCGGTGGCACAACACCAAGCGCCGCGACCATCGTCAACTTCGAGTTGTACAACGACCGGGCAACGTCGCTGGTTTTCCAGGGTGGCCGGGTGTTCGGGCCCGGTGCGAGTCTTGCGCAGGACTTGGAGCCCGAGTACATCGCAGTGTCGCCTGACAGCAAGTACGCCTATGTCACGCTGCAGGAAAACAATTCGGTAGCGACGATCGACCTCGCAACCAAAACGGTCAAGTCGATCGTCGGTCTTGGATTCAAGAAGCACTCCGAGTTGTACAAGGGAATCGACGCGGTTTCGGATGGGGGGCCGAATGTTGCGCAACCAAACGTCCTCGGCATGTACCAACCCGACGCGATTGCCACGATCACAGGTCCAGACGGACTGGAGTATCTCGTTACGGCGAACGAGGGAGATGCCCGTTCGTATCCGTGTCTGCTCGGTGGAACTGACACGGCGAAGGCTCAGGACGAAGAAGCAAAACTCTCCGGCGTCGCAGATACAACCGATACGGTGATTTCCGACGTCGCAAAACTGGTTCCCTCGCTCGGTGTGACCCCATTTGCCCCGGCGAATCCGCGGTTGAGTTCGATCACATCTTCTACCAAGGTGAAGACGGCCTATTCATTCGGAGCGCGTTCGATTTCCGTCTGGCAGCCCGAGAACGACACCGAGGGTGTCGACACGATGACGCAGGTATGGGACTCGGGCGACCAACTGGAACAGCTGATTGCCCGACTTCGGCCGACGTTCTTCAACGCCGACTGGGACACAACCAGCGGACTCATCAAGTCCGTAGATGCGCGTTCGACGAAGAAAGGTCCCGAGCCCGAAGGCGTCGCGGTGGGTGAGGCATACGGCAAGACGTGGATTGCCGCCGGACTTGAACGCGACGGAGGGGTTGTCTTGTATGACGCATCAATCCCTCGCGCTCCCGTGCTGATTGACTACGTGAATACCTCGGTCCCATCCGGCAATCTGACCGCCGGTACAGCGGGTGACGTGTCGCCGGAGGGCATCCTCTTCGTGAGCCCGGACGACAGTCCGACGGACAGCGCCCTTGTGATCGTTTCGTACGAGTTGTCCGGCACGGTCGGAATCTACGAAATTCCCCGCAAGACGCCTTCGGAACCACGCAAGGTGAAGGCAACCGCTGCTCAGGGCTTCGTCTCGCTGCGATTTGAAGTCCCGACCGTCCCGGGATGGGCGGGAGACATTACCTACACGGCACGGTGCTCGGTGGTCGGTGACAAGGGAGTCCTTGTTGGATCCGCGAGAAAGTCGCCGCTGCGTGTCGCGATACCCCGAGCCATGAGTGGGTCACCGGTGTCGTGCACGGTGTCATCTGCGTCATCCCTCGGAATGGGCCTTGCATCAAAGAGAGTCGTGGTGACGACAAAGTAAACGAGCCGTATCCAATTTCAGTCATGCCACTTGAAAGAACCCGTCTTAGCAAACAACAAATGATCAAAAAGGAGAAAATGTGAACCTCAAACGTCTCAGCAAGCTGATTGCAGTTTCGTCAGTCACCATGATTCTTGCCGGATTGACCTCGACCGGTGTTTCGGCCGCTGCGGCCAGCCCCAAACCGGGCGCGCCGTGCACGAAGGAACAGTACGGAAAGGTCGTCAAAGCCGGTCAAGCATCGGTGCAGTGCACGTTCAACTCGAAGTCAAAGAAGTACATCTGGAGAGCGGTCGCCACGACCGCTACCACGGCGCCCACAATCGATCTCGCGCGGCTCGACAAGAAGGGCTGGCCTTCGAAGTTGGTCATCGGAGGTGTACCTGCCGAGAACGTCGCGACGATGCAGACGAAGTGGCAGGGTTTGGTCGACATGTTGAAGGCGGAACTTGGTATTCCGGTCGAGTTCTACGCGGCGACGTCGTATGCGGGTGTGATCGAGGCGTCGATCGCGGGGAAGATCGACGTCGTGGCCTGGGGTGCGATGTCCTACATCGTCGCCAAGCTCAACGGGGCAAAGATCGAGCCGGTCGGCATCAGCAAATATCTCGACAACACCACGTCGTACACGTCGAAACTGTGGGTGAAGTCCGGAAGTCCGATTTCCGGCATCAAGGATCTGAAGGGCAAGAAGGTCTGTTTCGTCAGCGCGACATCGACGTCCGGAAACCTCATTCCGACCGAGGGCATCTTGAACGCAGGATTGACCACCAAGGACATGACCGTCGATTACAAGGGTACGCACTCGAACTCGATCCTCGGATTGTCGAAAGACCAATGCGAGGCAGCCTTCGCATGCTGTTTGACCTTCGGCGAAGGCGACCTCGCCGCTCTGAAACCCGCCGACTACAAGATGGTCTGGGAGTCTGGCCCGATTCCGAACGGACCGTTCTCCATTCGCACCACCCTCCCCGCATCGCTGAAGGCGGCAGTGATCAATGCCATTCTGACGAAGGCAAACAAGGAACACTTCGTCTCGAAGGGCTACAACGGATGTACCGTCGTGGCAACGTGCGTGATTATCGAGGACAAGAACGTGGGCTCGATTGTCGAAGTCAAGGACTCTTTCTACGACTACATTCGCGCGGTCTGCGAGGCAACCAAGAGTTCGTCGTGCAAGGCGTAATGTGCAAGGCGTAGATGCTCGAGGGAGCGACGCGGTCGTTTCGATCGCGTCGCTCTCCAAGCGGTTTCCGAACGGAACCGTAGCGGTTGACAATGTTTCGTTCGATGTGCCCTCGGGGCAGGTTCTCGGGCTGCTGGGACTTTCGGGCTCAGGGAAGTCGACACTCATGAGACTCGTGAACGGACTCCACAGGCCAACCAGTGGGCACGTCAAGGTGCTGGGCACGACGGTCGACGAATGTTCGCCGCGCGAACTCCGGGAGATGCGCCGTGACATTGGCTTCATCTTTCAACAGTTTGGCCTCGTCGGCCGAATGACGTGCATCGAAAACGTTCTCGTTGGCGCGTTGGGTCGCTTGCGTGGTCCCCGTCTTGGCGTGCGCTCGTACCCAAAGAACCTCCGTCGGCAGGCACTTGAGCGACTTGATCGTGTCGGTCTGCTCCCGCAAGCGTTTCAGCGCGCCGACACGTTGTCTGGCGGGCAAATGCAACGCGTTGCGATTGCTCGCAGCCTGATGCAGGAGCCCAAGGTGTTGCTAGCGGACGAGCCCGTTGCCTCGTTGGACCCCGAATCCTCGGTTCAGGTTCTTGACCTCATCAGCCAGATTGCCCGGGAGGATGGCATGACCGTCATCTGCAGTCTCCACCAGGTTGAACTCGCCATCGGTCGTACTGATCGCCTGATCGGGTTGCGCGACGGTCGTGTCGTCCTCGATCGCCTCACCGCTGGGGCAGATCAGGAATCGATCATGCGCCTGTACCGTCGCAGCGGTGCAGCCGAGGGCACACCGGATCCCGCTCGGCAATTCGCGTGACGAACGTCGATCGAGCGGTACAGCTCGCGCCACGACTCGATCGTCAGGTCGTTCTCAAAGTCCTGTTTGTCGGGGGGCTCTTGAGTTCCTTTGTCTGGGGATGGACTCATCTCGACATGTCGATTCTCGGATTTTTCAAGGATCTCGGGAACGTCGGAAACCTCTTGAAGAGGATGTATCCACCTGACTTTTCCGAGACCGGACGCATCGTGGAGTCGATGGCCGAGACAGTTTGGATGGCCTTGCTGGGCACGGTTGGTGCTGTGGTCCTGAGCTATCCGCTGGCCATCGGAGCCGCTGCGAACACAACGCCACATCGTGCGGTTCGGGGAGTCTGTCGAAGTGTCATTTCGCTCTCGAGAGCGGTACCGGAACTGATTCTCGCCGCGATTTTTGTCACAGCATTCGCGCCCGGGCCGTTTCCCGGCGTGCTCGCACTTGCGCTCCACTCGATCGGGATGATCGGTCGTTTGTTTGCCGACGCTATCGAGACGGCAGTTGAACCTCCACGTGAAGCTGTGATCTCGGTTGGTTCGAGCCGTCGCCAGATGATCAGATCGGCAATCATTCCACAGGCACTGCCATCGATGATCGCGACCGCACTCTTTCGATTCGAGATCAACCTGCGAGGTTCTGCGGTCCTCGGACTCGTCGGCGCTGGCGGGATCGGACTTGTCATCTCTGAGTCGCTCGAGACGATTCAATACAAACCAGCCCTGGCGGCCGTCGCAGTCTTGTTCGTGGTCATCTTGGCCATCGAATTGGCGTCATCTGCCGTCCGCCGATCGCTCATTGGTGAGGCCGCAAACCTCGTATTGCAGTCCCAGCATCAAAGTCTCTTCTCTCGGTTCATGGTGCGACGGGACTCCGAGCGCATTCGCCGAGCTGAAACAACTCGTGCAATCTCACCACCATGGACGTCGGACAGGTTGTTTCGCGTTGGTGCAGCAACGTTGGCGCTTGCGCTCGTTGCTGTTGCACTTTTCAGCGTCGACATCGCGTGGCTTTCCGCTTTGCGCAATATCGACGAAATCGGAATCGTCTTGGGCCAGATGGTTCCACCAAGCTTTGTAGGTGAGAGAAACCTGGTCGTATCAGGGCTCCTCGAATCAGTGGCGATTTCGATCGTTTCCACGACGCTTGGGGTCGTAGTCGCGCTACCGCTCGGAGTTCTGATGGCTCGAAACGTCAATCTTCGACGCTGGTTGGCTACGGTTTCGCGAGTTGTCGTACTGGCCCTGCGCGGATTGCCAGAGTTGATCATCGCCGTCATCTTCGTGGCCGCGATGGGACTTGGGCCGGTTCCCGGAACTCTGGCACTTTCCGTTACGGTTGCTGTCTTCGCTGCAAAACTCTTTGCGGACACGATGGAGGAGGTGAGTCCTGCTCCGCGCGAGGCGGTGGTCTCAGTTGGGGCGAGTCGTCCTCAAGAGTTTGTTGCCTCCCTCATCCCGCAATTCGTTTCACCGTTCATCGCCCATCTCTTCTATCTGCTCGACGTGTTCTTCCGCTCGTCGACCGTTCTTGGAATCGTCGGAGGCGGAGGCATCGGCTATCTGTTGATTCAGTCGATTCGAGTCTTCGAGTACCAACTCACGAGCATGATCATTCTCGGAGTATTCGCCATCGTTCTCGTACTTGAGTGGCTTGGGGTTGCAGTCAAGCGACTTTATCGTTGACGTCTCAGTCGTCGTCACCCGCGTCGTCGGCCGGCGCATCGAAACCCGCCGCAGCAAGACGCGCAAGCAGTTCGTCGCGCGGACTCTCGCCGGGGGCACGCGCCTTGTCGGCGGCTACGCGCCACCCGTGACGCGACGAATACACGAGGGGCGGGTCCTTCAGTCGGCCGTATCCGTAGTCGGTGACGCGGGCGAAGAACAGTTCGTGGTCGGCCATCGTCTTCGTATCGAAGATCTCGGCGTGCACCCACGCGAGACAATCCTTGACGACGGGGTGGCCGTTTTCTTCGATCAGGTATTCGTCGGCGATGTAGTGGAACTTGCGGCCGGGATACGAGAAGTACTGGCCGATGTGCACCTGGTCGCCGGCGAGGAACGACGTGGTGAATGCCCCGCTCGCCACCATCAGCGGATACGTGTCGTGCTTGGGAGACACGCTGGCCATGATGATCGGTTCTTCGAACGACACTTGGGTGACCCAGTGCGATGTGTAGGCACGGGTGACGCCGTCGTGCCGAGCAGCGACGATCTCGACGCCTTTCACCGCCTGGCCGAGTGCGCGTTTCAGTTTTGGATCGATCACGATCGAACAGTCAACCCGACATGGGCGTCATGCGCCACTCGTGAGAGGTGAGCCGTCGAATCGATCGGTCGTGGCGAAGGATTCGACCGGGTTGCGTCGCAGCTTCGTCACGTGTTTGTCGACGTTGCCGAGAAAGATCGTTGCCACGAGAGCGTGACCGGATGGCAAGCCAAGAAGTGGCCCGGTGATCGGTTCTGCGCGCGTTGCGAACGTGGTCATCACTCCGCCGAGGCCCCGATCGCGAGCGGCCAGGAGAATGCTCCAGCAGAACGGATAGATCGACCCACCGCCGGAGATGGGGGGCCGCGAGAGTTGCCCGTCCATCGTGGCGATGCGGGACAAGTCGGCGGCGACGGCGAGAACGACGGGAACGGATGCGATGTCGTCGAGAAGCGGAAATGGCACGTCGGCTGCAGCGGTCGTCAGTGGGGGTGCGCCGTCCACGACGGCAAACGGGGTTCGGCCCGTTTGCGCGAGCGCGATGTACTCGTTCCACACCGGTTTCATCGCTGCAGCGAGATCGCGGCGAACCGTAGTGTCCTTCACCACGGCGACACGCCAGGGCTGTCGGTTGCCACCGCTCGGCGCGAAGCGGGCATCGTCGAGAATCGAATACACGACCGAATTGGGCACGGCGTCACCGGTGAACGACCTGACGGAGGCGGTTTGACGGAGCGCGACGCGTGTTTCCATGTCGGAAAACTAACCCCCGCCACGTCACAGCGCGCACTGTCATAATTGCCGTGGAAGGGGGAACGACGTGAGGGCTGCGGTACTGCGACAGGGGCGACTGGTCATCGACGAGGTTGCCGAGCCGACCCCGGGTGAAGGCGAGGTGTTGGTTGCCGTCAAGGCATGCGGGATCTGCGGCTCTGATCTTCACTTCGTCGATCACGGTGCCGACTTCCTGCGTCTCACCAGCGAGGCGAACGGTGGAGCACCGCCCGCCGTCGACTTGTCGCGTGACGTGCGAATGGGGCACGAGTTCTCGGCAGAGGTCATCGGAAGCGGACCGAACACCAACGGTCCCGCAGCGGGAACGATCGTGACCTCGATGCCGATCCTCATGCGCGGTGGCAACCGGGTCAGTATGTCGTTTTCGAACACCGAAGCGGGGGCGTACGGCGAACGCATGGTGTTGACCAACGACGTTCTCGTGCGGGCGCCCGCCGGTTGCGACGTCGATTCGATTGCACTCACCGAACCGCTCGCCGTCGGTCTGCACGCGGTCAACAGATCGGGCATCACGCAGGGGACCACGGCACTCATCGCCGGATGCGGGCCCGTCGGCTTGACCTTGATTGCGTGCCTGAAGGCCCGGGGAATCGGCCCCGTGATTGCATCCGACTTCTCGGCCGCGCGCCGGGCGACCGCCGTCGCGATGGGTGCCGATCTGGTGGTCGACCCCTCGACCGACGATCTGTTCGCTGCGTGGCGCCGCGAAGGCTCGCGACAGCCCGTCATGATGTTCGAAGCGGTTGGCGTGCCGGGACTCATCAACCAGGCGATGCGAGAAATGCCCCGCGACGGCAAGATCGTGGTGGTGGGCCTGTGCATGCAGACCGATCGGTTCGAGCCCACCTACGGCGTGATGAAGGAACTCACGCTACAGTTCGTCGTCACGTATTCGCCGCAGGAGTTCCGCGACGCGTTGCACCTGATCGCCGATGGCACGGTGGACGTGGCGCCCATGATCACGGGACGCGTTGGTCTCGACTCGATCGCGGGTGCTTTCGCTGATCTCGCCAAACCCGACGTCCACACGAAGATCCTCGTCAAACCATGACCCTTCCCGTCATCGGCGGCATGCGCCCGTGGGCCGACCCGGAAGTGGTGTCGATCAACCGTCTGCCGATGCGCGTGCCATTCGTGTCGAGTACGCGGAACCGCATCAGCCTCGACGGTCAGTGGGCGGTACAACGCTGGTCGCATCCCGACCTCGTTCCGGAAGATGTGATTGCCGACGTCGACGATGCACCGTGGCGGCGCATTCCGGTGCCGGGCAACTGGACGCTCTTTGGTTTGGGGGACACCCCGCACTACACCAACGTCACCATGCCCTGGGCGGGGTTGCCACCCGCGCTGCCGGCCGAGGTGCCGACCGTCGTGTACCGACGGACGTTCCGTGCCCCGGCGCGCGAGAGCGACGATTCGGTTGTTCTCCACGTCGGCGGAGCCGAGAGCGTCCACGCGGTATACGTGAACGGCACGTTCATTGGTTACGGAACCGACAGTCGACTGGCGAGCGAGTACGACATCACCGCTGGGTTGCGGCGCGGTGAAAACCACGTCGCCATCGTGGTGTGCCGATACTCCGCGCACAGTCACGTCGAAGACCAGGACCAGTGGTGGATGGCCGGCCTGCACCGCGAGGTGTGGGTCGAGACGCGACCCGCCGTGCACATTGCCGACGTGCGCCTCGATGCCGGGCTTCAGGGTGAATCGATCGGAACGCTGCGCGTCGCAACAACCGTCGCGCGCACCGGCGGTGCGGCGGCGGAGCCCGGCTGGTCGGTTCGTGTGGCAATCGTCGAGGCGTCGGGTGCGGTCCGCAAGACGTCGGAGTCGGCGGTGGCAAGCGACGTGCGGCCCTACATCTTCGAAGGACACGTCGCGAACGTCGAATTCAGCCTGCCGAAGGTGAAGCCGTGGTCGGCGGAGACCCCGAATCTCTACGGCGTTGTCGTGTCGCTCGTCGATGCGACCGGCACTGTGCGGGAGGTCGTCGAGCAACGTGTCGGATTCCGGCGGATCGAAATCGTCGACGGAAACTTCTTGGTGAACGGCCGCAGGGTGATGTTCCAGGGGGTGAACCGACACGACCACCATCCCGAGCGCGGCAAAGCCGTGACGGTCGACGACATGCGCGCCGACCTCATGTTGATGAAGCAACACAACGTGAACGCCGTGCGTTGTTCGCACTACCCGAATGACCCTCGATTCCTCGACCTGTGTGACGAGATCGGTTTGTACGTCGTCGACGAAGCGAATGTCGAGAGCCACGCCTGGAACACGAGCCTCTGTCACGACGCGCGGTATCGCCAGACGATTCTCTCGCGCATCACGCGGATGGTCGAGCGCGACCGCAACCATGCGTGCGTCGTGATGTGGTCGCTCGGCAACGAATCGGGATACGGGAAGGTGCACGACGCGGCTGCCGCATGGATTCGCAGCGTCGACCCGGGTCGACCCGTGCACTACGAGCCGGCGATCTTTCACACGAACTGGTTCGACGGTGGGGTTGGTGCGACCGACGTCGTGTGTCCGATGTATGCACCCATCGATGCGGTCGTCTTCTACGGAAAGTCGATGAACCGTGTGCGTCCGCTGATCATGTGCGAGTACAGCCATGCGATGGGCAACTCGAATGGTTCGCTTGCCGACTACTGGCATGCCTTCGACAACACCCCTGGTCTGCAGGGCGGGTTCGTGTGGGAGTGGAAAGATCACGGCATCAGCCAGGAACTCGCCGACGGTCGCAAACGCTTTGCCTACGGGGGGCAGTTCGGCGACACGCCGAACGACGGCAACTTCGTCGCCGACGGTCTGGTGCACAGCGATCTCACCGCACACCCCGCGATGCGCGAATTGGCCTGGGTGCACCGCCCGGCAGCCGTCACGCTGACCGGCGCGGGCAAGGCCGCACGGCTCGCGGTGCGGAATCGTCAGACGTTCCGCAACCTGTCGCATCTGCGCGCCACGTGGGAACTCGTCGTTGACGGGGCTTCGGTGAAGCGAGGAACGCTGCGCGTGCCCGCCATTGCCGGCGGTGCAACGGAAAGAATTCCACTGCCCGTCGCCGCACCGAAGACCGGCGACGTGCGACTCAGCGTGCGGTGGTTCCTGCGCCGCGACGAGCCGTGGGCACCCGCAGGACACCTCGTTGCATGGGATCAAGTCGCATGGGATCAAGTGGTGCTGCGTTCAACGACGTCCAAACCGCAGGGTCGAACGTTGGGTCGCACAACGGCAAAGACGATGTCCCCGGAGCTCGACGCAATCGACCCGCACGTCACCATCTGGCGCGCGGCGGTCGACAACGACGGGTTCAAGAACATGCCCGACATCCGCGGCTTTGGTGAGTCGCTGCGTCGGTGGCAGCTGCAGGGCATCGACACACGTGATGCCGATCTCGTGGAACATTCGACCAAGCGAAGATTCGATGCAGACGGTGGTGTGGCTTTCGTGCACCGCATCACGGTGCCAGCCGACCTCGACGACATCCCCCGCGTCGGGGTCACCTTTGCCGTGCCGCCCCGGTTTTCACGGGTGCGTTGGGTGGGCGAGGGGCCCCACGAGTGTTACCCGGACCGTCGAGCCTCGGCGATGTTCGGAACGTGGGAGTCCGAACCGGATGAGTTGCCGTACCTGGTGCCGCAGGAATTCGGCCTGCGGACCAACTGCACCCGTGTCGACCTTGTCGATCCGCGAACAGGCGAGGCGTTACGGGTCGAGACCGAAGGGAAACCGTTCCACTTCTCGGCCACTCACCACACCGCGGGCGACTTGTTCGCCGCACGTGACGTGACGGAACTGCATCATCGCGACCATCTGATTGTGCACATCGACGCCGCACACCGTGGGCTGGGTACGGCAAGTTGTGGCCCCGACACACTCGCGCGATATCGAGTTCGCCCGGGTCGCTACGTTCTGGCGTATCGCGTCTCCCTGCGGTGATAATTTCGCCCCGGATTCGCAAGGGGGCGAGACGATGAGCACGAACACAGCCGTGGATGAAGCCGTTGCGAAACTCACGGGGCCCGGTGGCGCCTTCGAGATCGCCACCGTTCCGGTACACGGCGTCCCACTACGGGTGTTTGCCACCGCACCGAAGTCGCTGCGCGATCTGTGGCTCATCGGCGCCGCCCGGGGTGACGTGCCGTACCTCATCTACGAAGACGATGTCATCACCTACGCCCGCGCCCACGAGATGGTGTGTTCGCTGGCGACATGGCTCGATGCGAATGGTGTCCGGAAAGGCGACCGTGTCGCCATCGGCATGCGCAATTACCCCGAATGGGCCATCGCCTATTGGGCAATCCAAAGCCTCGGCGCCATCAGTGTGAGTCTCAACGCGTGGTGGATCGCCGACGAGCTGAAGTACGCCCTGTCCGATTCGGGAACGTCGGTTGTGATCGTCGACGGCGAACGACTCGATCGACTGAGTGACGACCTTCTGCGTGAAGTCGGCGTGCGTCATGCCGTCGTCGTGCGTGGCACGGCGCGACCCGGTGTCGCGACGTGGAGCGACGTCACGGCCGATCGTGCCGCAACAGTTTCCGACGTCGACATCGCACCCGACGACGATGCAACCATCCTCTACACGTCCGGCACGACGGGCTTCCCCAAGGGCGCGGTCGGCAGCAATCGGAACCACATCACCAACGTGTGGAACGGACTCTTCCGCGCCGCATTGAACGCGGCTCTTGCCGATCCGTCGACACCGCGTACCGGAGTGAAGCGTCAACCAAAGGCGCTGTGGACCTTTCCGTTCTTTCACATCGCGGGCGTCACCGGCGTGAGCGTTGCGCCCGCCACCGGCGGTGCTCTCGTCACGCAGTACAAGTGGGATCCCGCCGACGCGATGCGTTTGATCGAAAAACACCAGGTCACCCAGATCTCGGGAGTTCCCGCCGTCATCAGGTCGATGCTCGAACATCCCGACTACGACAAGCACGATCTCTCCAGTCTCGCCACCATCTCGCAGGGCGGCTCACCCGTTCCCCCTGATTCGATCGCGCGTATCGAGTCGGACTTCTCGGGAAAGGTGAGTCCGACGAACGGATACGGCCTGACCGAAACCACGTCTGCCGTCGTGGGTAACGCGGGCCGCGCCTATTTCGGCAAGAAGGACTCCGTCGGTCAGCCGATGATCGGAACCGACATTCGCATTGTCGACGAAGAAGGCAACGACCTGCCGCTCGGCTCGATCGGCGAGGTGTGGATTCAAAGTCCGATGAATGTCCGTGGCTACTGGAACAAGACCGAGGCCACCGAGAAGTCGTTCACCAACGGTTGGTTCCACTCGGGCGACGCCGGCTATGTCGACGAGGACGGCTTCCTCTTCGTCGTCGACCGCATCAAGGACATGGTGATTCGCGGCGGCGAGAACGTCTACTGCGCCGAAGTCGAAGCAGCAGTGTTCGAACATCCGTCGGTCGCCGACTGCGCCGTGTTCGGCGTTCCGCATCCGACACTCATGGAGGAAGTTGCGTTGGTTGTCGTCCCGAAGGACGGGAACTGCGAAACAGACACGAATTCGCTGGTTGCGCACCTGAAGGGGCGCCTCGCCGCATTCAAGGTTCCCTCGCACGTGTTCTGGACAACCGAACCCCTGCCGCGCAACGCCACGGGGAAAGTCTTGAAAAAGGACCTCCGCGAGACCTACGCCGCGAAGTAACGCAGGAACACCGACGTATTCCGGAAAAGCAAAAGGGCCCGCTGCGAGCGCAGCGGGCCCTTTTGAATGGGATGGTCAGCCGAGAGCTTTCTTCGCCTCGTCCGAGAGGTTCTGGATGCACTTCGGGCTGAGCGCTTTCGCCTCGGCTGCGGTCAACGTGTCGAGCTGCTGAGCATTGAACGCGTCGCATGCGTTCGGGTTCAAGGCGCGCAGCTGCTTGGTCGTCATCTTGTCGACCTGGGTCGGGTCGAGGGCGTCGACCTGACCGTCGGTGATCTTTCCGAGTGCCGTCGGCGGCAGAGCCGGAATCTTCGCAGGGTCGATTTCGGCCAGCGCCTCGGGAGCCAACTTCAGGAACTGGGCCGGGTTCAGCACCTTGAGAACCTTGGTGCTCATTTCGGCAACTTGCTCGGGTGACAGAACCGACATCATCGTTGCGCGCAACTTCGTCATCTGTTCCGGTGTCAATCCCTGGAATGCTTCGGGAGCCATTTGGTCCAACTGCGTCGGCTTGATCGATCCGAACACGCGCGGGCTGAGGCTGCCCAGCTGGTTCGGCTGCATTCCTGCCATCGCATCCGCAGCCATGGCGACCAGTTTCTTCGGGTCCATTTGCTTGAAGATGTCGGCTCCCATCTGGGCCATCTGGTCGGGCTTCAGTCCGCCGAGCACGTTTGGCGGCATCGACTTGAACTGGTCCGGCTTCAGACCCTTCAGCGCCTCTGCCGCCATGTTCTCCATCTGTTCCTTGGTGAAGCTACCGAACACCTTCGCTCCGAGGTTCTTCATCTGTTCCGGCGTCATGCCCTGGAACGCCTCGGGAGCCATCGCCTTCATCTGCTCCGGGGTGAAGCCGGCCATTGCCGTGGGATTCATCTTCATGAACTGGTCGGGGCTCATGATGCCGAGTGCATCGGGCTTCAGGCCCTGCACCATCGACGGGTTGAAGTTCTTGAATTCGTCGGGCATCAACGACTTGAGTTGGTCGACCGACAAACCCTTGCTGGGATCGAAGTTGGCGGGCAGCTTTGCGGTCATCATGCTCGTGGGCAACGCGCCTTCCGGCAGTTTGAAACCAGCGGGTACCTGGAATCCACCAAGATCGAACGTCGCGTTCGATGGGATTGAACCAGGGACACTCGGCATTCCAGCGCCGCCAGCCGCACCCGACGCGGCAAGGATCTTGCGCAATGAGTCCTGGGTCAACGTCGCGGTGCCGGTACCACCGGGTACCCACTCGCCGCCGGGCAGTGCCTTGCACATCGTTTCGCCGAAGCCCATCGTCTGACCGGGCATTGCTTCAACCTTGACGTACGACACGCCCGTCACCTTGCATGCGCCAACCGGTCCGCCACCACCGCTGAAGTTCGGCATCGATCCGGTCATGCCTGCGGGAATCGAGCCGGTCATGCCTGCGGGGATTGTTCCGGTCATGCCTGCGGGAATCGAGCCGGTCATGCCTGCGGGAATCGAGCCGGTCATGCCTGCGGGGATCGAGCCGGTCATGCCTGCGGGAATTGTCGCATTAGGAATCGAACCGCCGGGAACACTGCCGCCGCCTGTCGATGGCGCCGGCTGCGTCACCTGCGGAACGCTCGAGCCGCCACCGCTTACCGGTGCAGATGAAGATGGGGCGGTAACGGCAGCGGGGTCGAACTCAGCGGTCGCGGTACCACCCAACTGGAAAGTACCTCTCGCTTGATCGCACGCCTCCTTGGGAAATCCCGTGATGAATGCTGGTTGACCCTTTACCTTTCCGTATTTCACGCCGTTGATCGTGCAAGCGCCGGTTTGCCCGCTGAAACCTGCCGAGGCATGGACGACGATCGGCATGCCCAACGTGGCTGTTGCGACCGAGAGTCCGAGGACGATCCGTGAGAGTTTCCGAGAGAGTGTCATGGTGGCCTTTCTGATGACCTGTATTCGGTTTCAAGGGTAGCCAGCGTTTTAGGGGTACGGAAGTAGCCTCGGCGGCGTGTCTGCACCGCTTCGACTGAGTTTCGTGAAGTCGGTGACGAATCATCACGACTTGCCCCTCTTGCGTGCCGAAATTGCGGTCGTCGGGCGGTCGAACGTGGGCAAGTCGTCCCTCATCAACGCACTGGCGAACCACCGGAACCTTGCCAAGGTGTCGAAGACACCGGGGCGAACGCAGTTGGTGAACCTGTTCGGCCTGGGACAGACGACCGGGGTGGTCGACCTGCCGGGTTACGGGTATGCGGCTGTGCCGGGGCGGGTGAAGGCGGGTTGGGAAAAAATGATCGTCTCGTACCTCCTCGAGCGCGAGTCGCTGGTCGAAGTGTTGGTGTTGGTCGACGGTGAAATCGGCCCGACGAAGCTCGATGTTCAGATGCTCGAGCATCTTCGCTACAACGACGTGCCCTTCTGTGTGGTGGCGACGAAACATGACAAGGTGAAATCCGCGAAACGTGAAACGCGCAAGCGCGACCTTGCAGCGGGTTGTGGTGTCGCGCAGCGCGATGTCATGTGGGTGAGCGCCGACACGGGAGTCGGAATCGACGCATTGCGCGCACACATTCTCGGTGCGCTCGAACAATGACCGACAAGAAGAAGGGAATTCTCTGGATTCTCACATCGGCACTTGCGTATTCGGTTTTCACCGTCATGGCGAAGCGGCTGCTCGACGAGATCGGCCCGACAGATGTTTTGTTCTGGCGGTTCGTGATTGCGGCGCCGGTGATTTGGGTGGTCGTT
>JAGWWV010000060.1 GCA_018970175.1 Acidobacteriota bacterium
GTCGGCGCCCTCCGGTAGGTCGGTGGCGGTCAGCGGCATGTCGTCGATCGATCGGCGCACGTCAGTTGCCTTCCAGGACTGCGGCACGGCGTGACGTTGGTTCGAACTCGAATGCGGCGACGGCACCGATGACGATCGTCGAGGGTGCTTCCACGTGCACCGCAGCGAGGTTTTCGAGGGTGGTTCGGACCGTGTGCTGCTCGGGCCGCGTGCCCCAGCGCACGGCCGCAACGGGCGTGTCGGCGGCCAGTCCGCCCGCCATCAGGCGTGCGGCGATTGCGCCACGTTCGGCGACACCCATCAACACCACGATGGTGCCGCCGACGTTCGCGAGGGCCTCCCAGTTGATGTTCGTCGAGCCACCCGACTCCCTGTGGCCGGTGACGACGGTGAACGAAGTCGAAACGTTGCGGTGCGTGACGGGAATGCCCGCCGCGGCGGGTGCGCCGATGGCGGACGTAACGCCGGGAACCACGTCGAAGGGAATGCCCGCAGATATCAGCGCGTCCGCCTCTTCGCCGCCTCGGCCGAACACGTACGGGTCGCCACCCTTCAGGCGCACGACTTCGAGGCCTTGACTGCCGAGGTGCACCAACAACGCGTTGATGTTCTCTTGCGGTGTCGGATTGCCGGGACGCTTGCCGACATCGATGAATTCCGCATCCGCGCGCGCGAGTGTGAGGATCGAAGGATCAGCGAGACGATCGTGGACGATGACATCGGCAGCAGCCACGAGACGTGCCGCCTTCACGGTGAGAAGATCCGCATCACCCGGGCCCGCGCCAACCAGATGAACGGTCATCGTGCGACTCCGTGCGTGACGAGTACGTCTTCGATGATCGGGCGCCAGTTGATGTCTTCTGTACTTGCTCCGCGCGCGTGCACGTCGGCGCGTCGTGCGGCAAGCTCCGCCGCGATGTCCGCGAACTCGGGGCCGATGAGCTCTGAGATCTGCGCGCGCAGGTACGACGACAATGCCGGGCTGGCACCACCGGTCGAGACGGTGACCATCACCGAACCCTGACGGTGCACCGCGGGGAGAGTGAACGTGCAGCGTTCGGGATCGTCGGCCGAGTTCACCCAGATGCCGAGCGATTCACACTCGTCGAAGATCTGTTGGTCGACAACGACGTTGCCGGTGGCGGTCACGACCAATCGGAAGCCGGCGACGTCGCCTGCTTCGTAGCGACGCTGCACCAGAGTGACTCCCATGTCGCGGAACTCGTCGACGACATCGGGCGACACGACCGTCAGATCCGCGCCACACGCCAGAAGTTGCTGGGCCTTGCGCAGTGCAATACGTCCGCCGCCAACCAACAACACGCGGCGGCCGGCCAGGTTCAGATTGATGGGGAACTGCATTGCTGACCCTTTCAGTCGGGTTTATTCTGCAAAACCCTACCTGAATAGTCAACTTTTCGGTTTTCAGTCCCAGCGCACCGGAAGAGTCTCGAAACCCTTGAGAACCGGCGCTTTGACGCGGGTTGGGGGGCCATCGGGCCTGAGCCGGGGGAGGTGGTCGAGGACGGCCTCGAGGGCAAGGACCCCCTCCATGCGCGAGAGCGGTGCCCCGAGGCAGTAGTGGATGCCGACCCCGAAGGCGGCGTGTCGTTTCAGGGTCGTCAGGTCGCGTGTGATGTCGAACTCGTCGGGCCGGTCCCACGCCGCGGGGTCGCGGTTCGCCGAACCGAACATCATCAGCACCTTGGAGTCGACGGGAATGTCGACGCCGTGCAGCGTGACGGGGCAGGTGTTGGTGCGGAACAATCCGTGCACGGGTGCGTCGAAGCGCAGACTCTCTTCGATGGCGTTCGGTATCAGACTGCGGTCGTTGCGAACCATCTCGAATTGGTCGGGAAATTCCATCAGTCGTTTCACGACGTTGCCAATGAGCAAAGTCGTCGTTGCCGAACCGGCGACGAGAAGGAACTGGCAAAAGCCCATCACTTGTTGGAACGTGAGACGGTTGCCATCGCGTTCCACCGTCAGCAATCGCGTCAAGAGATCATCGGGCAGGGTGTCACCCGCGTCGACCATCGCCATGCGATTGCGGATGTGCGCACCGAAGTATTCGCCGTAGCTCTTGTATGCGTTGATGACCGTGTCGTTCGCCTGTCTGCCGCCGACGTAGGCGACCGCTTCGGCCATCGGCAGAACCCAGTTGCGGAATTTCTCGATGTCCTCGACCGGTGTCCCGAGCATCCAGCACATGATGGTGAGGGGCACCGGCATGCCGAGGTCCGCGATGAGGTCGCCGCGTCCGCGGTCTTTGAAACCTTCGACGAGGTCGTAGACGAGTTTTCGGACGTCGCCCTCCATCGCCTCGATCGCCGAAGGTTTGAAGATGCGGGTGATCGCCAGGCGTTCGGCAGTGTGGGCCGGCGGGTCACTCGACACGAGCACGCCGGTGCCGGGCTCACCGAAGGCAAGGCCCGGCCCGAACTTCGACGACCATGTCGCATCGTCACGCAGCGATCCGGCGACGTCGACTTCGCGGGTCAGACTGAAGTGGGGTGCGGGTTCGTTCGCGTGGTGCACGGGGCACTTCTCGCGCATCGCGGCGAACATGGCGGACGGATCGGCCTGGAACGCATCGGACAGCAGACTGAAGGGCACCGCGTCGTTCGGGGACATGGGCCGACACTAACGTCGGGGCATGGCGACGCCCGACAACGAAACACTCATCGATCTCACCGGCAAGAACGCCCTCGTGACCGGGGCTGCGAAGGGCATCGGCAGGGCAATCGCCGAGCGTCTCCGTGCGGCCGGCGCCAACGTGACACTCGCCGACCTCGACGCGTCAGGCGACGCAACGGCCAAGGAAATCGGCGGTTCGTTCGTCGTGTGTGACATCACCAACGCGGACCAATTGTCCGCGGCGGTGACGGCCGCAGCGCGTGGCGGAAACCTCGACATCCTCGTGAACAACGCCGGGATCTACCCGACGACAGGTCCGATCGACAAGGTCTCCGACTCGTTCGTGTCGAGGATGCTCGAAGTCAACGTCCGTGCCCAGTACAGCGCGGCACGCGAGGCGGCGCGAGCGATGAAAGACGGCGGCGCAATCGTCAACCTCGCGTCAATCGCGGGTATCCGTGGCGGAGCGAACATCACCGCCTACTCGGCCTCGAAAGGAGCAGTCATCGCGCTGACCCGGGCATTTGCCAACGAACTCGGGCCCCGCGGTATCCGCGTGAACGCGATCGCTCCGGGCATCATCGATACACCCGGAGTGCAGGAGCAGATGGCACCGCTGAAGGCCGGCGGCCTCGACATCGACGCGGCGATCGCGGCGAATCCATTGCGCATCGCCGGCCAGCCCGATCACATCGCGCGCGTGACCTTGTTCCTCGTCTCCGAACTCGCAGCCTTCATCACCGGCCAGACCGTGGTAGTCGATGGCGGTGCAACCGCCTGAGCAGATGAAGTTGGCGGTGCAACCGCCTAGATCTCGACTTCGTTGTCGAGTCGCACCCCGGCGGAGTACAGCCCGACGTTGCGAATGAAAAGGTCGTGGACGCGACGCATCGTGTTGGCAAGCGTCGCCGAACTGTGCGGCGAGATGCGCGCGGCCGAGTTCCACAGGGGATTGTCGGCGGGTAGCGGTTCTTCGGACGTCACGTCGAGTGCGGCGCCGCCGAGGTGACCCGACGAGAGCGACGCCATCAAGTCGGGTTCGACGACCGCGGTACCGCGGCCGACGTTCACGAAGAAGCAGCCGGGTTTCATCGCCGCAAACGAAGCGGCATCGAAAAGACCCGTCGTGTCGGCGTTCGAGGGCACGGCGGCCACCACCGTGTCTGCCTGACCGAGAACCGAGTTCATGTCGGCGAACGACACGGTGCGTGCAACGCCGGCCGATGCCGATGAGGCCGAGCGGCGCACGGCGGTGAGGTTCACGTTGAACGGAGCGAGCAGTCGGGCAACCTCCTGGTTGATCGGCCCGTAGCCCACGAGGACGATGTTCGCTTCGGAGAGGGCACGGCCAAAGGCCGGATACCAACGGTGTTCGACTTGTTGCGCGGCGATCTGCGGCAGGCGCTTCCAGTGTTCGAGGATGCGGGCGATGACGAACTCTGCGATCTCCGTCGCCGCTGTCCCCGCGCCATTCGTCAGTCGAATGCCGCGCGTGCGCAGTTCGTCGAGAGGAATGTGGTCGTGACCCGTCTTCAGCGAATGAATCCACTTGAGGTTCGGAAACGCATCGAAGATGTAATCCGGCATGTCGAGGATGAAGGCAATCTCGACATCGGCCATGCGCGCGCGTTCACCATCGCCGAGGTCGGCCGGTGTGCGATCACGCATGTCGAGAATCGGATGGTCGGGTAGCGCGTCGGTGATGCGCGAGGGCCCGCGACGCTCTTCGATCTGTGTCGAGTCGACTCCCGCGAGGTAGCAGACGGCAATCGTCGGGAGTTTCGCCATAATCCGACCCCTAGATCTCGACGCGCGAGCCGACTTCGAACACGCGGTCCGTCGGTAGGTTGAAGAACCTCACCGCACTGTCGGCCCCGCGGTTCAGCAGCACGAACAGATGCTCGGCGAGGGGGTTCATGCCCGGTGCCTTGCCCGCGACGATCGATTCGTGGCCGATGAAGTACGTGACGTCGCTCGCGTCGTATTCGAGGCCCGGATGCTCGATCCGCTGGAGAGTGGCCGGCACGTTCGGCTCGTCCATGAAGCCGAAGCGCAGTTGCACCTGGAATACGCCGGGAGCCACCTTGGTGATGACGGCACGGTCTTCTGCCGGCACGCGGGGCTCACCCGCCGTGTCGACCGAAACGATGAGGGTCGTCTTGTGCAGCACCTTGTTGTGGAGCAGGTTGTTGACGAGCGCAGGTGGTGCCTTGCCGATGTCCTTGAACATGAACACGGCGGTTCCGTCGACCCGGGTCATCGCGTCGACGCCATCGAGGAACGGCCTGATCTCCTTTTCGCCACGGTGGATGCGTTGTGCGACCAGGGCGCGGCCGCGACGCCAGGTTTGCATCTGCACCATGAGGATGATGCCGACGGCAAGGGCGAACCACCCTCCATGTGGAATCTTCACGAGGTTTGCGCCGAGGAAACCCATTTCGATGATCAACATCGGTACGCAAACGAGCATCGCCTTCGCGCTGCTCCAGCCCCAGTTGTCGGTGAGGACGCGGTAGAAGATGAGCGTTGTGATCGCCATCGTCATGGTGACCGCGATGCCGTAGGCCGCCGCCAGATTGCTCGCCGTTTGGAATCCGATCACCAAGCCGACGCAGCCCACCATCAGCAGCCAGTTCACCAGTGGCACGTAGATCTGGCCGTAGTGCTTGCTCGAGGTGTGCACCACCTTGATGCGCGGCAGGTAATCCATTTGCACGGCCTGCGCGGTGAGCGAGAACACTCCCGAGATCAGCGCCTGCGAAGCAATGATCGTGGCCATCGTGGCCAGGATGACGATCGGTAGCACGATCGACTCCGGAACCATCCGGAAGAACACGCTCTCGATGTCCTCGGGGTTGTTCAAGAGGAATGCCCCCTGACCCCAGTAGGTGAGGACCAGCGACGGCAACACCATGCCGTACCAGCCATACATGATCGGCTTGCGTCCGAAGTGGCCCATGTCGGCGTACAGGGCCTCGCCACCGGTGACGACGAGGAAGATCGATCCGAGTGAAAGGAAAGCCTTGCCGGGTTCGTGGGTGAAGTACTTCACCGCGTAGTACGGGTTCACCGACTGGATGATGCCCGGGTCGGGAATGATCTTCGACAAGCCGACGATTGCGAGCGTGGCGAACCAGATCATCATGATCGGCCCGAACACCTTGCCCACTGCGCCGGTTCCGCGACGCTGCACGACGAACAAGCCGACGAGGATCACGACCGCGATCGGAACGACCCAGTCGGTGAACGAAGTGGACACCTCTTCCAGGCCTTCCACGGCACTCAACACCGAAATGGCAGGGGTGATGATGCCGTCGCCGTAGAGCAAGGCGGTTCCGAACACGCCGAGTGCGACGAGAAGACCGGTCTTCTTGCCCGTCGACGAGTTGCGACCAACGAGGGCCGTGAGGGCGAGGATTCCGCCTTCGCCTTCGTTGTCGGCGCGCATGACGAACATCAGGTACTTCACCGAGATGATGAGGATGAGCGCCCAGAAGGCAAGCGAGCAGACTCCGAACACGTTGATGCGGTCGACCGACATCACGTGCGACTTTTCTGTGAAGGTTTCCTTCAGCGAGTACAGGGGGCTCGTGCCGATGTCGCCGTACACGACACCCAGCGCACCAAGCGCCAGCGCGACCGTTCCCACCTGGTGAGCCGCCCCGTGATGGTGGTCATCGGCGCCCGCGGTTTCTTTGGCGGTTGTGTGGGTGTCCGACGCCCGCACCTTCTTGGCAAGTTCGACGGATTCCCGTCCGGCTGACTGGTCTGAGCCCACGAGGATTCGAGGCTACTGCCGCCCCGTCGGCTTGGGAAATGGTGATGGACGTCCCTCGCCGCGGCAGAGCTGGCTCGTTACGTTGCGCCGAATGGCAACAACAAAACACGCGTGGTGGGTGGGTGTTCTGATCGCAGGAACCCTTGTCGGGTGCACCAAGTCGGCCGACCAGTCCCCGGAAACCCTTTCCGAGGGTCTCCTCGGCATCACCGACATGCCGGGCGAATGGCAGGAAACACAGCGCGACGTGTTCACACAACGCGGCGTCGAGAATCCGTCGATCGACCCGTCGACGTGGTGCCCCGACGCTTCGGATGCGGCCGCCGGACTGGACGACCTTGCGGGTGATGCCGGTGCGGACGTCGAGATGCAGATGCAGGTCGACGGATCGGAGGTGCCGCGAATGATGCGACTGCAGGCTTGGCGCAACGACTCGGTGCGGGAGTACTTCGAGGGGATCGTCACCGTCGTCAACATCTGCGACAACGCGAAGTGGACGGAGGAACCCGGCGTCACTCAGGAGACCTGGAAAATCGACGGCCCCGAGGTGGGCGACGAGTCGGTGAGTTGGGGGGCGCAGTTGGTGCCGCCCGAAGGCAAGGAGATGGCCGCATCGATGGGTCGCACAACCGTCGCACGTATCGGCGACGTCATCATGGTCCTGCAGATCGGCGACTTCACGACGAACAAGAATGTCGGCGAGTTGGCCGATACCGATTGGCGCGAAATCGTTCAGCGCGCGGCCGACAAATTGACAGACGCCTGAGCACTCCACGCGCCGGCAAGCAACGCGATCGAATGCACCCTCGATTCGGTGCGATCGGCGTGGTGTGCGGTGATGATCTCGTCGGCCGCTGTTTCGGAGGCGAAAGCAGCAAGCGTGCGCACAACCGAGTCGGCGGTGCCGACCGCCGAGTAATGAAAGACCCGGTTCAGGTACGCACCCCGGGGTGAGGCGAGCAGTTCCTCTGCTTGTTCGTCGGTCAAGCGATTGCCCGGCGGGCTGAACAATGCCTTGGCGAAAGTCCGGCGACGGCGCTGGAACTGTCGTTGTGCGTCATCGTCGGTGTCGGCGGCAATGACGCTGTGGCCGCAGATGAGATACGGCGCGTCGAGCTGTCCTGAGGGTTCGAAGCGCGAGCGATAGATCTCGATCGCCTCGTGCAGCGAGTCGGGTGCGAAGTGCGATGCGAATGCGAAGGGCAGACCCAGTGCGGCGGCCAACTGCGCACCGAACAGTGACGAGCCGAGAATGTAGAGAGGCACGTTCGTCCCGCGACCGGGGGTCGCCACGACGTTCGCCACGCGCGAAGTGTCGGAGAAGAAGGCCTGCAGTTCGAGCACGTCCTGTGGAAAGCGTTCGGACGACCGCGGATCGCGGCGCATCGCCATGAACGTGGTCTGGTCGGTGCCGGGTGCGCGACCCAGGCCGAGGTCGATTCGTCCCGGGTGCAGTGCGGCGAGCGTGCCGAATTGCTCGGCGATGACGAGGGGCGAATGGTTGGGCAGCATCACGCCGCCCGCGCCCAAACGGATCGAGGTCGTGTGCGCCGCGACGTGGGCGATCAGCACCGCGGGCGACGACGAGGCGATGAACTCCGAGTTGTGGTGCTCGGCGTACCAGACCCGCTCGTAGCCGTGTCGTTCCGCCGCGCGGGCAACTTCGACGCAGCCCGCCAGGCTCTGGCCGATTGTTTCACCGTCGCCGATGGAGGCGAGGTCCAGGATCGACAACTTGGGGTGCACCACGAATCTCAGGCTACGTGTTGCGCCCTGTCCACAATGGCGCAAGGATGCAGTCACCAAATGAGCGGGCGCGGGGGCGTCCGTCTCCGGCAAAAGGGGGTCGGCGATGACCGACGTGCTCGACAGCAAGCAGGCAGGCGAACGCAAGCCGTGGTTCCTCAAGGGCAACTACGCACCG
>JAGWWV010000061.1 GCA_018970175.1 Acidobacteriota bacterium
AGTGCCTTGCCGTTGACCGCTCCCGAGGGTTGCAAGAGGATACCGAGTGCGGCTGGCGGACCCGCCGACAGGTTGACGGTGAGTTCCGCACCGCTCACACCCCTGAACGGGCTGAAGCCAATCACGAGTTGGCACACGGAACCCTTGAGCGACAAGGCCTCGAACAAAGCGATCCCGTTGGCGTTCGTCTTCACTTCCCCGTTCGTCACCGTCCGAGCACCCGAGCAGGCGCCAAAAACACGTTTTGCAGTAACCGTGATATCGGCTTGGGCGACGTCGTTACCGAATCGGTCGATGAGTTGCACCGCTGGCTTCGAGCGGAAGATCACACCGCTCTGCTCGGCGACAGAACTCGCCGAGACGAGCCGTGTGGAGTTTGCGGTCGCAGGAACAACCGTCAGCACATCCTGAGCAGTTTCAACCTTGCCCGCAGGGTCGGAATACAGCAACGTGACTTTGCCGGCCTTTTCGATCGGAGCCGGAACAAAGGATGCAATTCCCCGCTCGTTCGTCAAGCCAATCTCGCGGCTTGCGGTTCCCGCGCTCGACGAAAATGCGACCTGGAGATTCGAGACTTCGATCGGATTGTCATCGCTGTCGAGCAGTCGAACCGCGAGGGGATTCTCGAACTTGTTGCCGGCGGTGATGGTTCCCGCGGGGGTCAGAATTTCGAATTTCGCCGCGGTACCTGCGACAACACTCACCTCGATGAGGTCGGAGATGAATCCGCCGGACTGGAAGGTGATCCCGAGCGGTCCGGCTGTTCCTTTGATGGTCAGGTTTCTGACGCGAACTTCGCCATCTTGAAACTTCAGTTCACCCCTCGTCAGAATTCCGATGTCACGATTTGCCGTCACCGCAAGTGTGCCGTTGTAGTCGGAGATGAGGTTTCCCCATGCATCAACGAGATTGAGCCAGAATGCCGACTCCACGTTGATGCCACTCGAAAAGATGGACGTCTTTTGGAAGACACTGATCTTTGCCGCTTCACCGAACGAGACGTTCACGACGCCGCCCCTCTTTCCGACCGAGAATCCCGAGTCGTAGTCGTCAGCCACGTACGCCACGTTGTAGCTACTGGTCCAGCCACGCAGCGTCAAGTTCGTGAACCGCGCAATACCATCTTTATCGGTCTTCACGGTTTGCGAACTTTCATCGGAGTCACAATAAAAACGTCTGCATTCGAAGTAGGCGGTCACCGAGACACCCTTCTTGGCGACGGGATTACCGAATGCATCGACGATTCTGACAACCGGTTGCTGCTCGAGCGGAATACCGGCTCGGGCATTCGGTGAAGGTGCGGTGACGACCTTCAGGTCGTTCGGTGAACCCGGACCCAACTTCACGTCGACCGATCTGGAGGCGATCGACGGATCCGACGGCATCGAATACACAATGCTCGTACTAAGCCCTTCCGGCCGTGCGAGCTCCACATCGATCTTCAGTCCAGCAAAAGTTGCGACACCCGCTGCGTCAGTCTTGACACGGGCCAGCGAAGACTTTTCATTCGTTGCCATGACCTCGACGCCCGCAGTGCGGACCTGGTTGCCATCCTTGTCGAGAAGAACGACGGTCGGGTCCGTCGAGAATTTCTCCGACGCGATGATCTGCGTCGGGTGGTTCTGAACGCTGAGCTTCACCGCACGACCGGGCGCCACTTCAACGGGAATCTCCACCGATGCCAGAAAATCGGCGGTCACGGTGATGACCGCAGGACCCGCCACACCATCGACCCGCAGATTCGTGAACGTCGCGGATCCCTTGGAGTCGGTCGTCGCGACCGCACCCGTGAGCGTCGCATCGGGGCGCGAGATCGTGGCAACAATCGCGTTGCCTTCCGCCGCGAGCGGCTCACCGTTTTGATCCAGCACCGTCACCGACAACGGCACGGCGAAACCCGACCCGTTCGCGATCGTGGGCGCACCGCCCTCAACCTTGATCGACGTCGGCACCCGACGCACCGCCTGGGCCTCCACCGGCCGCGGCACCAACAACGCCAGGAACTCCTCGACCGTCTCGGGTTGCGGCGCAGGCGCCAACGCCCGAGCCACCTCATTCAAACCACCCGCCGCGTTCTCAGTCGCGGGCGGTGTCGTCGTCGACGACACCTCAGGTGTGGTCGGAACCGTGGAATCAACAGGAACAATCGAAGATTCACTCGACACCGCAGTCGACTCGGTTGCCGGAACTGTCGTCTCGCCCACGCCCGACACCGCCACCGGCAACGGCGCCACTTTCACCCACACGTTCTTCTTCTTCACCGACCCACACACACGGGTCGTGGCCGCGTCGAACTTCCCGAGCGGCTTGCACGCCTTTGCACCCTTGGTGGTCAGCTTTCCGACCACCGCGAACCACACGTTGCCGTTCGCGCCGACACCACACACATAGTTCAACTTCGACACCGTCTTGGTCGCACCCTTTTTCGTGCATGCAACCCCGGTGATGGTCTCGACATTGCGCGACCGCTCATCACCCCCACCACACGCAGCCAACAACAACCCCATCGCAAGAAGAACACCAACAGAACGACGGGCACGACGCGAGAAAACGTTCACCCAACCAATCTAAATCAGGAATTAGGCTGAGTGTGGTCGCCCCGTCCTAACCGTGGCCGGGAATGGTGCGCCACGGTCCGGCATCGGCCCGCGGCTCTTTGGGGAGGCCGAGAATCTGCTCGCCCACGATGCCCCGCTGGACCTGGCTGGTCCCGGCGTAGATGGTGCCGGCACGGGCGTTCAAGAAGACGTCGACCCAGCTCGCACTCGAGTTCGGAGACCCGACGGCATCGGAGCGGATGTAGGTCTGGGCGGGCGTGCCACTCGGTGTCAGGGCATCGGCGCCGAGGACGTCGACGGCCAGTTCGGTGATTTCCTTGTGGTATTCGCTCCAGAACAGTTTGCCGATTGACGCATCGGGGCCCGGCTTCTTGCCGTTCAGGAACGCGGTGAGCGCGCGGTAGCCGAGGAAGCGCATCACCTCGACCTTGGTGTGTGCCTTCACCAGACGCTGACGAACGTGCGGGTCGTCGGCAAGTCCGCGTTCCTTCACCATTGCCGTCAACTTGTCGAGCTCGGCGCGGAACGACAGTGCGTTGATGGCCGCACCGGCGCCGCGCTCGTTGCCGAGCAGGGTCATTGCAACCATCCAACCACCGTTGATTTCGCCTACGACGTTGCCCCTCGGACAACGCGCATCGGTGAAGAAAACCTCGTTGAACTCGGACTCACCCGACATCATGCGGATAGGTCGAACTTCGACACCGGGCTGGCGCATATCGACGAGCAGGAAGGTGATGCCCTTGTGCTTCACCTCGTCGGGTGAGGTGCGGGCGAGAACGAAGATGTGGTTGGCCAGATGGCCACCCGTTGTCCAGATCTTCTGGCCATTGATGATCCACTCGTCGCCGTCGAGCACCGCACGACAACCGAGGTTGCCGAGGTCGGAACCGGCTGCGGGTTCCGAGTAGCCCTGGCACCACAGATCTTCGCCCGAGAGAATGCGCGGCAGGTAATGCCGGCGTTGTTCGTCGGTGCCCACCGCAAGCAACGTGTTGCCCAGCATCGCAATACCGAAGCCGTCGTTGTGCCCACCCGTCGGCACACCCGCCTTGAAGAACTCTTCGGTGAGCACCACCATTTCAAGCGACGACAAACCCTGGCCGCCGTACTCCTTTGGCCACTGCACGGCGAGGAAGCCGCTCGCGTACAGCGTCTTGCGCCACTGGCTGGTGAATTCGAAGGCCTCGTCGCGCGAGAGCGCACCGATCCCCTTCCAACCGGCGGGCAGATTTTCGGCGAGGAACGCCTTCACCTTTGCGCGGTACTCCTCGGCCTGTGCCGGGTAGTTGAACTCCATCGTTGCTGCGCTCATTCCGTGTCTCCGATCAAGAAGGGTCCCACGACAGGTGCAATTCTTTCATTGCCCGCAGCGTGACGTTCGGGTGGTGGGTGAAATCGTTTCGATTCGGTGTGAACCGCAAGTTTGGCAGGCGCTTCACGAGAACGTCGAAGGCGACATTTTGTTCGAGCCGCGACAGCCCTGCCCCCGTGCAGTGCGTTTCCCCCAACGAAAATGCCATGTGGCGCGCCGAATTCGTGCGGTCGAGATCGAACTGGGCCGGACAGGCGAACATTCGCTCGTCGCGGTTCCCGGCCGCATAACGGAGATGGAGATTCGACCCCTTCGGGATCTTCACCCCACCCACTTCCGTGTCGATGATGGCGTTGCGCACCATGCCCATCGTCGGCGATTCACAACGCAATCCCTCTTCGACGAGATTCTTCACCCGCGACGGGTCGGTCCGCACCGCGTCGTAGACGCCCGGGGTGTCGAGCATCAACCACATCGTCGAGGTGAGGGCGAACGTCGTGGTTTCGTTGCCACCGATGTAGAGGTGGTCAACGATGTTGATGATCTCGTGATCCTCGAGCGGCCGCACCCCGTCGAAGCGGGCTTCGTTCACGAGGTACGAAATCACCGAGTCGTCGGGGTGCGCTTTCTTTTCTTGCATCGTCGCGTGGATGAAGTGCTGGAATTCGACGCCGGTTTCACCCGCGTACATCTCTTCCTCGCGTGACAGGCCACCGCGGAATGGCAACACCCACGCCTCGGAGTACTTCTTCAGCTTCGGGATGTCGTCGAGCTTGAAGCCCATCATGATGGTGATCACGCGCACGGGAAGCGGAACGGCGAATGCCGTCACGAATTCGCAACTGCCGACGTGGGCAAAGTCATCGACGAGTTCATTGACGATCTTCGTGATTAGCCCCCGACGCTTTTCTGAACCTGCCGGTGTGAAGAACGGATCGGCGATGTCGCGGTACTTCTTGTGCTGCGGCGGATTGCTTCCGAGCATGCTGGCGCGAGGCCACCCCTTCGTCGCGTAGATCTCTTTCACGACACTCGATGCACCGGCCGATGGCGTCGACTCGCTGGCACCGCGCATGAACACGTCGGTGCGCCGAAGAACGTCGTGGATGTCCTCGTACCGCGTGAGTACGAAGGTGTTGGTGCCCGGCATCTGCCATACGTGAGCCTGCTCACGCAGCAGGTCGTACGACGGATACCAGTTCTCCTGCGTCGCAGGGTCGAAGAAGTTGACCTGGTCGACCGATGTCGGATGCGCGGGTGTCGCAGCCATCACACGATCACCGCCGCCGTGCGAGCACGCGAAAGACCTCGCCGATGGCATGGTCGGCTTCGAGAGGGTGCCGGAACGACTGGGTGTAGTCGACGGAGTAGGTATTGCGCCGACCGACATGGGTTCGCACCACATAACCCCCTTCGACTAGCTCCTGGACGATGCGGTGCGTCGCCCGCTCCCCGATCCCGACGAGATCGGCGATCTCCGAGATACGAATATCGGGGTTCTGAGCGATGCAGACGAGCACATGCCCGTGATTCGTGAGGAAAGTCCACTGCCTCTTGTCCGGTGTCGCCGCAGACGGCGTTTTCGTGGACTTCGGCATGGAAACAATCGTAGCGGTAGGGTTTTGGTTGGCTTCGCGAGGGGGGTTCACGTGGCAGTCGTACGACCAAAACCGATCATCAACCACGGTCCGGCACCGGTGCAGTCGCTGCCGATCACGCCCGAGCGCTACATCTCGGCCGATTGGATGCAGCGCGAGTACGACTCGATGTGGCCCAAGCAGTGGCTCTTCGCGTGCCTCGAACAAGACGTGCGCGAAACGGGTGAGTTCGTTCGCTTCAACATCGGACGCGAGTCCATCATCATCTCGCGCGGCCAAGACGGCAACGTTCACGCGATGTACAACGCCTGCCAACACCGCGGCGCGCGCATCTGCGTCACCGAACGCGGTTGCGTGAAGTCGTTCGTCTGTCCGTACCACGGGTGGACGTACCGACCCGACGGCCACCTCGTCGTGGTACCGGGACATCATCTCTTCGAAGGTGGCGTCAACCGCGAGGAACGGTCACTTCCCAAGGTGCGCTGCGAGACCTTCATGGGTCTTGTCTTCGTGTGCATGGACAACAGCGCACCGCCTCTCGTCGACTCGCTCGGCCTCGTCGCCGAACGACTCGCCCCGTTCCACCTCGAACGTATGACCTTGGTCGGCGACCAAACCGTTTTTCTCGAGGCCAACTGGAAAGCAGTGTTCGACAATTTCGGCGAGCTGTATCACGTCGAACACATCCACCCACAACACGCCATGCTCTTCGACTGCCCCACGGCCCAGGTCGAGCTGTATGCGAACGGACACACGAGTGTCGAGATCCTCGGACACACGGTGAACTCGACAATGCCGATTCCCGAGGAAGCAAACTTCTACCAGCGCGCACAGTGCGAGAAGTTCGGCTTGAACCCCGACGACTTCGACGGTCGGATCCTCGAGTTCCGCATCGCGATGCAACAACGTCGCCGCAAAATGGGTCCGGCGCTCGGCTACGACTACAGCGACCTTTCCGACTCTCGACTCACCGACATCGAGCAATACAACCTGTTCCCCAACACGATGGTCACCGTCCAACCCGAGGCCGCGCTTGTCATGCGTGCTCGCCCGCACCCCACCGACCCGAACAAGTGCTACTGGGACAAGTTGACCTTCAAGCTCCAGCCCAACCCGGCGGTGGCCGAACGGGCTGGGGTTGCATTCACGCCGTGGAAAGAGAGCGAACTGCTTCCCATTCCCCGCCCCGAACACGACGAGTTCACACAAGAAGACGTCATCGCCGGAACAAAGACCATGGATGCGACCGTCGACCAGGACATCCACTTCATCCGCGACATCCAGTCGGGCATGCACTCACGAGGTTTCACCAGTCAATTGCTCAACGAAGAAGAAGCGCGGGTTCAGCACTACCACGACTGGCTCGACCACTTCATGGGTGCGCGTTGACCGTCGCGTCGTGGCTTGGGCCGATTCGACAGACCGCTTTCGTCGTCCGTGACATCGAGGCGGCCGCGAACGAATGGGCCGAGCGTTACGGAATCGGGCCGTGGTTCATCGGCGAGTTGGATTTTCCCGACACCGTGTACAGGGGCAACGTGACGCGACTCCACGCCAAGGGCGGTCTTGCCCAATCGGGTGACATGCAACTCGAACTCATCGAACCCGACATGTCGATTCCTTCTATCTACACCGAGTTCCTTGACGCGGGCGGAACAGGAGTCCACCACGTCTGCTACTGGTGCAACCTCGATGCGGCGCGCGCGCACTTCGGGGCCGCAGGGTCGGCCGAAGTGCAGGGTGGTGTTGCCCGGGGACTCGAGTTCCTCTACATGGAGGGCTTCGCCGGCTTCCCCTACATCGAATTCATCGACCCGACACCGACACATCTCGATCGCTACCGCAGAATCGCAGACGCAGCAGCAAGCTGGGATGGCCGCGACCCCGTTCGCGGGCGCATGTCCTAACGACACCGTCGACCGAAGTGACCGGTGAGCAATGACTGATTCGAACAAGGAGTGGACCGACCTCGCACGGCGGGCGGCGTTTGCGTCCCACCAACTGATCGGCTGGATCTACTGGGATCCGCGTGCTGCTGCACGACATGCCGAACTCGGTGTGAAGGATGGCCTTGGGCATTACATCGCCAACCGCGCGGCGCCTCTCGCTGCGGCCGGAGTCGACGCCGTGACCGCCGCATTCGGGTCGATCGACCGTTTCCTCATTCACTTCTCACTCGACATCGCCGCGGACGCAACAACCTGGGACAAGGTGTACGCGGCGCGCAATGCGACGGTCGGTGAAGGTCTGCGCGATCTTGCTCCGGAAATCTGCGACGGCTTGGCTGCTCTGCGCGACGAGTTGTGGCGAACCGTCGACGCCATGCCTTCATCGGGCCGCGTACTCTTTGCCGCGCACCGCGCGTGGCCACGCGCCGATGACGACCCCGTCGTCTCAGCCTGGCTTGCCGTCAATGCGCTGCGCGAATGGCGCGGCGACACGCACTGGGGGCTGCTCTCCGCACATGCAATCGACGGAGTCGAAGCCGGCCTGCTGCACGACGCGTGGATGGGCTACCCAAAGGAATGGATTCCGCGCAGCCGCGGCGCGAACGACGATCAGATCGCGGCCGCATTATCGGCAATGGGTGAACGGGGCTGGATCACCGACGGCGTGGTGAACGCCGCCGGCATCGAGTTCCGTCAGTGGCTGGAGGAAGAGACGAATCGTCTGTGCGCCCGGTGCTGGCACACCTTCGGACACGACAACACGGTGCGGTTCCTTTCCCTCGTCGAACCCGTTGGTCAGCGCTTCGTCGAGCACATCGACGCAACGGCGGGGCCGAACTGGATGCCCGCCGCGCGCCCGCGCCGGGTGTGAATCACGG
>JAGWWV010000062.1 GCA_018970175.1 Acidobacteriota bacterium
GAGGTGGCCCGAACCCTCGGCATCACACTCGACGCGCCGTTCATGTCGCTGTCGTTCCTTGGCCTGTCGGTCATCCCCGACCTGCGCATCACCGACCACGGTCTGGTCGACGTGAACGTGTTCGGGGTCGTACCGGTCGCGGTGTAGGCCGGTCAGATCGAAACGGAGCGAGCCAAAAAATCCGACCTCGTTCACCGTCCGTACATCTTCCATTCGACCCGAAGTCATGACCGCCTGCGAAGGTTTGGATGTATGACGATCGCTTTTGAGCCGAGCACTTCGGCTGCCCCACCGCGACGCAAGGTCGTCGACAGCAGGAACCTCGGCGACCGAATATTTCGTAGGGGTGTAACCGCGGGAGCGCTCACGTCCTTCGTCGTACTCTCCTTCATTGCCGCTCTTCTTTTCTTCCGGGGTTTTGAGATCTTCAGGGCTTTCGGCCTCGATTTCATCACGACATCGACATGGGACGCCGCTGACGGAACCATCGAAAATGCGACGTTCGGCGTTGCGGCGATGATTGTCGGATCGATCGTGACGGCTGTCATCGCAATGGTGGTCGCCTTCCCGTTTGTCGTCTCGTCTGCGTTGTTTCTCGAGTTCTACGTCACGCCCAAGCTCAAGTTCGTTCTCGTCTCGGTCCTCGACCTCATGGCGGCGATTCCATCGATCATCTACGGGCTCTGGGGCTATCTCGTCCTCATGCCGCACGCGGCTGGCTGGGCCGCATCGATCAACAAATATCTCGGGTGGATCCCGATCTTCTCCGTCGATGTCGAGAATTTCGACGCCTCACCTTTTGTTTCGGGTCTTGTTCTTGCTCTCATGATCCTTCCCATCGCCATGTCGGTGACCCGCGAGGTGTACTCGCGAGCTCCGCTCGACCAGATCCAGGCCGCGTACGCGCTCGGCGGATCGCGCTGGGGCGCAATTCGTGCCGTCGTCTTGCCGTTTGGTCGCAGCGGTCTGGTTGGAGGGATGTTGCTCGGCCTCGGTCGGGCTCTGGGTGAAACGATTGCGGTGTTGCTGACACTCAACCTGGTGTTCGAAGTCAAGTTCCAGGTGCTTGCAAGCGCTGGCGGCAGTGTCGCATCTCTCATCGCGAGCCGAATCGGTGAAGCAACTCCACTCGAATTGAAGGCTCTGATGGCCGCGGGCCTGGTGCTTTTCGTTTTGACATTGCTCGTGAACTTCGGCGCGTCATCAATCGTGGCGCGGGCTGAGAGGAGGGTTCGGTGAGCGTCGTTGAACTTCCGGCACCCACCCGAGGGCGTCCTTGGGTCAATCGCAAACGTTCGATTCGCGACGTGTCGACACCGGTCGCGATCGCGGTCGTCCTGGCGGCCGTTGCGAATCTCGTGACCGGCCTTGCCGGCCCACTCGGCTTCTATCTCGCCTTTGTGATCTTCTTCGCCGGTACCTCCCTCGTGTTTGGACTTCGCCACGACAAGGTGAAAGCAATCGACAAATTCGCAACCGCCTTCATCGTGGTCGGCTTCGCCACCGCGTTCATACCGTGGGCGTCGATTCTCGTGACCCTGGTTCAGAAGGGATGGCCGGCGATATACGGCGGCTATTTCACGAACGACATGGCGGTGACGTCGGCCGACGACGAACTTGGCATGGGCGGTTTGTCACACGCGATTTTCGGAACGTTCCTGATTCTGATCGTTGCAAGCATCATTGCAATTCCGCTCGGAATCCTCACTGCGGCCTACATCACCGAGATTCGTGGGCGTTTGTCGGGCTTCGTGCGCGTCATGGTGCAATCGATGAGCGGTGTGCCGTCGGTCGTCGCCGGATTGTTCATCTACGCAACAGTCGTCTCCCGATACCAGTTCAGCGGTTTGGCGGGCGCGCTTGCACTCGCGATCCTGATGTTGCCAACGATTGCCCGAACAGCGGAAGAAGTCTTGAAGCTCGTTCCCGAGGAGATCAGGTCGGCGTCGTATGCGCTCGGTGCGAGCCAGATGGCGACCACCTTCAGAATCATTCTTCCTTCGGCGCGTTCCGGTCTCATTACTGCGTCGATGCTCGGCGTTGCGCGAGTTGCCGGAGAGACTGCACCGCTCCTCCTGACCTCGTTTTACACGTCTGTCTTCTCCCGTCACCTCACCGGAGAGCCCCTTGCGTCGTTGCCGATGTATGTGTTCCAAAACTTCACTGTTGGCACCGATCACGCACTGACGCGTGCCTGGGGTGGAGCACTTGTCTTGTTGTTTCTGATTCTGATGTTGTTCGTTGTTGCCCGCACAGTCGCAGGGCGTTCGAGGAAGTAGGACCAATGGAAACCAATCAAAACAGGCAGGTAGACGGGGTCATCCCGGCGACTTCGATGGCCGAACCCGCGACGGCAGGCGGCTCGCAATCAAGTACTCTCGATGAACGGATGGTGACCATGTCAGGCCTGCAGACCAAAGGAATCCATGCGTGGTTCGGTGACCACCATGTTCTCGAAGACGTGTCGCTTGACTTTCCCGCCAACACCGTCACGGGCCTCATCGGACCATCCGGATGCGGTAAGTCGACGTTCCTTCGCATGTTGAACCGCATGCACGAGTTCATTCCCTCGGCGTCGATGGCGGGCGAGGTCTTTCTCGACGGCGAAGAAATCTACGCGCCTGATGTTGATGTCGCGGCGATTCGACTGCGCGTGGGGATGGTGTTCCAGAAGCCCAATCCATTTCCATCGATGACGATCGCCGAGAATGTTCTCGCTGGTACGAAGCTCGCAAACATCAAGGTGAAAGACAAGGACTCCCTGCTTGAGGAATGTCTCACCCGCGCAGGTTTGTGGAAAGAAGTCAAGGACCGTCTGAAACTGTCGGGAGCCTCCTTGTCGGGTGGCCAGCAGCAGCGTCTCTGTATTGCACGTGCCCTTGCGGTCAAGCCGACGGTTTTGTTGATGGACGAGCCGTGTTCGGCCCTCGATCCGGGTTCAACGCTGAAGATCGAGGACACGATCCATGAACTTTCCGACTTGATCACCGTCGTCATCGTGACGCACAACATGCAGCAGGCCGCCAGAGTGTCCGACTACTGCGCCTTTTTCTTGTCCGATGGTCACCCGGGTCGGGTCATTGAAGCTGACCGCACCGACATCGTGTTCACCTCGCCGCAAGACCAACGTACCGCTGACTACGTCCAGGGACGTTTCGGCTGAAACAGCTCCTTCGAGCCGTGCGCGAGTTCGCCTGTTGTTCATGAAGTGCGCGTGTGGAGTTCATTTCGACCACAGAATGTCTTCGCTTCGCATTCTTAGATTGATCCCGACCACCCACCTTTGGAGGAGAAGAATGAGATTCAAGAAACGTCTGGCAGCGATCACCGTGGTGATCGGAACGGTCGGAGCCGGAGTCGGCTTCGCCAACGCTTCGGCCAAATTGTCGAGCGCCCTCGTCGCAGGCGGTGCCACGTTCCCGTTGAACATCGTGGAATCCTGTCGCGCGGATTTCGCCGGCGATTCGACCTACAACAGCGTCGGCAACTCGATCACCTACACGGGTGTCGGTTCCGGAACCGGACGCCAGAACTTCTACAGCGGTCTCTACAAGTTCGCCATGTCCGACTCGCTGCCGTCAGCCACCGGTGACTCGGGTCGCGGCTATCGCTCGTCGTTCGTTCTCGTACCGATGATTGCAGGAGCCATTGGTGTTTCCTACCGACTCGACAACGTCCAACCCGCGGGCACGATTGTGCAGCTGTCATCGCCCACCTTGGCGAAGATTTTCGCGGGTCAGATCACCAAGTGGGACGACGCTGCAATCAAGGCCGACAACCCGGTGGCCGCAAAGCCGCTCCTCGAGGGATTGAACAAGTTCCTCACAGTGACGGCGACGGCAGGCAAGAAGGCCGGCACCATCGACATGACGGTGAACATCAAGGCTGGTCTCGTCACCTCAAAGACGAAGAACCTGATCATCCGTGCGGTCGACCCGACAGGCAAGCAAACGCCGATCTATAACAAGAAGCCGAAGACGGGCGCGCTGAAACTGTCGGCCAAGCACACCGCTGGTAACGAGTACCTCGTCATCTTCGACAAGAACGAAGTTGGAACGGTGTCAATCGACGCGACTTCGGTGAAGTTCCCGTCCACGCCGATCACGGTCTACTACCGCAAAGAAACCTCGGGTACGACGAACAACTTCGCCAACTACCTGAACAAGACGAACCCGACCATCTGGACGAAGGCGACAAACGACGCTTTCGGTTCGGCGTTCCCGACGACCGTGCCGACCGATGGATCGTTCGTTGCCGCCCAAGGTAACGACGGAGTCGCCAACGGTGTCATGGGTAAGGACGGTGGTATCGGCTACAACGAACTGTCGTTCATCAACGAGCGTCAGGCGGCCGGCAAGACCATTTACGCAGCGAAGATCAAGAACGGTGCAGGAGAGTTCGTGGCGCCGTCGTCCGCTGGTGCGGCAACGTTCGTTGGTGAGGGCACTCTCGACTCATCGTTCGGATCGGTGACATTCAACTACGACACCACGAAGTCGGGTGCTTACCCGATCACTGCAATTTCCTACGGCATGGCCAATACAGCTGCTGCAACGGCTGCTCAGGCAACGCCCCAGGAAATCGCGGTTTCGAAGAACTTCGTCGACTTCTTCCTGAACACCTGTGCTCCGGTTGCCGCGGAGATCAAGGGATACTCGGCTCTGACGGGCGCGACTCTCAATCTTGCCAAGGCGCAGGCTGCGAAGATCGGCAGCTGAGCTAGACCCGAAATCACGACTGCAAAGTCGTGGTTGAGACTTCCGACACGGTCGGGGCGGATTCGTCCGCCCCGACCGTTGTCGTTGGTGCGTACACGTCGACGGTCGTCGAGGTGTCGGTGACAGATGTGGTGGTTCCGACCGTGGTGGTCGGACGCTTCGGTTTCGTTGCGGTGGTTTCGGGCACCGTCGTTGTGGTGGACGTCGTCGTGACGATCACCCAACTGACGTTCGGCCACGGAATCGTCTCGGGTGTTTGTTGCAACTTCTCCTCGGGGCGTTGACTGAGCCACAGGGTGAGCGAGGCGCCGAAGACGATTGCCGAACCGATGGTGGCACGGCCGATACGGCGCACGCGCGTTTCGCGCATCATGGGGCACCCTCCATCGCGATACGGCGACGGATTTCACGGGCGACTTTCCATTGCTGGGCGGCCAGCGTGCGGCCAGAGAATCGCAGGTCGTAGGTTTCGGCACCGATGTCGTCGACGCCGAGGACATTCGGCGCCTCGAGAATGAGCGGCGCCCATTCCGGATCGCGTGCGATCTCGGCACCGATACGGTTCAGTTGGTCGATGGTGGCGTCGAGGTCGGCCTCGCGCGAGACCGGCACGGTGATGAGGACGCGCGACCAATCGCGCGACAGGTTCATCGTCTGGCGCAGCTGGCCGTTGGCAATGGTGAACAAGTCGCCGTCGAACGTGCGGATCTTCGTGACGCGGAGCGTGACTTCCTCGACGCGACCCTCGACCCAACCGACCGGCACGAGCGGACCGACGTTGACCACGTCACCGACGCCGAATTGTCGTTCGGAGATGATGAAGATCCCTGCCAAGACGTCGCCGACGATCTGCTGTGCGCCGAAACCAAGGCCTGCGCCGACGACCGAGACCATCGGGACGACCGCGCTCGCGGGAAGATTGAGGAGAAGCAGTATCCAGACGAAGCCGATGATGGTAATGGTGAAGTTCAGACCCCATCGCGCGGCACCGACGAGTGCGCCCTGATAGGCGCCGATCGGGTTGTGGCCGAGCGGGTCGAGTTGCGCGCGGAGGCGTTCGATGCGGCGTGCCTGGAACCTGGCGATGAGACCGATCACGCGGGTGAGAAAAAACGCACCCGAGGTGATGGCGACGATGAGAAGACCCTCGTCTTTCATCCAGTTCCACGCGCCTTCGGTGCGTTGGGCGGCGACGAGCAAAAACATCCGACGAACAGCATAACGACCTGCCAAGATGAGCCCGTGCGTATCGTCCTCGGCACGTGTCACCACGACTGTCCCGACTCGTGCGGGTGGGAAGTGACGGTGGACGACGGTGTCGCGACGAAGATGCGCGGGAATACGTCGCATCCGTTCTCGCAGGGCGAACTGTGTCCGAAGGTGAATCACTTTCTCGAGCGCGTCTACAGCCCCGACCGTGTGACGACACCGTTGGTTCGCGACGGTGCGAAGGGGAGTGGTCGCTTCCGTCGGGCTACGTGGGATGAGGCCTTGGCGTTGATCGTCGACTCCGTGGGTGATCGCATCGCCCGACACGGGGGCGAAACGGTTCTGCCGTGGTCGTCCGCCGGCAATCAGGGCTTGTTGCAGATGTCGTCGCTCGACAGACGTTTCTTTGCCGCCCTCGGCGCGTCGACCACCCACGGCGCCCTGTGTGGCAGTGTCGCAAAGGCGGGTTATGCAGCGACGACGGGTACCGGAATGAGTACCGACCCAACGACCGTCGAGCATGCGAAGCATGTGATTCTCTGGGGAACCAACACCCGCCTGACCAATCGGCATCTCTGGCCGTTCGTCGAACGGGCCCGCGCCAACGGCGCAAAATTGGTGGTGATCGACCCCGTGCGCACCATCACCGCGGAGATGGCCGACTGGTTCATTCAGCCGCGACCCGGCACCGACACCGCACTTGCCCTCGCGATGGTGAACGTCATCGTGTCCGAGGGCTTGATCGACCGAGCCTTCGTCGACGGCCAGGCGTCGGGCTTCGACGACCTGTGTCGTTCAGCGGAAGAGTGGACTCCCGAACGCGCCGCAAGCGAGTGCGGCGTTGCAGCCGATGACATCGTCACGTTGGCGCGCGAATACGCGACCACGACGCCCGCCTTCATCCGCACCTTGATCGGTGCCGAACACCGCGCGAACGGCGGAATGATCTTCCGTGCTCTTGCGTGTCTGCCCACCATCACCGGCCAGTGGCGTCATCTCGGTGGCGGACTGTCACGCAGCGTCGGGTCGTGGTTCAACGACTTCGTCGACGGTTCCGTCTTTGATCCCGACCGGGTACCGGGGGTTCGGTCGTTGCCCTTCACCCAACTCGGCCAGGTTCTCACCGACTCGCTGGCGCCGCCCGTCACTGCGCTGTTCGTGTGGAACGGCAACCCGGTGATCACCTGCCCGAATGCGGCGTTAACGCGCAAGGGTCTCGAACGTGACGACCTCTTCACCGTGGTCAGTGAGCAGTTCCTCACCGATACGGCGAAGTACGCCGACGTCGTGTTGCCTGCGACGACGCAGATCGAACATGTCGACGTCGTTCCCGCTTGGGGTCATTTGAATTTGGGATGGAACGGGAAGGCCATCGAACCCGTGGGTGAGTCGGTGGCGAACACCGAGATGTTCCGTCGCCTCGCGCGCGCCTTCGGTGTCGCCGATCCGCTGTTCGAACTCGGCGATGACGATCTCGTCGACATGGCGCTGCGGGGCATCGACTCCGTCGAGTTGCGCGAACGGGGCTTCGTTCGTCTGCCCAACGCCGACCATCGGTTGTTCGCCGACGGCGTCTTTGGCCACGCCGATGGAAAGTGCGACGTCGGTGGAATCCGTTACGAGGCGGTTGCGGGTGATGCCCACCATCCGTTCGTTCTGCTGTCGCCGAAGCAGCATTCGCGGTTCTTGAATTCGAGTTATTCCCACCTGCCTGCGCACGGACCGCGCGAAGGTCGTCCGTACGTCGAGGTGAACACCGAAGATGCTGTCGAGCGCGGCATCGGCGAGGGTGACATCGTCCGGGTGGGCAACGACCGGGCGTCACTCACCCTTGCGGCCCGGTTGTCGACGCGGGTTGGTCGAGGTGTTGCCGCGGTTCCCTTCGGTTGGTGGGACGCCGATCACGACGGAACGACCTCGGTGAACGACCTGACATCGGACGGTCCGACCGACATGGGCGGTGGCGTCGCGTACCACGACACGTTCGTGGACATCGCGCGCATCTAGCGTTCGGGTCGAGGTCGATTCTCTGGAGGGGGAGCCGTGTCGAAGAATGACGCAACGAATGTCGATGTCGATGTGGTTGTCATCGGTTCGGGCATCGCAGGTCTGGCAGCTGCACACAGTGTCTGGGAGGCGGGGCTCAAGCGGGTCTTGGTCGCCGAGTCCGAGAGTGTCGT
>JAGWWV010000063.1 GCA_018970175.1 Acidobacteriota bacterium
CCATCGGAACTTCCTTCTTGAACTGCGCCCGCGGATTCAGTGCGCCGTTGCGATGGTTCTTCCATGCGATGCGCGTGAGCACGTCTTTCAGTTCGGCCTCGTCGACGCCGTACTTGTTCGCATACGCAGGAGCAAGAAGCGAGAAGCTCGCCGGTGCAGTGACCGTCGCCTTCGTACCGTCGTCGGCCGGAGCCGACACGACGAGGCCCGAATAACCCGAGTCCTTCAACTTCTCGACACCGATGGCCATGACGACGTCGTAGGCGCCGGACGCAACCGCGTAGCACGCGTTGCGGAACGCTTCGCTACCCGTTGCACAGTAGTTCTCGACGTGCGTCACCGGCTTGTGCTGAATCTTCAACGGGCGGCTGAGGGTGAGGCCCGACAAACCCGAGCCCATCGTGCCCAGCCAGAACGCATCGACGTCGTCGAGCACGATGCCCGCGTTCTTCAAGGCGGCATCGGAGGACTCGATCAACATGTCATCGGTACTCTTGTCCCAGTGCTCACCGAAATTAGTGCAGCCCATGCCGATAATCGCCACCTTGTCGCGAATTCCGTGACTTGCCATCTCTCCTCCGTATCTATGCGCCCTTGACGGGCTTCGCTGTGTCTATGCGTTACGCCCTGACGGGCTTCGCTGTGTCTATGCGCTACGCCCTGACGGGCTTCGCTTTCCAGAAATAGTTGTGGATGCCGTCGACCGTGTAGAGACGCCGGAAGGTCATCTCGACGCGGTCGCCGATCTTCACCGTTGCCGGGTCGACGTCGGTGAGTTCGCACTGGAACCGACCACCGCCGTCGAAGTCGATGACGGCGGCAACAACCGGCGGGCTCATGCTGTAGGCCAACCGGTCGACGGTGTAAGTGGCGATGGTGGCCTGCACGTCGGCCATGCGCACCATCTCCATCTGGTCGATGCTGCCCGACTTCATGCTGACGCGCGCTGGCGGCAAGTAGACGAAGCCGCTCTCGTCGCGGCTTCCGTACAGACCGTACTTCCATGCCTGCGCGCGCAGGCTCGGCGGGCCGGCAGGGCGATCGGGTTCGGGGCGTCGCGGCGGTTCGCGGTGCAGAAAACCGCGCCACGTGAGGAACTGCGTGTAGGTGAGGTCGTTGCGCCCGGCCGCAATCTGTCCACGAACGGTCAATGCCGCATCCTGGCGCGCGCGGTATTTTGTGACGGCGTCGGTGGTGCGCAAAAGCCACACGTTCACGCCGTCCGCCAGCAACACGAGGGCGATGACCTGACCGGGTTCGGCACGGTCGAGAACGTCGGCAAGGATCACGGCCCACTGTGCGGTTCCCGCGTTGCCGATGCTCGCCGACAAATCGTCGGCGACCGATTCCGCTGCCACACCGCACGCCTTCACCGCGGCCTTCACCGCGCGGGTGTGCAGCCCGGCGAAGATCGCGTGCGTGATGTCGCCCGGTGCGAGGTTCGCCGCTTTCAGTGCGTCGCTGAACGCGTTGTCGACGAGTGGCGCGTATGCATGTTCGCCGAATCGCTCTTCCCACTGTTTGCTCGCGGGTTCGCCCGGCTGTCGCCACCTGTCGGTGAACTCGGCAGTCGCGGCCGCTCCGCCGATGATCTCGGCGATCACTCCGTCGTTGCCGAAACAGAATGCCGCTGCCGCGTCACCGCCGGCCGCCTCGTCGGCGCCTCCGGGAAGACCGGTGCGGATGTCGGAAACGATTGCCATCGCGTTGTCGAAGCTGGCGCCCATCATCGCGGCCACTCCACTGCGCACCGAACCAACCGTGTCGAACGCGTTGGTCGACCCGGGAAGACTGAGAGCTGCATGGATGGTGTTCGCGTTCGTCTTGTCGAGATACGCAGGGTCGGTGGTTGCGAACCACAGTGAGTTGGGCACCCAGTTCGCCGCCGCGTTGCGCAGCGCGATGCGACCGGCCTCGACACCCATCGAGGTGGTGTCCTCGTCGAAACTGGCAACGGCACGTTCGCCCTTGCCACCACCCGCGCCGAGCGACTTGGTGATGACACCGCGCTGCAGGCGCCAGTAAGGGATGTAGGACCCGTAAGCGACGATTCCGGTCATGTGGGGACAATAACCCACAACGACATTGCCGAATCCAGCGCGGTCGCGACCGCGAGACTACGAGTAGTAGGGGTTTTCGCCGTTGGCGTGGTCGGTCAGGTCGCGGACCTTCAACACGCCGGGGACCTTTTCGACGAGGGTCGTCTGGACGCCCTCGAGCATGGTCATGCGGCTCATCGAGCAGCCGTGGCAGCCGCCGCCCATCGTGAGATACGCGGTGCCCTCGCCGTCGTGGCCGACGAAGGTGACGAAGCCACCGTGCGCGGCGAGCGCAGGGTTGACTTCCGAACGCAGCACGTCGTTGATCGACACCGACATCGCGTCGTCGCTGACCAGACCATCGACCGACGGGGCAAGCGGCTTGTTCGGGTTGCGGATGATGAGACCCTGCGTGTCGTTGTAGTCGAGGATCGAACCGGTGAGCAGTTCGATGCTGTTGGCAGGGACGATGATCTTCAGGCCATCGACGGTGCGCACCTCGTCGGTGAAGGCCGCGGTGGTGACCTTTTCGAACGAGAGGTCGTAGCGGAAGTCTTCGCCGGGTGCGCTGATGATTTCGACGCGAAGACCCAACTGTGTGGTTTCGGGTTCCATGTCGCGAAGCTCTTTCAGCTTCACCACCGCGGTGGGCGTGACATCGACGAGAGCGTTGTCGGCGGTGTTTCCACCCTCGGCGAACGGACTGGTGGGAACGGTGGATCCTGCGAGCGGACTGGGGGGTGTCGTCACGCGCCTCAGGGTATCTGCGTCGTCAAGGACCCGTCGTCAATAACTGGAGATGGCACCGCCACCGTCACATTCGATGCGCTGGCCGGTGACGTAGCCCGAGCCTGCCGAGCAGAACCAGAGAATGACTTCGGCCACATCGTTCGGCTGGCACACGCGGCCGAACGGGGACCTGGCATCGAGTTCGCGCAGGTCGTCCATCTCGCGCTTGCCGTTCATCGACCGCGCAAGACGCACCCCCATGTCGGTTTCCACAAGTCCGGGTGCGGCGATGTTGACATGGATGTTGTTGTGGCGTTCCTCCTTGGCGAGCGTGTAGGCGAGCGCTTCCATCGCCGCCTTGCCCATGTTGTATGGCGCTCCCTTGGCGGAATAGTGCGACGTGGCGACCGACGACACGAAAACGATGTCGCCTCGTTCCCGGGTGCGCATTGAGGGCAACACGGCCGCGGCCAGTTGATGGCCGCCGATCGCATGAACCGCAAGCAGTTTTTCCACCTCTGCGGCATCGGTGTCGGCCACCGCCCTGCCCTTCGAGGCGATGCCCGCGTTGTTCACGAGAATGTCGACGAAACCGAAGTCGGCAACGACCTGTGCGACCATCGCGCGACATGCGTCGTAGTCGGCGACCGATGCTTGGTAGGTACGGGCAACGCCTCCCGCGGCGACGATGTCACGGCATACCGCATCGGCCTCGTCATGACCCCGGGAATAGTTGATGGCGATCGCCGCGCCCTCGGCAGCAAGCCGCCGACTGATGCCGGCGCCGATTCCGCGCCCGCCACCAGTCACCAACGCAACACGCCCGTCGAGAAGTCCCATGCGTGCAAAGATAACCGCGTGCAAGACGGCAGCCGAAAGGCGATCATCGCAGCCTTTCTCGCCAACCTCGGCATTGCCATCGCGAAGTTCGTCGGGTTTCTTCTCACGGCATCGGCGTCACTGCTCGCCGAATCGGCACACTCACTCGCCGACACCGGAAATCAGGCGTTGCTGCTGCTCGGTGGAAGCCGCGCGAAACGTCGACCGTCCTCCTCACGTCCTTTCGGACATGGTCGCGAGCGCTACTTCTGGGCGTTCGTCGTGGCTCTCGTGCTGTTCAGTATGGGTGGACTCTTTGCCCTCTATGAGGGCGTCCAGAAGTTGCGCCATCCTCACGAGACCGAGGGCTTCGCGATCGCGATCGCGATCCTCCTCGTGGCGATCGCACTCGAAACCGTGTCGTTGTCGACCGCCGTGCGCGAGGCACGCCACGTGAAACCAAAGTCGATGTCGTGGTGGCGCTTCATCCGAACAGCCAAACAACCGGAACTGCCCGTGGTGTTACTGGAAGACGTCGGAGCCGAGATCGGTCTCTTCCTCGCGCTCTTCGGCGTTGTCATGGGTCACTACACGGGCAATGCACGTTGGGATGCCGTCGGTTCGGTTGCGATCGGCGTTCTTCTCGTTGTCATCGCGATCGTCCTTGCGATCGAGATGAAGAGCCTGCTCATCGGAGAATCCGCCTCGCCCGACGACGAGCAACTGATCCTGACCACGATGATGCAACACCCCACCGTGGTGTCGGTCATTTACGTGCGTACCGAACACCTGGGTCCCGACGAGGTTCTCGTTGCCGCCAAGGTGGAATTCGACCGCGACATCGACTTCGTCACCCTCTCGGCCGCCATTGATTCGGTCGAGGCCGACGTGCGCCTGGTGTACGACAAGGCCCGATTCATCTTCATCGAGCCCGACATCGCTCACGGCGGCAGCCGGCGGTAGCCTGACGTCAACAACACACGGGGAGCTCGCCGGACCGACGGGCTGAGAGGGTGGCCGCCGCCACCGACCCGAGAACCTGATCCGGGTAATGCCGGCGGAGGGATCCGATGCAAGGCGACACTGTCGACAAGCGAGTTCTCGTGATCACCGGAGGCTCGGTCGTGCGCGTCGCCCCGCAGCTCGGCGCCTTCGACCTGGTTGTCGCAGCCGACTCGGGCGTCGACTCCGCCTTCGCGCTCGGCCTGGTTCCCGACGTCGTCATCGGTGACCTCGATTCGGTGTCGGCAGGTGGCCTTGCGCGCGTGCGCGAGCTGGACGTCGCGGTGATCCAGTCGCCGACCAACAAAGACCTCACCGACACCGAGCTCGCTCTCGCCCATCTGGTTACCATCGGTGCACGGCACGCGACCGTGTTGAGCCCGGGCGGTGGTCGCCTCGACCATGCACATGGTCTTCTGGCCGCACTCGCGAACCCGACACTGTCGGTGGTTTCGATCGAAGCAATCATCGGCACCGCCCACGTCACGGTCATGCACGGAGCCGACACGCGCACGATTCCGCTGCGCGGTTCCCACCTTGCCGCACTGCACGCGATGAACGGCATGGCACACGGCGTCACCACGGTCGGCTTCCGTTGGAACCTTTCACACGAGGATCTCGCACCGTGGGTGAGCCGCGGTGTGAGCAACGAAATGGTTGCGCCGAGTGCCGAGGTCTCGCTCGACCGTGGAACTTTGATCGTCGTGCAACCACTCGCCCACCAACCCCAATTGAAGGAGACATGAAATGAAGCGACGGTCCATCGCCATCACTTTGTTCATTGCCGCGTTCGCTCTCGGTGCATGCGGCGGGGACTCCGATTCGTCACCGCGGTCCCTCACCCTCCTCGCCTACGACTCGTTCACCCCGTCCGAGGGAATCTTCGATGCGTTCACGAACGAGACGGGTATCGAGGTGGAGGTGGTGACCGGTGGAGATGGCGGGGAACTCGTCGCCAAAGCGGTCCTCACCGCGGGTGAACCCGAAGGAGACGTGCTGTGGGGTGTCGACAACACGTTGATGTCACGTGCGCTCGACGCCGACGTCTTCGTGCCGCACCGCTCGACGCACATCGACGATCTGGACCCCGCCGCGGTCGCACTGGTGAACGACGACCTTCTCACACCGGTCGACACGGGCGACGTGTGCGTGAACTACGACAAATCCTGGTTCGACGAAAAGAAGCTGGCTCCTCCGGTCTCGCTTGAGGATCTGGCGAAACCCGACTACAAGGGACTTCTCGTCGTCCAAAACCCGAACACGTCGTCACCCGGTCTTGCGTTCCTTCTCGCAACCATCGCGCGCTTCGGCGAAAACGGCTGGCAGGACTACTGGACGTCGCTGCGTGACAACGACGTGAAGGTCGTCGACGGATGGACCGAGGCGTACACCGTCGAGTTCTCCGGTTCATCGGGCAAGGGAAGTCGCCCGCTCGTCGTCAGCTATGCATCGAGTCCGCCCGCCGAGGTGGTGTACTCCGATCCGCCGGTCGATGCACCGCCCACGGCCGTCGTCGAGTCCACGTGTTTCCGGCAGGTTGAGTTCGCCGGGATCCTGCGCGGCACGAAGAACAAGGATGCGGCGGCGAAGCTGGTCGACTATCTCTCCGGTCCGGTCTTCCAGGCCGACCTTCCCCTGACGCTCTTTGTCAATCCTGCGAACACCACCGTCGAACTGCCGAAGGTGTTCACCGACTTCGCCGCCACCCCGGATGCACCGTTGACGATGGACCCGGCGCAAATCGAGGCGAACCGCACGACATGGCTCGAGGAGTGGCGGGCAGCCGCGCTGTGATGACGGCACCGTACGTTCGCACCGCACGACGGTTGGTGGTCGTGCCGGTTGCGTTCGTCGCCGTGTTCACCGTGTGGCCGGCACTGGCGACGCTACGACGCGGTTTCGACGTCACCGCCGTTCTCACCGACGACGGGCTGCGCGCGACCGTGTGGTTCACCACGTGGCAGGCGGCGCTCAGCACGCTCGTGACGCTCGCCATCGGCCTGCCCGCAACCTGGGTTCTTGCCCGGCACGACTTCACCGGCCGACGCGTCGTTCGCGCACTCACCCTGGTGCCCTTCGTGCTGCCCACGTTGGTGGTGGGACTTGCCTTCCGCGCACTGTTGCCGGGGGACCTGAGCAGAGGTGCGTTGCCGCTCGTCGTGGCGCACGTGTTCTTGAACGTGGCCGTCGTCGTGCGCATCGTTGGCGCACGATGGGAATCACAGCCCGTCACCTACGACGAAGCGGCGTCGACACTGGGTGCCGGCCCCGTCGCGCGTGCCACCACGGTGACCTGGCCGCTCGTCCGCGGCAGCATCGCTGCGGCCGCCGGTCTCGTGTTCATGTACTGCTTTTCCACCTACGGTGCGGCGCGCGTTCTTGCCGGACCGACACGGCCCGTCGTGGAAACCGAGATCTACCGTTTTGCCGTTCTTGCGGGCGACATGCGCGCGGCGTCCGCTCTTGCGGTTGCACAGATCGTCATCGTCGCCGCGGTGTTGGCTCTCACGTCGCGCGGTGCGTCCTTCCACTCGCTGCCGGGTCGACCGCTCAAACTTCGCACGTTGCGCCGACCGCACCGCATCGCGGTTGTGACCGGTGCGTGTGCGATCTTCGTCGTGTTTGCAGTTCCGCTCGTCGGCCTGGCCGTGCGGTCACTCACGGTGGGCGACCGGTGGTCGACTGCGGCGTGGCGCGGTGCTTTCAACGGAAACTCACGGACCCTCGACATCGTCCCGGCCGTGGTGTCGTCGGTGAGCACCGCTGCCACGGCGTCGGTGCTTGCACTTGGCGTCGGTTACATCATCGCCCTGGTCCAGGTGTACGCCCGGTCGCGTGGAGCTGCGTTTCTTGCCACCGCATGCGAGGTGATACCCGTCGTGGTGTCGGCAGTCGTCGTGGGTCTCGGGTTCATCCTCGCCTTCCGCAACGAGCCGTTCGACTGGCGCGGCGCATGGTGGCTGTTGCCGGTTGCCCATGCGGTTGTCGCACTGCCGCTGGTGTCGCGCGGCGTTGCGTCGTCGATGCGTCAGATTCCCGATGATCTGCGTGGCGCGGCGGCGACATTGGGCGCGTCGCCGGCGCGAGTCTTCACGACGATCGATCTCGCACTTCTGCGTCAGCCGATCGGCGCCGCAACAACGCTCGCGGCCCTCGTGTCCCTCGGGGAATTCGGGGCCTCGAGTCTGTTGTCGCGGCGCGGGAACGAAACCCTCACGATGACGATCGGACGTTTGCTCGGACGACCCGGTGACGTGGTCCAGGCACAGGCGTTCGTCGTTGCCGTGGTGCTGGGTCTCTTGTGTCTCTGCCTCGTCGGTTTCGTCGACCTTGCCACCGCAGAGGAACGTCGATGAACGGGTCGGGCCTCAGGCTTCGGTCGGTCTCCGTCGACTTCGACGGCCGCAGCATCCTCCACGACGTCTCTCTGACGGTT
>JAGWWV010000001.1 GCA_018970175.1 Acidobacteriota bacterium
CTGCCGGCAAGGCCCTCGAACAAGTGGGCTTCAACCTGGTCGCAGCGGGACTGACGTGGTGCTTGGGGAATCCCGAGCGCTCGAAACGTGAGGGCTACTCGATCGACGACGTTCAGAAGATGTTCCTGAAGCTCGCCTGAACACACCGCGCGTACAACCGATGTCAGGCCGCTGCGCTGACGTCAGCCGGGGTGGTGCCCCGATTCGGCAGGAACGCAAGTGCCACGAACGAACCGACCACGGCAACCGCTGCAGCAACGAGACATGCCGTCGTCCAGCCGTGCATGAACGCGTCGCGGGCGGCGTCGACGATCATCCCCTGGCCCGCTGCCGGGGCGCGTTCGGCCACCACGAGTGCGCCGGCCATCGAGCTTTCCGCAGCGTCGAGGCCTTCCTTCGGAATCGGCATGCCCGCGAGGTTGTCGATGATCCTTGGTCCGTAGAGCGAGGCAAAGACGCTGCCGACGACGGCGACACCGAGAGTTCCGCCCACTTCGCGGGCGGTGTCGTTGACGGCCGATGCCACACCCGCCTTCTCACGCGACACCGAACCCATGACGGCCTCGGTCGAAGGTGACGTGACGCACGCAAGACCCGATGCGAGGAAGAGCATCGACGGGACGATGACGCCCCAATAACTGGATGCCGGGGAGAGCTGCGACGCGATGAAGAGTCCGATCGCCATCGACAACAGACCCCAGGTGACAACCCGCTTCGTTCCGAACTTCAGTGCCAGGCGGGCCGCCGAGGGTGCGGTGACACCGGCACCGACCGCGAACGGCAGGGTGTGAAGTCCCGAGCTGAGCGTCGAGTAACCGCGCACGTACTGGAAGTACTGCGTGACGAGGAACGTGAAGCCGAAGAGGGCGAAGAAAGCGATGAAGATCGCCGACGAACCCGCGCTGAACCGCGCATTGCGGAACGTGCGGACGTCGAGCAACGGATTGGGAACGCGAAGTTCCCACGCGATGAACATCGCAAGCAACGCCGCTGCCAGGGCAAAACTGACGAGGGTTGCCGCCGATCCCCACCCGCGGTGCGGGCCCTCGATGACGGTGAAGACGAGGAGTCCGATCATCGCAATGGAGAGAACGAATCCAAGTGGTTCGATGTTGTGTCCCGAAGGATCTTTCGACGTCGGTACGAGTCGATAGCCGAGCGCGAGCGCAATCGCGACGATCGGTACGTTGATGAGGAAGACCGAGCCCCACCAGAAGTGCTCGAGCAAAAGTCCACCGGCGACGGGCCCGAAGGCAACCGCTGCACCCGAGACCGCCGACCACACGCCGATCGCCTTGGCTCGTTCGACCGGATCGGTGAAAACGTTGGTGATGATGGCAAGCGTCGCGGGAAAGACGAGCGCGGCACCGATTCCCATCGCGCCGCGCCAGAAGATGAGCGACGAAGTGCTGTTGGCAAACGCAGCCATCGTCGAACAGGCGGCGAACAGCACGAGGCCAACCTGCAAGGCACCCTTGCGACCGAATCGATCGCCCAGTCCTCCGCCTGCAAGCAGCAGGCCGGCAAAGACGAGGCTGTACGAGTCGACGATCCATTGCAGCGCCGACGTGCCGGCATTCAGCTCGCGCGACAGCGTGGGTAGGGCGACGTTCACGATCAGGTTGTCGACGACGACCATGAAGAGCGACAGACACAGGACGGCGAGAATCGCCCAGCGGCGGGCATGAACCCGTGGATCAGAGATGTTCATACTTGACAGTGTCTACAATTGTGTTGACGATGTCAAGTCTTTGGGAGAGAAATCCCGACCGAAGTTGTCGGGTTTCGTCCAATCGCAATTAGCCTGCTTTCCATGGCACTACGACTTGGCGACACCGCACCCGACTTCACCGCAGAGACCACGCAGGGAACGATTACCTTCCATGAGTGGCTGGGGAACTCGTGGGGCGTTCTCTTTTCCCATCCGAAAGACTTCACCCCGGTGTGCACCACCGAACTTGGCTACGTCGCAAAGATCAAGCCCGAGTTCGACAAGCGCAACGTGAAGGTGATCGGTCTGTCGGTCGATCCCGTCGATTCGCACCTGAAGTGGGAAGGCGACATCGGAGAAACACAGGGCACACCCGTGAACTTCCCCATGATCGGCGACCCCGACCGCAAGGTCAGCGACCTGTACGACATGATCCATCCGAACGCGAACGACACGCTGACGGTGCGATCGGTGTTCGTCATCGGCCCCGACAAGAAGGTCAAGCTCACCATCACCTACCCCGCGTCGACGGGCCGCAACTTCGACGAAGTGCTGCGCGTCATCGACTCGCTGCAGTTGACCGCCAACTACAAAGTGGCAACCCCGGCGAACTGGAAAGACGGTGACGACGTCATCATCGGCGCGGCCGTCACCGACGAAGAGGCAAAGACTCTCTTCCCCGGTGGCTGGAAGGCGATCAAGCCCTACCTGCGGGTGCTCCCGCAGCCGAACAAGAAGTAGCGCTCAGCGGCCGAAGAGCCGGTGATTTTTTTCGACCCACTCGCGCACCACGGGCGCCAACATCCCGAGGTTGCCGAGTGGGTCGTTGCGTATCTGAGTTGCGCTGATCGGCACGTTGACGCGTGGTTCGTCGACGACGACCGCCTCGGCGCCGAGTCGCCGCGCCAATTCCGCCACGTATGAGTCGGACGAAAAAACGGCATGCGGCCCCGTTGCATGGGGCCAATGTCCGCGGAAGAGCGCGATCCACTTCGCCCACAAGTCGTCGTCGTTCCAGTCGGTGTCGAGGTTGTGGGCCACCTCGCGCACGGTGACACCGGGATGAAGACCGGCCAGCCAGCCGGCCCGCAGGCCGCCGGGAACCGTCTCGCCCTCGCGGGTGTTCACGAACACCACGAGCCTGCGGCAGCGGCGGGCGGCCTCGTCGATGAACCACGAATGGCCGAGATGCGGCGGGTGAAACCGCCCGACGATCAAACCGGTCTCGAAAGTGTCCATCTCGTTGTCGTCTCCGCGCTTGTCATCGCACCGCTCCGGAAGTGTCACGATAGGGGGCATGGACGTCTTCGAAGCAATGGGAACCGCGCGCGCCATGCGCTTCTTCAAGCCCGACCCGGTGCCCCAGGAACTGATCGACAAGGTGCTGTGGGCCGCCACCCGCGCGAGCAGTCCCAACAACATGCAGTGCTGGGACTTCGTCGTCGTCACCGATGCCGCGGTTCGCAAACAGCTGGGTGATCTCTTCAAGCCGTTCGCCGATCGCGTGGCCGCAATGCCCGTGCCCGACAATGCCGTCGACCGCCGCACGCTCGTCGGCGCACGCAACCTTGGCGAGAACATGGGCAACTTCCCGTGCATCATCTTCGTCTGCGGCCACAACGTGTACCCGCCCGGTGCACCGCGCGAAACGTTCATGTACTCGGCCGTCTACGCAGCCAGCCAGAACCTCGTCGTTGCAGCCCGCGCCGTCGGTCTCGGCGCGGCCTTCACCACGTTGCACGGCGTGTTCGAAGCCGACATCCGCCGCATCCTCCGTATCCCCGACGACGTCTTCATCGGCACGACGATTCCCTTGGGATATCCCGACGGGCCGACCGGCCCCGTGTCACGCAAGGACGTCGCAGACGTCGTCCACTACGACGGTTGGTGATCCCGCTCAGGCGGGCTTGCTGCCCGGCGCCGACAGCACGGTCGTCGGCATGTCCTCGGGTTCGCAGCCCGAGACGATGAGCATCTTGCTGAAGCCGTGGAACAGCGCGAGTCCGATGCCGAGCTCGGCAAGTTCGGCCGCGCTGAATTCGGCATCGATGCGTTGCTGCAGGTCCGCTTCGAGCGGTCCCTGGGCGCCGAGGAAAGCGTCGGCAAAGGCAATGGCGAGTTTCGCGCGCTCACCAAGCTGTGACGCTTCGTAGCCGTCGTCGATGAGCTCGACTTCACCTTCAGTCAGGTTGCGTTGCTCCACGACCGTGAAGCGGACGTTGCGTCAATAGCCACAGTCCGTGATGCGGGCGTTGCGCATGCGCGAAGTTTCCTTGGTTGCGTGGTCGAGCACGCCCCGGTTCCAGAACTCCGCGTACAACTCGCCGAACGCCGCCGCGAGGCCCGGCTGATGGGCAAGGATCGAGCCGAACACCGAACGTGCGGTGGGGTCGAGCGGGGCGAGTCTCGGTGTCGTCGACATCAGGCCACCTTCTCCAATTTTCCGAGCCCATCGGTCAGCGCCATGCGAAAGAGCATGGCGACGATCTGTGGCTCGTCGTAGTGATTCTTCAGAGTTGAAAACTGCTCGTCGGAGACGCCATGGACGTCGATGACGAATTGCTCGGCGATCAAGTGAACAACTGATTCCGCAGCGGTGAGAGCGAAAATCTCGGGACGAGAAAGGCCGAGCGCACCACGAATTGCATGCGCAATCACGTCTGAGGTGCGGCCGGGGCACGCAGCGACGACCTTGTCGCCGAGAGATGTCAAGTACGGATACAGATGCGTATTCGCCGACGGATCAACTCCCACGTTGCACCCCCTTCTTTCCTCTTGTAGAAAAGCCTAGTGAACTCAACGACACCGACCCCCCAGGTCCACACGGCAGCAGCAAGTTCCGTCGATGCCTCGAAGATCTACGGCAAGGGCGACAGCGAGGTGCGCGCCCTCGACGGAGTCACCGTCGAGTTCCGTTCGGGCGAGTTCACCGCGATCATGGGCCCCAGCGGTTCGGGCAAGTCGACGCTGATGCACTGCCTCGCTGGGCTCGACTCGCTCTCGTCGGGCAAGGCATTCATCGGCGACGTCGACTTGTCGTCGTTGAACGAACGCCAGCTCACCCATTTGCGCCGCGAGCAGGTCGGATTCGTGTTCCAGGCTTTCAATCTCATTCCCACCCTCAGTGCCCGCGAAAACATTGAACTTCCACTCGACCTCGGCGACGTGGAACCCGATGCCGCGTGGGTCGACAGGGTCATCGACGCAGTCGGCCTGCGCGACCGACTCGACCACAAGCCCGCCGAATTGTCGGGCGGCCAGCAGCAGCGCGTCGCGGTTGCACGGGCACTGGCCAGCAAGCCGAAAATCATCTTCGCCGACGAGCCCACGGGCAACCTCGACAGCAAGTCCAGTTCCGACGTCCTCGGATTCATGCGCCGCGCGGTCAAGGAGTTCGGTCAAACCATCGTCATGGTCACCCACGACCCGAACGCCGCGTCGTACGCCGATCGCGTGATCTTTCTCGCCGACGGAAAGGTCGTCGACGAAATCGACGAGCCGACGGCCGAGCGCGTGCTCGACCGCATGAAGCGCCTGGCCTGACACCGATGGCTTCCCCCGTTCTTCGACTCACGATTCGCGGCGTGCTCGCCCGCAAGTTCCGTGTGCTTCTCACCGCCTTTGCAATCGTGCTCGGTGTCGCCTTCGTGTCGGGTGCGTTCATGCTGACGGACAGCGTGAAGGGTGCCATCAACGGTCTCTTCGACGAGTTGCAGGGTGACGTCGACCTTGAAGTGCGCTCACGTATCGCCTTTGGAGACGAGGCCACGGCGCAACGTGACCCGGTTCCCGACTCGCTGGTCGCCGCGATCGGCGCGGTCCCGGGAGTCGACCGGGTCGAGGTCAACATCCTGCGACAAGCAACCATCATCAAGAAGAACGGCAAGCCGCTGCAGACTTCGGGACCGTCGTTCGGAATTGCGTGGTACGGAAGCGACGGTCTCGACGGTCGACTCGTGCTCGAAGGCCGCGAGGCACGCGGCCCGGGCGAAGTCGCAATCGACAAGAAGTCGGCCGAGCGCGCCGGATACGAGATCGGTGAAACGGTTCCCATCGTGGGCCCGAACGGCAGTGGCGACTTCACCCTCGTCGGTCTGACGGGAACCAAGTCCACCGAAGGTGGAGGCGGCGCCAGCGTCAGTGCGTTCGATCCCGCAACCGCCGATCAATTCCTGGGCGTGAACGGTCTCGTCGATTCGATCTACATGGGCATCGCCGACGGAGCCTCGCGCGACGACGTTCAAGCCGCGGTTGCAGCCGCCATCGGTGCCAACGACGACTCGTCGCCGTACGAGGTGATCACGGGTGATCAATCGGCCGAGGAAACTGCCGGGGCGATCAACGACATCATCGACATTTTCGGCAAGGTGTTGCTCGGCTTCGCGGCCATCTCGCTTTTCGTTAGCGCCTTCCTCATCTTCAACACCTTCGCCATCATCGTCAGCCAACGACTGCGCGAACTCGCCCTCCTGCGTGCAATCGGCGCCGACATCCGCCAGATCCGCCTGATGATTCTCGGAGAGTCGGGGATCATCGGTCTCCTGGCCACCGCGCTCGGCATCGCCGGTGGCGTCCTTGTCTCCAAAGGAATCACGGCGCTCTTCAATGCCACCGGCGCCGCGTTCCCCTCGGCCTCGACCGTCATCTCGGCCCGCACCATCGCGGTGTCGCTGGTGGTCGGCGTCGGTGTCACGCTCGTCGCCGCCTTCGTACCCGCTGCCCGCGCCGGACGCATTCCCCCGGTTGCGGCCATGCGACCCGAGGTCGGCTTCTCGAGCCTGCAGCGCAACAAGCGCCTCGTTGTGGCGACGACGACACTTGTGGTCGGTGTGGTCATGTTCGTCGTGGGCTTGTTCGTGCAGCCCGGCGGTACCCCGGGAATCCTGCTCGGTGGCGCGATCGGCGCGGTCCTCATCTTCCTCGGCGTGGCAAGCCTCTCGCAATCGGTGGCAGCACCGGTGAGCCGCATCGTCAGCAACCTTCTGCCGATTCCCGGTCGGTCGATGAACCGCAAGACCCCGGGCCGGATCGCCAGTCGCAACGCACAACGCCAACCCCGTCGCACGGCGTCGACTGCTTCCGCTCTGATGATCGGCCTTGCGCTCGTCAGCACGATTGCCGTTGTCGCGGCATCGGTACAGGCGAGCCTGCGCAAGGCACTCGGTACCTCGATCACCGCCGACTTTTATGTCAGCAACCAGGACTTCCAGGGTGTGCCCTCGGCCTTTGCCGACAAGCTGGCCGCCCTGCCGGAGCTGTCGGCCGTCTCACCGTTCCGCGCCACCAACGCCCAAGTCGCCGGCGAGTCCAAGTCGATCGGAGCCGTCGACCCCTCGATGGGTGAATTGGTCGACGCCGACATCCAAAGCGGTGACTTTGCCTCGATCGGCCAGGGAGCCGTGCTTTTGCACAAGGACCCGGCCCGCGACCTCGGTGTTTCGGTCGGAGACACAATCGATATGACGTGGCAGAACGGCAAGGTCTCGACTCTCACCATCGGTGCGATCTACGCCGATTCATCGATCGTCGGCAACTGGCTCGTCAGCCTCGACACCTTGACCGCAGCGTCAAGTGCTCCCCCACTCGACTTCTTCATCGGCGCGAAGATCGCCGAGGGCGTCGACCCCGACGCCGCACGTGCGGCGGTCGAACGTGTTGCCGAGGAATTCCCCAGCGCCGAAGTGCAGGACCGTGTCGAATTCCAGAAGAGCAACGAAGACCAGCTCAACCAATTGCTCTTCATCGTCTACTCGTTGCTCATCTTCGCGATCGGAATTGCCGTGCTCGGCATCGCCAACACGATGGCGTTGTCGGTTTTCGAGCGCACCCGCGAGTTCGGCTTGTTGCGTGCGGTTGGCATGACGCGCCGACAACTCAAGCGATCGGTGCGATGGGAAGCAATCATCGTCTCGGTGTTCGGCGCCACGCTCGGTGTCGTGGTCGGCGTGCCTCTCGGCATCGCCGTGTCCCTTGCACTGCCGGAAACCTTCGTGAACACACTGCAGATACCGTTCGGCACGATCGTCACGATCCTCATCGCATCGATCGTCGTCGGCATCATCGCCGCAATCGGCCCTGCACGACGCGCCGCAAAGCTGGACATCCTCCATGCCATCACGACCGTTTGACGTTTCGCCGGCACTCGCCGCGTTTCTTGCCGAACGCCATCTCGCGTCACTGACCACGTTGCGCGCCGACGGCAGTCCGCACGTGGTTCCCGTCGGCTTCAGTTTCGATGCCGCCTCTGGCGAGGTTCGCGTCATCACTTTCGACGGGTGTCAGAAAGTGGCGAACGCCCGGCGCGGCGGACGCGCCGCAGTGTCACAAGTCGACGGTGGTCGTTGGGTCACCCTCGAAGGTGACATTCGCGCCACCACCGACCCTTCCGAGGTTTCCGCCGCCGTTGCGGGCTACACCTCGCGCTACCAACAGCCGAAAGAACGACCCGACCGGGTGGCGTTGATCATCAGCGTGGATCGTGTTCTCGCCTCGAAGGCGCTGCTGGCAAACGACGCCGGTTAACTGGCTTCGAGTTCGTCGACGTCGCTGAACCGACCGTATTCGTCGATCAAGTTCGCCACGAATTGCGCCCCGGCAGGGTGCGGATCGGTCATCCGTGCCAGCGGGTTCGAGTCGTCACGCTTCGGTGCCGGTTGGCATCGCGTTTGGCACTCGGGGCACCAATACAAGAGTCGCGGTGGTTGGCCGTGTTGTTCGATTGCGATGATGCCCTGGCACCGTTCGCAGCGCTGGTTGTTGCGTCCGTACACCGCGAGGCCACCGGGAGTGCCCACCGTCGTGATGCGGGCGGTGTGGTGAAGATTTGCCTGAAGCATGTCGGCAGCGGTGCGCACCAGTTCGACACAGGCCGACTGCGGCAACGTACCAACTTCGGCATGCGGGTGGACCTCGCATGCCCACAACACTTCACAGCGGTACACGTTCCCGACACCGCACACCACGTGTTGATCCAGCATCACTTCGGCGATCGATTTCGTCGGCTCGGGATACGACATCATTCGACGCACGCATTCGTCGACGTCATAGTCGGCCTTGCAGAGATCGGGCCCGAGTCGACCGAAATTCGGATGACGCACGAAGCTGTCGGACCGGTACGTCTCGACAATCGGGGCGCTGAAACACACCGCAACCCACTCGACGGTTTCGATGACGACACGTGCCAGTCGTCTCGGCTTGCGCCACTTCTCGCCACGACGGTAGAGATGCCAACTACCCGTCATGCGCATGTGCGTGTGCAGGACGATTTCGTCGTCCCACGTGATCTCGAGGTGTTTGCCGTGTGCATCGACCGACTCGATGGTTCGCCCCACCCGCGGTGCGGGACCGGTGAGTCGAGGAGCGTCGAAACCAACCATTTGGCGCCCGACGAGCGCCGTGCGCAGCGCTGCCGCTGCGCGATGGATGGTATCCCCCTCTGGCATATCGAGATGTTAGACGCGTCGACGGATGCCGTCGTCACATGAGGGGTACGCTCGAGTCGTGGAACATGATCGTGACGAAGTCGACGAGTCGATTGACGACACGTTCGACGACGACTTCGACGAAGATGCAGCGCGACTCGAAGCCCGCAACGCCGAGATGCGCGAGAGCATGGTGGCGCGTGCGCACCGCAAGCACGGCCTTGCCGGCGCCATCGTTGCGGGCGGGATGCTTGCCATCGACCAGGTTCTCGGTCGCCGACCAAAGGAACAGCCGGCGGCCGTGTCGGAGTTCTCGGGTGAACCCATCGACATCGACAAAGACGGCATCAAGATTCCCATCGACGAATCGACCACCGTGGTCTCACCAGCACCGCATCTGCGCCCCGGCAACAAGCGCATCGTGCGCCGGCGCCGGCGCAACTCAGGGCAGTTGGCCGATTGATAGCCACTGCCCGCTAGGGCAGTTGGCCGACTGACGCCAAGGCGAGGCGGATGAGGCGGTCGTGGCCGCCCGTCATCTCGCGGCGCACGCGGTCGCTCACCGCTTCGGCTGGCGTGAACCACGTCAGTTCGAGTGCCTGCTGCGTGGGTTGGCACTCCCCCGACACGGGCACCACGTAGGCAAGCGACACCGCATGGTGACGCGGATCGTGGAAGCCGCTGACCGCCGGATCCTGGAAGTACTCGACGACCGTGAAGGGTGCGGGTTCCGGTGGAATGCGCGGCAATGCGAGCGGACCCAGATCCTTTTCGAGGTGTCGGATGAGCGCTTCGCGGATGCGTTCGTTCAACAAGACACGACCCGACACCACCATGCGACTGATGGTTCCGTCGGCCGCCTGGCGCAGCAGCATCCCCACGTGGGTGACATTGCCTTCCTCATCGACGCGCACAGGGACGGCATCGACGTAGACGAGCGGAACGCGGTCACGCACGTCGTTCAAGACGTCGTTGGGCATCCAACCCGTACGTGTGTCGATGCTGTCGCTCACGCGACCAAGTTAGTTGATGCGTGGTTAGATCGCGGCGAAGCCGCCGTCAAGGTCGGCGAGGATGTCGCCGATCGTCTCGAGGCCCACCGACAAGCGGACCATGCCGGGCTGCACGCCCGACGCGACCTGCTCGGCTTCGGTCAGCTGGCTGTGGGTTGTCGACGCGGGGTGAATAACGAGGCTGCGAACGTCGCCGATGTTTGCCACGTGGCTGTGGAGCTTGAGAGCCTCGGCAAACTTCTGGCCCGCATCGCGGCCGCCCTTCACGTTGAATGCGATGATCGAACCGAAGCCACGACCCTCGAAGTACTTCTTCGCACGCTCGTGCCACGGGCTCGACGGAAGACCCGCCCACGCGATGCTCTCGACCTTCGGATGCTTGCTCAGGTACTCGGCAACCTTTGCCGCGTTCGACCAGTGACGCTCCATGCGCAGCGACAGCGTCTCGATGCCCTGCAGGATCGTCCATGCGTTGAACGGGCTGACGGCTGCACCGATGTCGCGCAGCATCTGGACGCGCGCCTTGATGATGTAGCTGCCCGCACCGAGCGCCGGCCAGTAGGCAAGACCGTGGTAGGACGGATCGGGTTCAGTGAAGTTCGGGAAACGACCGCTGGCCGAGAAGTCGAACTTGCCGCCGTCGACGATTGCGCCGGCGATGCTTGCGCCGTGACCACCCATGAACTTGGTCAGTGAGTGAACGACGATGTCGGCTCCCCACTCGAGGGGGCGAACGCCGTAGGGCGTCGGCACGGTGTTGTCGATGATCAACGGCACACCGACGTCGTGGGCAACCTTCGACACGCCTTCGATGTCGAACACGTCGTTCTTTGGGTTGGCAAGCACCTCTCCGTAGAACGCCTTGGTGTTCGGCTTCACTGCGCTCTTCCACTGCTGCAGGTCGTGCGGGTCGTCGACGAACGACACTTCGATTCCCATCTTCGGAAGCGTGTAGTGCAACAGGTTGTAGGTGCCGCCGTACAACGACGGCGACGCGACGATGTGGCTGCCGGCTTCGGCGAGAGTGAGAATCGCCAGCGTCTCGGCTGCCTGGCCCGAGCTGACGACGAGCGCACCGGGAAGGCCGACCGCGGTGGTGACCGCACCTTCGAGATCGGCGACGCGCGCTTCGAGCACGGCCTGCGTGGGGTTCATGATGCGGGTGTAGATGTTGCCGATCTCGGCGAGAGCGAAGAGATTCTGCGCGTGGGTCGAATCGCGGAACTGGTACGAGGTGGTCTGGTAGATCGGCACCGCGCGTGACCCCGTGGCAGGGTCGGGGCTCTGGCCGGCGTGAATCTGGCGGGTCTCAAAACCCCAGGAAGCATTGGTCATGGCGTGGGACGCTACGCCCCAATTCCCGACCCGTCAACTCAGGTTTCAGGGTTCTCGGTGTGAATTGACTCGGTTTTTGCGACATCACGCACCGAGAAACGGCTCGTTCATGGCCAGAAACCCTTGCAGTTCAAGGGTTTGAGAATTTCCGAAAAAAGTCGGAAGAAAAGTGTCCGCGCGTGGGGGTCTGGCGGCTCTGTACGGCAACACAGCCCACGAGGGGCCCACCACAAAAGGAGAAAACAATGAACACCAACCGGATCAACAACAAGAACACCAAGCGCATCGCAATCGCAGCGGGCGCCGCAGCAGCAGCCCTCTTCCTCACGGCCGGCTTCGTCGCCAGCCGCGGGAATGGTTCAAACAACGAGAGCGACACTCCGGTCCTGAAGATCCCGGCTCCGGTCATGGAGATCGCAGCCGCACCGCAGGTCGAGGAGCTCGCCACCGAAGTTCAGGCAGCCCCGGTTGCCGAGGCGAAGAGCGAGTCCACCGCAGTTGCGACCAAGACCCCGGTGGCCAAGAAGGCCAAAGGCAAGAAGTCGCCGGCCCTCACCGGCGGTCTCGTGTCCGGCGGTTCGGCCGCGACCCAGGAAGTGACCGCGACACCCGCTCCCGAGACGACGGTTGCTGCCGCGCAGCAAGTCGCTGAAGCCGCAGTCGTCGAGGCTCCGGCCGTGACGGTTCCTGCCGAACAGCCGGCTGTCAACCAGCCCGTCGCCGAGCAGGCTCCCGCTCCCGCAGCGACGAGCGGCACGACCTGGGTGAACATCCCCCAGATCATCGGCACGCCGAACCTCGCCTCGAAGATCGCGGGCCTCGACCTCTCGAAGCTCACCAGCCCGCAGATCACCATCCCCAAGCCCTGCATCCCCGGCCTGAGCTGCTGAGGATCACGATCACCTGCCCCTATCAGGTGCACAACAAAAAGGAGAGGCCCCGCCAAACGGCGGGGCCTCTTCGATTTCTCGTTGAGGGATCTCGGTGTGTTTTTACCCGTATTCCGGGTCTTTTCACACCGAGAACCCTGTGGTCAGCCACCGGAGGCTTCGGACACCTTCTGCTTGCCGGCCGAGATCCACGGCATCATGCCGCGCAGACGCTTGCCGACTTCCTCGATCTGGTGCGATGCGCCGGCTGCACGCAGTGCGTTGAACTTCGCGCGGCCGCTTTCGCTTTCGGCGATCCATTCCTTGGCGAACTTGCCGGACTGGATCTCCTTCAGGATCTTTTGCATCTGCTTCTTCGTGGTCGGCGTGATGATGCGCGGACCGCGGGTGACGTCACCGTATTCGGCCGTGTCGGAGATGCTGTACCGCATACCCGCGATGCCCTCTTCGTACATGAGGTCGACGATGAGCTTCACTTCGTGCAGACACTCGAAGTACGCCATCTCGGGCTGGTAGCCCGCCTCGACGAGCGTCTCGAAGCCATTACGCACGAGCTCGGTGAGACCACCACAGAGAACGACCTGCTCACCGAACAAGTCGGTTTCGGTTTCCTCGGCGAAGGTGGTTTCGATGATGCCCGCGCGACCGCCACCGATCGCCGATGCATACGACAACGCAAGCGCTTTGGCGCCACCCGTTGCGTCTTGCTCGACTGCGATGAGCGCCGGAACGCCGCCGCCCTCGGTGTACGTGCGACGCACCAAGTGACCCGGGCCCTTCGGCGCGATCATGATGACATCGACGCCCTTCGGGGGCTTGATGCGCTTGAAGCGAACGTTGAAACCGTGTGCGAAGGCGAGTGCCTTGCCCGGCTTCATATAGCGCTTGATGCTCTCGGTGTACGTGGCTTTTTGTTCGGTGTCGGGCATGGTCATCATGATGACGTCGGCCCACTTGGCCGCATCGGCGATGCTCTTCACGGTGAGTCCGGCGGCTTGTGCCTTGGCCGCCGAGGACGAGCCCTCGCGCAAACCAACCACCACGGGCACGCCGCTCTCCTTCAGGTTGAGAGCATGGGCATGGCCTTGCGAGCCGTACCCGATGATCGCAACCTTGCGACCCTTGATGATGTTGACGTCACAATCTCCGTCGTAATACATCTTTGCTGCCATCAGCTTGCCTTTCCTTTCACTGCACGCACGCGTGCTTCGCGATCGAGTTTTGGAAGCGCAATACGGCCGGTGCGTTGAAGTTCAACGATGCCGTATCCACGCAGGAGTTCCTCGAAGTCGTCCAACTTGTCGGGCGAACCTTCGAGAGAAAGTGTGAGTGCGTCGACACCCACTGCAACGACCTTCGCATCGAAGATATTGGCGAGTTCGACGAGTTGTCCGCGCACCTCGGCTCCGGCACGAACCGTTGCAATAAGCAGTTCGCGCTCGACCGAACGGGTCGGGTCGAGCTCGGAAATGCGGACGACTTCGATGAGCTTGAACAACTGCTTCACGATTTGTTCGAGCGGCGTCTCTTCGACGTCGACGACAATGGTGATACGGCTGAGCTCGGGATCTTCCGTCGGCGCCACGGCCAGCGAGAAGATGTTGTACCCGCGACGCGCGAACAGGCTTGCGACGCGCGCGAGCACGCCGGACTTGTTCTGCACGAGGACGGAAAGAATGTGGTGACGTGACTTGCTCATCGGAGGAACTCCCTCTTCGGTGTCTGCGACGGGGGCAGGAGAATGTCGTCGTTGCTGGCGCCGGCCGGCACCATCGGGAACACCTTCTCGCCCTCTGCCACGCGGAAGTCGACGACGACGGAGCGGTCGTTGATCGAATTTGCCTTCTCGATGGCGGGCTCGACTTCTTCGGGTGACTCGACACGAATGCCGACACAACCCATTGCTTCGGCCCACTTCACGAAGTCGGGCACTCCACCACCGAGGTCGACCTCGCTGTAGCGCTCGCCGTAGAACATCTCCTGCCACTGGCGAACCATGCCGAGATACGAGTTGTTGAGGATGCCAACCTTGATCGGGATGTTGCTCAGCGTCGAGGTAATGAGTTCCTGCGCCGTCATCTGGAAGCAGCCGTCACCGTCGATCGCCCACACGGTTTTGTCGGGACATCCGACCTTGGCACCGATGGCAGCGGGAACCGAAAAACCCATCGTGCCGAGGCCACCCGAGTTGACCCAGGTGTAGGGCTTTTCGAAGCGCCAGTATTGGCTAGACCACATCTGGTGCTGGCCGACACCCGACACGAGGATCGTGTCTTCCGGTGCGTTGTCGCGCAGCAATTCGAGACAGAACTGCGGCTTCAACGCTTCACCTGGTTCGGACTGCTCGTAGGTGAGCGGGAACTGTTCGCGCCAACCCGACACGCGGCTACGCCACGGACCGACGTCGGCTTGCTTTTCGCCGCCATCGAGCATCTCGCGCAAAGCCTTCACCAGTTCTTTCGTGACCTGTCGACAGTCGCCGACGATCGGGACGTCGGGCTTGCGCACCTTGCCCTGCTCGGCAGGATCAATGTCGACGTGGATGATCTTGGCTTCGGGCGCGAACGTCGCAACCTTGCCGGTGACACGGTCGTCGAAGCGTGCGCCCAACGCGATCAAGAGATCGCTCTTCTGCAGCGCGGTGACTGCCGCGGCGGTGCCGTGCATGCCGGGCATGCCGAGATTGAGCGGGTGGCTGTCGGGGAATGCACCGCGCGCCATCAACGTCGTGACGACGGGGATGTTCAACAGCTCGGCGATCTGCTTCACGTAGTCCGCGGCACGCGCCTTCAACACGCCGCCACCGAGGTACAGGACGGGGCGTTCGGCCGCGAGCATCATCTTCGCCGCTTCTTTGATCATCCGCGGGTGGCCCTTGGTATTGGGCTTGTAGCCGGGAAGGCTGGCCGCAACCTCTTCATCGGTCGGCCAGTGCCAAGTCATCGTGTTCTGCAACACGTCCTTCGGGAGATCGAGAAGCACGGGACCGGGTCGCCCGGTTGTTGCGATGTGAAACGCCTGACGAACCGCGAGCGGAATCTCATCGGGCGACATCACGAGGTCGTTGTGCTTGGTGATGCTGCGCGTGATGCCGACGGTGTCGCATTCTTGGAACGCGTCGGTGCCGATCGCCGTGGTCGGCACCTGTCCCGTGATGGCGACCATCGGGATGGAGTCCATGTAGGCGTCACACAGAGGCGTGACAAGGTTCGTGGCCGCCGGACCGCTGGTCACCATGGCGACGCCGGGTCGACCCGTGACGTGCGCATAGCCCTCGGCCATGTGACCGGCGCCCTGTTCGTGGCGCACGAGAATGTGGCGAATCGGCGACTGAATCAGCGGGTCGTAGGCGGGCAGGATGCAGCCACCCGGGTAGCCGAACATGACGTCGACTTTCTCCATTTCGAGGGCCCTGATGAGGGCCTCGGCTCCGGTGATTTTCATGGGTTCCTCCTCGGAATTCGGTTAAGTCAATTGGCTCAGGATGGATTTCGGTTGATTTCGGCAAAAAAACTGAAGATTTCGGGGTCATTCGGGCAACAAAAAAGGCCCCCCGAAGGGAGCCCAGGCGACGTGATATGCGACGTTCGCCTACTGAACTACTACCACCTGAATTTCAGGGCGAAGCGCGCATCCGTTTGTCACGAGATCCAGTCTGGCACGGGTCGAGCCTCGACGCAACCGGGTCTTGACCCGGGATGTTTTTGCACTTACCGTGCAAATTCATGGACGTCTTGCGCACACCCGATTCCCGTTTCGCCGACCTCGCCGAATGGCCGTTCGCGCCCGTGTACACCGAGGTCGCTTCCGGCGACGGCGGGACCTTGAGGATTCACCACGTCGACGAAGGCCCGCGCGATGCCAACGAGGTCGTCTTATGCATGCACGGTGAGCCGTCGTGGGCGTACCTCTACCGAAAGATGATCCCCGTCTTCGTGCGGGCCGGTCACCGCGTCATTGTTCCCGACCTCGTCGGGTTCGGACGCAGCGACAAACCCGCGGCAATGGCCGACTACACGTACGAACGCCACGTCACGTGGATGTCCGACTGGCTTGTTGCGAACAACCTCACCAACCTCACTCTCGTGTGCCAAGACTGGGGTGGGCTCATCGGTCTGCGCCTCGTCGCCGCATTCCCGGAACGCTTCGCGCGCGTCGTCACCGCGAACACGTTCCTGCCGACGGGTGATCGCGACCCGGGCAAGGCGTTTCTTGCGTGGCGCGAATACAGCCAGACGACACCCGACTTCAACGTCGGCAACATCGTGCAGGGTGGATGCGCCTCGCGACCCATCGGCGCGCACAACGTCGCGGCCTACGACGCCCCCTACCCGGACGACTCTTTCAAGGCCGGTGCACGAATCTTTCCGACGCTCGTTCCCGCCACACCCGACGACCCCTCGGCGGAGCCGAATCGCACTGCCTGGAAGGCGCTCATGGAATGGCAGAAGCCGTTCCTCACCGCATTCGGCGACAGTGATCCGATCACCGCGGGTTCCGATCGGTACTTCCAGAAGCTCATTCCGGGAACCGCCGGTCAACCGCACACCACAATCATCGGTGCCGGCCACTTCATTCAAGAAGACAAGGGCGAAGAACTCGCGAACGTCGTCAATGAATTCATCGCCCGCCGCTCCTGAGCTGAACGAGTCGGGTCGAATCGACGGACGCGCCGCACGTGGAGTGCGCACGCGTACTGCGATTGCCGACGCGTTGTACGCGATTCTTCGCGAGGGTCTCGACGATACGAGTGCCCGCGCGATCGCGGAACGTGCGGGGGTTTCAACGCGATCGGTTTTCCAGCACTTCGATGACATCGAAGCAGTTCACGCCGAGGTTGCTGCCCGACAAGAACTCGCCATTCGGCCGTTCCTCGAGCCCGTCGACCCCAGCGTGCCCCTCGGAGAGCGCATCGATCGATTGGTAGCCGCGCGCGACGAGATGTACGCCATCATCGCGCCACTGCGTCGCGCGGCAAACAAACACCGGTCGACTCGCACCTCGTCGTTCATTCGGGCGAATCTCACCCGGCTGCACCGGGCACAGCGGGATCAGATTGCCGCGACATTCTCCGGAGAGATTGCCGGCGACGACCGACTGGCATTGCGCATCGACGTCTGTTTGTCGTTCGAGACGTGGGAACAGTTCATCTTCCAACATGGATTGACGCGCGCGGATGCACGCGGCCACCTCACGGGCCTCATGCAGACGCTGCTGAGCAGTTGACCCGACTCGGCACATCATTTTTCGAATACCGTGCGTTCAGGGTTTGTTCACTTCCATTCAATATGATTGGGGAGTGGGCGTTCCGCTGTCAATTGAGGAACTGCGTGAGTTGTGTGCAGACCTCGGCGATTTGGTCGCGAGTCGGCGTCAGGCGTTCGTATCGGAACCTGGTCCCGAGAGGTTGCACGAGTTTCGTGTCGCGATCCGGTCTGCTCGATCCTTGCTGGTGTTGACGAGGGACTCCTACGCACCGGAACAATTGAACCAAGCTCGCCACGCCGGAGCACGCCTGTCGTATCTCACCGGACGTGCCCGCAACCTTGACGTGTTCATTGAACACTGGAGGGACATCACGTTTGGACTCGATCCCGAGGTCGTCGTCAACCTTGGTCCGGTTCTCTCGCGCGTGAATGAGAGCCGACTGACCGAGTACAGGAACATTCGTGAATTCTTGCGGGGTGAGGAAGCCGAGACTTTTGCTGATGAACTTCGGAATCTCGCGTCCGCACCACGTACGTCGGCGGAGGCCGAAGACGTCGTCCGCAAAGCGATTCGACGAATCAACAAGAGGGTTCTCGCAGTGTCTAATTCACTTTCCGACTTGGCACCCGACGAAGTTCTGCATCAAGCACGAAAGGACTTGAAGAAACTGCGCTACTCACTCGAGATGACGCGAGATCACTTCCACGCGCGACAGCTGGAGAAATTCGTCGAGTCAGTTGCGGAACTTCAATCGGTGATCGGCAGGCACCAGGATGCCGTTATGTTCTCAAATGAATTGTGGTCGGTCGGTCGGCGCCTTTCCCATAGCAACGTGCCCGACACGATCATCTCCATCGGAATCATTCTGAGTCCAATTGACGAGGTGAGACGCAATGCTCGACGCAAGTCGTTGGCAAAGCTGCGCGCCTACGCGGATGACGAATCACAACAAGCCCTCAAGAAACTTGTCGGAAGTCTCGACTGATCAGAGGTCAACGCATTGCAGCGTGGCGGCGGTGACGGTGTTCTCGAGCAGACACGCAATTGTCATCGGACCCGTTCCGCCCGGCATGGGCGTGACCGCCCCGGCGATGCCCTTCACTGCGTCGAAGTCGACGTCACCCACGATGCCTGATTCGGTACGCGAGATGCCGACGTCGATGAGCGTCGCACCCGGCTTGCAGTGTTCGGCGCCGATCATGCGTGCCTGACCGCTCGCGCCAACGATGATGTCGGCCGATCTGCACAGTTCAGCAAGGTTCGACGTACGACTGTGTGCGATCGTTGCCGTCGCGTCGACTCCCTTGCGCGACAACAGAAGCGCGAGCGGCGTGCCGACGAGAGCCGAACGGCCAACGATCACCGCGTGGCGGCCGGCGGTGGGAATCTTGTAGTGCTCGAGCAGGCGCAACACGCCGAGTGGCGTGCATGGCACGAGGCCGGGTTCGCCGCGTACCAGACGTCCGAGCGAGCCCGTGGTCAAACCGTCCACATCTTTCTCTGCAGGGAGGAGATGCAGCACCGCGTCGTTGTCTAGATGCGCTGGCAGAGGCTGTTGAACGAGGATGCCGTGCACAGCCGGGTCGGCGGCTAACCGACCAACAAGGTCTTCGACCTGCGTTTGGGAAGCGGTCGCGGGGAGAACTTCGTTCCTGCTCTTCAGGCCTGCTGCGGCGGCGAACTTGTGCTTGTTGCGGACGTAGGTGCGGCTCGGGGCGTCGTCTCCGACAAGGACGGTGGCCAGGCAGACATTGGGGTGTCGAGCAGCAGCCATGCGCGCTGCAATTTGTTTCACCATCAGGTCACGCAGGGCAACGCCGTCGAGAACCAGGGGATCGGCGGCGGCGGGCATGCGGGACACGATAGGGGCGGGAACCATGCGGCCCCGAGCCATTCCCCTAGCCTGTCTACCCTGAGCCCCAGGAGGCCTGTCACATGTCGACCACCACCCCATCGCCCGCAGCCATCGCCCCCGCAGACGGCAAGCTCGGCGTTCTCGTCATCGGCCTCGGCGCCGTCACCACCACGCTCATCGCCGGCGTCGAACTGGCCAAGCGCGGCCAAGGACTGCCCATCGGTTCGATGACCCAGATGGGCACGATCCGTCTCGGCAAGCGAACCGACGGCCGTTCACCCCTCATCAAGGACTTCGTGCCGCTCGCCAAGCTCGAGGACATCGTGTGGGGCGCATGGGACGTTTTCCCCGACGACGCATACGTTGCTGCCTCGCGCGCCGGCGTGCTGGAACAGGGCAAGCACATCGAGGCCATCTCCGAGGTTCTGCGTGACATCCGTCCGATGAAGGCCGCATTCGAGCGCAAGTACGCCCGCAACCTGACAGGCGAGCACACGATGGGTGAAATCGGCAAGCGCGCCATGTTGAACGCCATCCGCGAGGACATCAACCGCTTCCGCGACCAGAAGGGCGTCAGCCGCCTCGTCATGATCTGGTGCGCCAGCACCGAGGTCTACATCGAACCGTGCGAAGTGCATGCCACCATCGAGGCGTTCGAAAAGGCCATCGATGCAAACGACGAACGCATCGCTCCGTCCATGCTCTATGCGTACGCCGCGTTGCTCGAAGGAGTTCCGTTCGCAAACGGTTCGCCGAACCTCGCGGTCGACATGCCGTGCCTGCGCCAGTTCGCCACCGAGCGCAACATCCCGATTTCGGGCAAGGACTTCAAGACCGGCCAAACGTTGATGAAGACCGTTCTCGCCCCGATGGTGAAGGCACGTCAGCTCGGTCTCTCGGGTTGGTACAGCACGAACATCCTCGGCAACCGCGACGGCGAGGTACTCGACGCACCTGAGAACTTCAAGACCAAGGAAGAGTCGAAACTCGGTGTGCTCGAGGACATCCTCGAGCCGAGGAAAAACCCCGATCTCTACGGCGATGTCTTCCACAAGGTTCAGATCAACTACTACCCGCCACGCGGCGACAACAAAGAGGGTTGGGACAACATCGACATCTTTGGATGGATGGGCTACCCGATGCAGATCAAGGTCAACTTCCTCTGCCGCGACTCGATTCTCGCCGCGCCGCTCGCACTCGACTTGGTGCTGTACTCAGACCTTGCGCAGCGCGCCGGCCTCGGCGGCATTCAAGAGTGGCTGAGCTTCTATTACAAGAGCCCGCAGGTTGCTCCGGGTCTGTATCCGGAACACGACTTGTTCATTCAGCTGACGAAGTTGAAGAACACGCTGCGCTGGATGATGGGCGAAGACCAGATCACCCACCTCGGCCGCGAGTACTACGAAAACTGAGAGCGCTTTCGGTGTGAGATTACCCGCTGCTTGAAACACTACACACCGGGAATCGAGACATGAAGAACCGAGTTCTCCTATTTGTCGCTGACGTTGCGCTCGTCGTCTTGTTCGTCGTCATCGGTACGCGCAATCACAACACCGACAAGAACGTGCCTGACATTGCCGCGACTGTCGCACCGTTCCTGATCGGCCTCAGTGTCGGCTGGATCGCAACGCGTGCGTGGAAGACACCATCTGCGGTGTCGACAGGAATCGCCATCTGGATTTCGACGGTCGGAGTGGGGATGCTGTTACGCCACTTCGCGTGGCAACGCGGAACCGCCGGCGCATTCATCGTTGTTGCGGCCATCTTCAACCTGTTCACGCTCGTCGGATGGCGAGTCATGAGAGAGAACATCGTTTCTCGGCGCGGGATCTGACAAGAACTGCACCTGAACGCGCCGAGATCGCTCGCGTTCGAGGAGGGCAAAGACGACCGCGCCGAGGAAGTACAGCGGGCCAACGGCGCCGAGGGCAACCTCAACAGAAGCGTTCGAGGCGATTGCCAGACCACCCACGAGGCCCGCAACGTAAGCCAGGTTGAAGGCAATGTCGTACGCAGCGAATACTCGACCGCACGACCCGGGTGCCGCGTTGGCCTGAATTGTCGCATCCGATGCCACCCGAAGGTTTTGAAAGAGAAAGACAAGAATTCCAACGGTCGCGAGACGCGGTGCGGGACCGGGGACAAGTGGCAACAGCGATACCGCGCAGCAGCCACCAGCGAAACACCCAACCGTCAGCGGTCGACGTGGAATTCGTTCGTTGACCCATTCGGATGTGACGCTGCCGGCGAAGGCCGCAACACCAGCGGTCGCAAGTGTCAGCGCATAACCCGACGCCGAACCGTTTGTTCGTCCATCGACGTCAAGTGCAACGGCCGCGACGACGACACCGCCGAGTAGTCGATGGGCACTTGTCGACGCGAGCGCGTAGCGCGTCTTTCCACAAGTGAACTGACCTACTACCGCACGCCATCGGATCGCGGTCGTCTCTCCCTCGCCACCCAACCAAGCCCTCGTTCGATCGAAACCGTAAGCGGCCGCAAAGTGGCCGATCGATACGAGCACGAGTTGGCCCACGGGACCGCATACCAAGGTGGCGCCGAACAGTGCCGCACCGAGCGCACCCGCAACGACGCCGATGATGAGCATCAGGGAATCAGCCGCGACAAGTTCATGTTGGCGAACCAAGTGACGGACCGACGCAATGCGGGCAGTAAAAAGGATTCGTGTTGCGCAAAGCGCACAGACAAAGACAACAAAAACGGCGTGCTTCGAGTCGAACGCGACTGCCAAGGCTGCGCAGAGCCCGAGACATGCGCGAAGTGCTTGGCCTGAAACCAGAATTTGCCTCCGAGGCCAGCGGTCTGCGACAAATCCACCAATCGGCCCCGCAAGAACGAGCGGCGCGGCTCCGGTCATCGCAGCCTGCGCAAGGAGAACCGGAGTTGGCCCGTTGGGATCGGCAAACAGGAGGGTCCGCGCGAGAACCACGAGCATCAACGCGTCCGCGGTCTGCGATACGAACTGTGCAGTAACCACCCGGCGAAAGTCGGCGAACTTCAACAATGATCGTCGCGACACATGGAGATAATCACCATGACGAGTGAGCTCCATCATCTGACCGATCGACGAGCGCGCTTCACGCTTTGATGATGTCCCAAAAAACGCAAGCGCGCTGTGATTGAAGGTAAACGCAGAATGACGAATATCCCTCTGGAGGACGAACTGTTTTGGTGTCGAGCGGGAGCGCCACATTCGCGTCCAACATTTCGACTCCAGTCGAACCAGATTCACTTGCTCTATCCCAGTGGTTCACATCGCTTCCCTAATTTCGCAGTTCCATGAGAACAAAAAACGACACCCCAAAACGTTTTCGATTTGTCGGTTCATTGTTGATCACCGCATCGCTCTTTGCAGCATGCGGTGGCGACGACTCAGCTGATGTCGAAGAAACAACCGTTGACACTGCGACGATCGCCGACACGGCATCGACGATCGCCGTTGAGACTGAAACCACGATGGCCGAGGACGTCTCGACGACCGAAGCCTGTACCCCTGACCAGGAGATCATCGATGCCGGCAAGTCCGAGGGTCAGGTCAATCTGATCGCACTTCCCGACAACTGGGCGAACTACAAGGGCATCTTGGCGGCCTACCGGGAGAAGTACCCGGAGATCAAGAATCCAGTTGCGAACCCTGACGCCTCGTCGGCTGACGAACTCACCGCGGTCGAAACGCTGAAGGGCCAGCCCGACATGCCTGACGCGCTCGACGTCTCGCCGGCGATCGCCCAGGAGGTCGATACAAAGGGTCTGTGGGAGCCGTACAAGCCCTGCAGTTGGGACGAAATCCCGACGAACATGAAGGACCCAGACGGCAAGTGGGTTGCGGCGTATTACGGCATCATGGCAATTGGAACCAACACGACGATCGTCGCTGACGGTGCACCGAGGTCCTTCGCCGACCTCAAGGACCCCAAGTACAAAGGCAAAATTTCGTTGAATGGTGACCCGCGTGAAGCCGGCGCTGCGTTCGCCGCAGTGATGGCGGCGTCGATCGCCAACGGCGGCTCATTCGACGACATCCTTCCCGGAATCGAATACTTCGCCGAGTTGAAGCAGAGCGGAAACCTCGCGGGTACCGACGTCACCGAGGCAACCGTGATCTCCGGCGAAACGCCGGTTTGGCTCGACTGGACATACAACTATCCGGGTCTCGCGCCGACACTCACCGAGAACGGCATCACGTGGGAAATCAACGTGCCAAGCGACGGCGTCTACGGCGGCTACTACGCCCAAGGCGTTGTCAAGGACAGCCCACACCCAAACGCAGCAAAACTGTGGATCGATCACATCGTCTCTGACGAAGGTGCGCTCGGCTACATCGAGGGTGGCGCCGTGCCGGCTCGTTACGCGGCACTCGTCGCCGCCGGGAAGGTCACCGACGCGATGAAGAAGAACATGCCTGCCGACGACCTCGTCGCCAAGGTTGCTTTCCCCTCGCAGGAGCAGATCGCCAAGGCCAAGGAAGTACTGGCCGAGCAGTGGCCGAAACTCGTCGGGTGATGGTCGACGAAAAATCGAAGATGCCTGTTTTCCCCCTTTCAGGTATTCCTCGGTCGGGGAGTCCGCTTCGGCGGACTCCCCGTTCCGCTTTGTCGGGCATAGTGGGACTCGTCCCGTTTGCAGCATTCGTCGGGCTCTTTCTCATCTGGCCCGCAGTTTCGTTGTTCAGACTCGCTGTTCGCCCAACACGCAACTCGAACATGTCCGCCATGCGCGAAGCCGTCACGGGCACATACCTCGATTCTTTTCTGTACACGATCAAACTCAGTGCACTCTCCGCCTTGCTCGGTGCGATTTGTGGAGCGCTCCTGACCGCCGCGGTCATGCGAGTCGAACGTCCCGCGTGGGCACGCCAGGTTGTCTCGAGCTTTGCGGGTGTCGCCGCCAATCTCGGTGGCATTCCTCTCGCGTTTGCATTTCTTGCAACACTCGGCACACAAGGTCTCGTAACGAAAGCACTCAGCTGGTTCGGAATGGACCTTGTTGGGGCGGGATTCACGATCTCAAATTTCGCAGGAATAACGGTCGTCTACTTGTACTTCCAAATTCCATTGATGTTCCTCGTCACACTTCCAGCGTTCGAAGGTCTTCGACCTACGTGGCGTGAAGCAGCCGCAAATCTCGGTGCGAGCCCCACGCGCTACTGGCGACACGTTGGCCTCCCGATACTTGCGCCGAGTCTCCTCGGCGGATTCCTGCTGCTCTTTGCCAATGCCTTCAGCGCCTATGCAACGGCCTATGCCTTGTCATCGGGTGGCGCGCGCTTGATCCCCGTCCAGATTCGGTTTTTCCTGCAAGGAAACACCATCACGGGCAAGGACAACCTTGGCTACGCGATGGCGGCATGGATGATCATCATCATGGTCGCCGTCATGGGCGCTTATCTTCTCTTCCGCAGGAGGTCCGAACAATGGCAACCGTGATCAGTCGGTCCAAGACACCTCTCTGGGCATGGGTTGTCATCACTCTTGCGGCAATCTTCTTCATCCTCCCAATGTTGGCGATGGCTCGATTCGCCTTCCAACGAGTACCGGTCGCACTTCTCGGACGCAACACGCTCTTTGATCGCTGGACACTTGATGGCCTCGTTGACATGTTCCGTGATCCGGACTTTCGTCCCGCGCTCTGGTTGAGCCTGCGGATTTCAGTCCTAACGGTTGCCCTCACCCTCCTTGTCATGCTCCCGACCGCTCTGTGGGTCAACGTTCAAGCACCGCGCCTTCGCTCGATGGTCGAAACTGCGACGCTTCTTCCATACGTGGTTCCACCGATTGCCTTGGTAGTGGGCGCCGGAGGCGCGTTTCGGAACCTTGCACCATGGTTCCTCCGCAGCGACTACTGCCTTGTTCCCTTCTACGCCGTACTGGCAATGCCGTTCACATTTCGTTCGCTCGATACCGGCTTACGATCGATTGATCTGAAGACTCTCATCGAAGCGTCCCGTTCTCTCGGCGCACCGATGCCCACGACGCTCCTGCGCATAGTTGTCCCAAACATCACTAGTGCTCTGTCGGGCACTATCTTCCTCACAATCACCGTCGTGCTCGGCGAATTCACAATTGCCTCGCTCTTGCTGAAGCCCACGCTGCCCCTCTACATGTCGTACTCACAGGGGAGGAATCCCCAGGGTGCACTTGGCTTGGCCGTCCTCCTTCTGGCCTTGACGACACTCCTCTTCTTCGCGGCTACTCGCTTACGGCGCCGAGGAGCGGAAAGATACACAATCAGAATCGGAGCGATGCCATGAGTCAATCGAAGGACATGTTCTTCGAGTCGGTCACCAAGACCTTTGGCGCCACGGTTGCACTTGAGAACTTCTCGCTCACGGTCAGATCAGGTGAATTGCTCACGCTCCTCGGTCCCAGCGGCTGCGGCAAAACTACCGCGCTACGAATTGCCGCCGGGTTCGATCGGCCCGACGCGGGGCGGATACTCGTCGGTGCAATCGACATCACGAATCAACCTGCGCATCGTCGTCAGATGGGTATGGTCTTCCAGAGCTACAGCCTCTTTCCACATTTGTCCGTCATCGACAACGTCACGTTCGGGCTGAGAATGCAACGCGTTGCTCCAAACGAGCGGCGCGGGCGCGGGCTGCGGATGCTCGAACTGGTGAGAATGGATGGCCTGACTGATCGACTGCCCCACCAACTTTCAGGTGGCCAGCAGCAACGGGTGGCGCTTGCCCGCGCCTTGGCAACGCAGCCGGATGTACTGCTCCTCGACGAACCTTTGAGTGCCCTCGATGCCAAGGTTCGGGCGGAGGTGCGCAGCGAGATCAGAGCGTTGACGACTCGTCTCGGCACCACGACAATCTTTGTGACCCACGATCAAGAAGAAGCACTCGGGATTTCGGACCGGATTTGCGTCATGAACAGAGGAATAGTTGAGCAAGTCGGGTCGCCAATCGAGATCTATGATCACCCGAAGTCGTCGTTCGTGGCGGGCTTCGTTGGTGAACTCAACCGGATTCGCCTCGGCGGGGTGGATCTCGTCGTTCGCCCCGAACAAGTGATCCTGAACAACTGCCACACCGCCGATACAGGGGGCGAGATAGTCGCGACGTCGTTCCATGGCTCTTTCATGCGTTATCAGGTGCGGCTCGACGACGGACAGGCAGTGACTGCGATCGCCAAGCACACACCCGGTTCAGGGATGCGAGCGGGTACTCGGGTGACAGTCAAGATTGGAGACGAGAAAAATGAACGTCCTGACTGACCACCAGATCGACACCTTCGGTCGCCTCGGATGGGTCGTCACGGACCTGCTCGACGATACGACCGTGCGCGAACTCCAGCGGTGGGTCGCGGACATCGCGACCTGGCCCGACGACGGCCCCTGGCTGAACTACCGAGAGATGACCGACTTCGGCCCGAAAATCTGTCGCACGGAAAACTTCACTCCTTACCACGCGGGCATGTACCAACTCCTGCGAGTCGGACGCCTCGTCGCGGCTGCGGCAGATCTTCTCGGCGAGCCTGCAGTTCTCTACAAAGAGAAAATCAACTACAAACTGAGCGGCGGTGCTGGTTTTGCCCCGCATCAAGATGCACCTGCCTATCGATTCATCGACACCCACATCAGTTGCATGGTCGCGGTTGATCCGTCCACGACGATGAATGGCTGCCTCGAAGTCGTCTCGGGCATGTACGCCGAAATTCTTCCGATGGATGACGTTGGTTGTATCCGCAGTGACATCGCCAAAAGTTTCTTATGGGAGCCAGCTGAACTGCAGGCGGGCCAAGTGCTGTGGTTCCATTCACGAACCCCGCACCGCAGTGGGCCGAATCTTTCGGGCCAGGATCGTCGCGCGCTCTATCCCACCTACAACGCGCTGAGTGAGGGAGACCTTCGCGACCGCTACTACGAACAGAAAGCGGCTGAGTTGGCGCAAATGAAGAATTCTGGTTCCACGGTTCAACTGTCACTTATCGGCGACTTTCAAGGAAGGCCAGTCACGTGAATGCATCAATCAAGGACATCATCCGTCTCTTCGCCCAGTGGGGCGGCAACAGATACAGCGAAGCCGTCTCGCAGACGTCTCACGCCGAGCAGTGCGCTGCTCTTGCAAGAACCGCGGGCGCCGACGATGAGGTCGTGATTGCTGCCCTGCTCCACGACATCGGCCACCTGTTGGTACTTGATCGACTGGCTGGTCATCCGATGCTCGACCGTGACGACGAACACGAAGCAACGGGCGCAAGGTACGTGGCCCAATTGTTCGGTCCGAAGGTTGCCGGACCAATAGCCCTTCATGTCGCCGCAAAGCGCTACCTCTGCGCGGTTGAAGATTCGTACTTCTCGACACTGTCCCCTGCATCGGTGGCAAGTCTCGAGCTGCAGGGCGGGCCAATGACACCCGCAGAGACGTCACGCTTTGAGCGAATGCCGCATTTCATCACTGCTGTAAATCTTCGACGCTGGGACGATGAGGCGAAAGTCAGTGACCTCGATGTTGTGCCGTTTGCGACTTTTGTGCCGACAATGGAAACCCTCGCGACGCTCGGTTGAGTTTTCGGTGCGCCACGTCGCGAAAAGCGGGTAATTTCACACCGAAAACCCTTGGGTTAGAAGTTGGTGATGGCTCCGGTGTCGGCGCCCTGCACGAGCTTGGCGTACTTGCCGAGCACGCCCATCGTGTAGCGCGGTGGGTTCGGCTTCCAGCCAGCCTTGCGCTTGGCGAGTTCGTCGTCGCTCACCAGCAGGTCGAGGCGCTTTTCGTGAACGTCGATGAGAATTCGATCACCGTCGCGCACGAATGCAATCGGACCGCCATCGACGGCCTCGGGTGCGACGTGGCCGATGCAGAAACCCCACGTGCCACCGCTGAAGCGACCGTCGGTGATCAGCGCACAGTCGGCACCGCGACCCGCACCCTTCAAGGCTCCGGTGATAGCGAGCATTTCGCGCATTCCCGGTCCACCCTTCGGGCCTTCGTAGCGAATGACCAACACGTCGCCGGGCTTGATATTCCCCGCGAGAATCTCGGCCATCGCACCGTCCTCACCGTCGAAGACACGCGCGGTTCCCTCGAAATGCATCTGATCGTGGGTGAGGCCAGCGACCTTGACGACCGAGCCCTTCGGCGCAAGTGAACCGGTGAGAATGTTGATTCCGCCTTCGGAGTGGATCGGCTGAGAGACGGGGCGAATCACGTCGCCGTCCGGCGCCGGCGGATTGATCTCGGCGAGGTTCTCGGCCATCGTCTTGCCGTTCACTGTCATGACGTCGCCATGCAACAGGCCCGCGTCGAGCAGTGCCTTCAGCACCACCGGCACGCCACCGATGCGATCGACGTCGGACATGTGGTACTTGCCGCCGGGCTTCAGGTCGGCGAAGTGGGGCACCGTTGCAGCGATGCGGTTGAAATCGTCGAGACTCAACTCGACGCCCGCCTCGTGGGCGATGGCGAGCAGGTGCAGCACCGCATTCGTGCTTCCACCGAGAGCGTTAGTGACTGCGATCGCGTTTTCGAACGCCTTCTTCGTCATGATGTCGCGCGGACGCAGACCCAGACGCAACATATTGACCACGGTCTCACCCGCACGGCGGGCATCATCTTCGCGACGTGGGTCGATTGCAGGCGGTGATGCGGTCCCGAGAAGGCTCATGCCGAGCGCTTCAGCGATCGACGACATGGTGTTGGCGGTGAACATGCCGCCACAGGCACCTTCACCCGGACACGCGCTTTGTTCGATTGCTTTCAGTTCGGCGTCATCAATGGTTCCGAGCGCATGGGCGCCAACGGCTTCGAACACCGTGGTGATGTCGATGGCGTTGCCATTGTGCTGTCCCGGCATGATGGAACCGTTGTAGACGAACACCGAGGGAAGATTCAGTCGCGCGGCTGCCATCAGCATCGACGGAATGCTCTTGTCGCAACCGGCGAGGCCGACGAAACCGTCGAAACGCTCGGCGTGCACCACGGTCTCGACCGAATCGGTGATGACCTCGCGGCTGACCAGCGATGCGCGCATGCCTTCGTGGCCCATCGAAATTCCGTCGCTGACGGTGATGGTGCCGAACTCGAGTCCGACACCCCCCGCCTGCTGCACACCGAGCTTGGCCGACTGCGCCAACTTGCGCAGCGTCATGTTGCAGGGTGTGACCTCGTTCCACGCCGACGCGATGCCGATCTGAGGTTTGTCCCAGTCGCCGTCGCCGAGACCGACCGCGCGGAGCATCGCTCGCGCGGGCGCCTTCTGTGGGCCGTCGGTGACGTCGCGGCTGCGCGGTTTGATGTCGACTGGTGTGCCTTCAGGTGTCGGAGACATGTGGCAAGGCTATTCGCCCGACCCGAATTCAGGCGTGGCTCGGCACCTTTTCGTCCACGGAAGTTTTTGTCGTCGATCCACCACGGCCGCCGTACAAGAACGCCCAGCCAACGGGGATCAGATAGGCGAAATACGCGATGACACGCACGTGCTCGGCCTCGTTGTGCCAGCCAAAGAATCCCTTCATGAAGTCGTAGAAGGTGCCCGATGCCCACGCACCCGAGGCGACGCTCCACGTCGGCTCGACCAACCAACCGGATTCGAAACCGAGGAGTTCGCGGTACTCGTGGAAGAACTTGCCGAACAGCCCCGCTGCGAAGAGGATCAACAACACGCCCGTGACGTTGAAAAAGACGCGCAGGTTCACCCGGTTGCCGCCCACATAGACGAGACGACCGAGAACCGCGGCGACCACGAGTCCCAACAGGCCACCGATGACCACGGACGAACCACTCGACGACGCCGTCTCGGCCGAAATGAGAAACAGAACGGTCTCGAGTCCTTCACGCACGACGGCGACGAATGCGATGGTCGCGAGCGCGCGGTCGGTCGTTGCCGAGTCGACCTGCGCACGCAACTCGGCGCCGAGACCGCGGGAGTGGCGACGCATCCAGAAGATCATCCACGTGAGAACACCGGCTGCCGCCAGAGCGATCGTGCCTTCGATGAATTGTTCGGGCTTGCCCTCGAACTCACCGACGAAGACATGGAAGGCGATGCCACCAACGAGGCACAACAGGGCCGCCAGTCCGGCGCCCTTCCACACCGTTGCGATCTCGGAACGCCGACCACTCTTGGCGAGATACGCGACGAGAATCGCCAGAACCAGCGCAATTTCCAGGCCTTCGCGCAATGTGATGAGGAAGCTTGCTCCCACGGGGACCTCCAGAGACTCGGGGTGTAAGGACTACCTAACCCATGTTAGGCGTACCAAACACCCGCCGTCAACCTGCCGGCGGAAGAAACCTAACGACGGTCGGCCGACGCGCCGAAGCCGAAGAGTTGGCTGCCGACCTTGCGCATCTGGATTTCCTCGCTGCCCTCGGTGATCCGGTACCGACGGTGGTGTCGGTAGATGTGCTCGAAGGGCATGTGACGCGAATACCCGACCCCACCACAGGTCTGCATCGCGCGATCAGCCGCGTCGCAGGCCAGTCGGTTGGCGCGGTAGTTGCACATCGCGACGAGGTGCGTGACCTCCATGTGGTGTTTGTTGTCGAGAGACCACGCCGTGTAGCGCACCAACTGGCGCAACATGGCGGCTTCGGTGTGCAGTTCGACGAGTGGGAACTGAATCCCCTGGTTTGTCGACAGTTTCTTGCCCCACGTCACGCGGGTGTTCGAGTACTTCACGGCCTCGTTGATGCAGAACTGGGCTGCGCCAAGAGACGATGCTGCCTGGCGGATGCGGTTTTCGTGCACGAAGTGCTGTGCGAGTTCGAGACCGTGGTCGACGCGCCCGAACACCGCGTCGCTACCGACGCGCACGTCTTTCATGCTCACTTCGGCGTGGTCGGTCGGCATGTTGAAGGTCCACCAGAAGAACTCGACCTTGAACCCCGGGGAGTTCGTCGGCACGAGGAACGCGGTGATTCCCACGGGGTCACCGGGCTTTCCACTGGTGCGGGCAAAGATGATGTCGTGCGTCGCGTGGTGCAAACCACTGTTCCATCGCTTCATCCCGTTCAACACCCACTCGTCGCCATCGCGGAATGCAGTGGTTTCCATGTACGTGGCGTCACTTCCGTGATTCGGTTCGGTGAGACCGAATGCGAGTCGACGCGTGCCGTCGAGGAAACCAGGCATCCATTGGGCCTTTTGCGCATCGGTGCCGAAGTCGCGCATCATGAGCACGGTTGGAAAGTTGCCGACGATGCTCGACTCGTTCTGCAGGTCGTTGTGCAGGCCCAGCCCCTTGGTGGCCAGATGTTCACGAATGATCGCCATCTCGAGGTTGCTCGCGTTGCGACCGCCGTATTCCTTGGGCAGTGCGAGCCGCAACCAGCCGGCGGCATCTGCGCGCCGACGCATCTCGCGAAGTAGCGCCTCCCAGTCCTCGCGCGGGACGCCACCGTTGTCGAAGTCCGTCCGGGCCCACTCACGACGGTGATCGAAAAAGCGGATGTTGTCGTCTTGTTGTTCAAGTGGCTTGATCTCGCGCTCGATGAAAGCGTCGATCTCGTCGAGCGTGGTCTGAATTTCCCTCGGAATCGCGAAGTCCATTACCCGAGGGTAGGCGACACGTTTCACGGGTTCCGAACGCGCTCGCCAGCGGTTACCCAACGGTAGGTGAGGCAAGATGGAGGTTCAGAACGAAAGCAAGGTCGGACACATGCCAGCAAGCCAAGTATCCCGGGTCGGAATCGTCGGTTGTGGACTGATGGGCTCGGGTATTGCCGAGGTTTGCGCCAAAGCGGGACTCGACGTGATGGTCCGCGAGATCAGCGCCGCCGCGATGGAGGCTGGCCAGAAACGGCTCACCGCCTCGCTCGACCGCGCTCTCGGTGCGAACAAGATCACTGAAGACGAACGCGACTCGGCCCTGTCGAGACTCAGTTTCACCACCGACCTCGCCGACTTCGCCGACCGACAACTCGTCGTCGAGGCCGTCATCGAAGACGAGGGCTTGAAGACGGAAGTGTTTGCCCATCTCGACAAGTACGTCGAGGACGAAAACGCGATTCTGGCCACGAACACCTCGTCCATTCCCGTCATGAAACTGGGAATGGCGACACAACGACCCTCACAGGTGGTCGGCGTCCACTTCTTCAACCCGGTTCCGGTCCTGAAGCTCGTCGAGTTGGTGCCGTCGCTCCTCACGTCGAGCGACACGATCGATCGCGCGGTCGACTTCGCCGAGGGAACCCTGCACAAGAAGGTCATCCGTTCGAACGACCGCGCCGGTTTCATCGTGAATGCCCTCCTGGTCCCCTACATCCTCTCCGCGGTGCGGATGATGGAATCCGGTTACGCATCCGCCGAAGACATCGACCTGGGCATGGTCGAAGGATGTGCGCACCCGATGGGACCACTGCGACTGGCCGACCTCATCGGCCTCGACACGATCGTTGCCATCGCCGAAAGCCTCTACGCCGAATTCAAAGAGCCGCTGTACGCAGCCCCACCCCTGCTTTCGCGCATGGTTGATGCGGGTCTGCTCGGCCGCAAGGCCGGTCGGGGCTTCTACGACTACAGCAAGAAATAAGACGGAAAGGAACGACGATGACGGAACACCAGTTCTCACTCGATGGTGAACAGATCGCATTTCGCGATGTCGTGCGAAAGTTCGCCGAAGACAAGATCGCACCACTCGCCGCCGAAACCGATCGCACGGGCGAATACTCGTGGGATGCGTTCAAGGCACTGCAGGCCATGGAACTCACGGCGCTGTCCTACCCCGCCGAATACGGCGGAAGCGGCGCATCGCTCGTCACCCAGGCCGTGGTGGCCGAAGAACTTGCACGGGTCTGTGCGAGCACCAGCCTCATGTTTCTCATCTCGAAGCTCGGAATGCTGCCGGTCATCAACTTCGGAAGCCACCAGCTGAAGGAGAAGTACCTGCCGCGCATTTGCAGCGGCGAGTCGCAGTGCAGCTACGGCCTGTCCGAAGCCGACGCAGGCAGTGACGTCGCGTCCATGACCACACGTGCAACACGCGACGGCAACGACTGGATCATCAACGGTTCGAAGATCTGGATCACGAACGCGGGTGTCAGCGATCTCTACACCGTGTTCGCCCGCACCAGCGACGACCGCCACAAGGGAATCTCGGCGTTCTTGGTCGAGGCCAGCTGGGGCGTCCACATCGACAAGGTGGAACACAAACTCGGCATCAAGGGCTCCCCGACCGGGGTCATCCGCTTCGACAACCTGCGGGTGCCGGATGCCAACCGCATCGGTGAAGTCGGCGAGGGCTTCGCGATCGCGATGCACACTCTCGATCGCAGCCGCCCGACGATCGGGGCGCAGGCCGTCGGCATCGCCCAGGGGGCAATCGACTACGCCGTTGCCTACATGAAGGAACGCAAGACGTTCGGCGCCACCCTCGCAACACGCCAGGGTCTCCAGTGGATGGTTGCCGAGGCGCAGATGCAAGTCGAGGCTGCGCGAACGCTCGTCTACCGCGCCTGTGCCGCCGTCGACGCCGGCGACCCGCACGGCGACCTGTCCACCCTCGGCGCGATGGCCAAGTGCTTCGCCTCGGATGTGGCGATGCAGGTCACCACCGACTGTGTGCAGCTGCTGGGTGGCTACGGCTACACCAACGACTTCCCGGTCGAACGGATGATGCGCGACGCAAAGATCACCCAGATCTACGAAGGCACCAACCAAATCCAGCGCATGGTGATCGCCAAGAAGGTCTTCGGCTGAACCAAACCACCCGCATCGTGGTGGCCGACGGAGTCGGCGCGCCGTGGGAGCTCCTGCGCGATCAAGTCGACGACATCCGGCAGAGGGGTGGCACGTGCGAGGTCTTCGTCGGTTGGTGTCTTGCAGACGGACTCAAGTGGCTCGATGCGTCGCCAGACACCACCGTCAGGTCGTTCATGGGTGGCAACGGATCACGCCACCTCTCGTCGTCACCGCATTTCAACTACGTACCGGTGCGCTTCTCGCATCTACCGCGCGCGCTCGCGACCTGGCTACAGCCCTACACGCTGTTGATGTCGGCCCGGCAGGTGGGGACGAGCTGGCACCTCGGCACGGAAGCGGGTTGGATTCCCGCAGCCATCGAGCACGCCGATCAGGTCATCGTCCGACCCAATCCCTCTCTCCCCTGCACCACGGCAATCGGCGATCTGCGCATCGATGCAGCGGTGTCGGTCAGTGAAGGGCAAACATCGCCGCCTGAAGTGATACCTCCGCCCGTGGTCGACGATGTTTCGCGCGCTATCGCCGAACGCATCGTTGCGTCGCTTCCCGAAAATGCCGCCATCCAGTACGGCCCGGGGCCGATCGGAGCGGCATGCGTCGCACTTCTGAAGAAACCGACCCGCATTCGTTCGGGCATCGTGAGCGACGCGGTCGTCGAGGCGATGCGGCGAGGCATCGTCGCGGGAACTCCTGCTGGTTCGTACGCCGTCGGTACCGAGTCGTTTTACGCCGAGATCACAGATCGCGGTTGGGTTGATCGGGTCGAACGAACCCATGATCACCGCTCGCTCGCGGACGACACCTTCTTCGCGCTCAACACGGCCCTTGAAATCGACCTGTCGGGACAAGTGAACGTCGAGAACATTCGCGGCGCGACCGTCGCCGGCCTGGGGGGACACGCCGACTTCGCCTTTTCAGCAGCATCGAGCCGTCGCGGTCTCAGCATCGTTGCGCTGCCGAGTCACCGTGGATCAAGGCCGACTCTCGTCGAAAAACTCGCGGAGAACGTGACGACCCAACGATCCGACATCGACGTAGTCGTCACCGAAAACGGGATGGCCGACCTGCGCGGACTGAGCGACCGTGAACGCGCCCGCGCGCTTGGTGCGTTGTGGAACGTGTGACGAACTAGACCCGGCCGAGAACGACCGGCAGGGACTTCAGGCCCCGCGACAGCATCGTCGGATTCCAGGTCAGCTCGGAGCGGTCGGCTGCCATCGTGATCGTCGAGAATTCGCGCAACACCGCGGAGAGGGCGAGATCCGCTTCGAGGCGCGCGAGCGGCGCGCCGAGGCAGTAGTGCAGGCCGAAACCAAAACCGATGTGGCCCGTCGGATTGCGCCGCAGGTTGAGCGTGTCGGGATCGTCGAAGACGAGCGGGTCACGGTTCGCCGACGGATTGACGAGGAATACTCGCTCGCCCGCCTTCATGTCGATGCCACCGAACTCGTGGTCCTCCTTCACGAGACGAACCATCGAACGCGCCGGGCCATCGAACCGGGTGATTTCTTCGATCGCCATCGGCATGATGTCGGGGTTGCGTCGCAGGTCGTTCATCTGGTCGGGGAACTCGAGCAGAGCCAGCAGACCGTTCGTGATGAGGTTGGTGGTGGTTTCGTGACCGCCGAACAAGAGAAGCGTGCAGGTGGAAATGAGTTCGTCGCGCGACAGCGAGTCGCCGTCTTCCTGTTCGAGCAGGAGGCTGATGAGATTGTCTTCGGGCGCGACTTCGAATTTCTCGATCATCCCGAGGAGATAGTCGCGCAGGTCGAGCATGCCCCGCGCTGCTTCATGGAATCGATCGGGATTGTCGTAGGCGCCGAACACCAACGACGTCAGTTTGTCGGACCACTCCTTGAAGAGAATCCGGTCTTGAGGTGGCACACCGAGCATCTTTGCGATGACGATTGCCGGCAGTGGCGCGGCAAATTCACCGATGAAGTCGACCGGACGGCCCTCGGGCAGGTCGGCGATCAGACTGTCGACTACTTCTTGGATGTCGACGGTCTGGGCGCGCACGACTGACGGCGCGAAAATCCGGGACACAAGGCGGCGTAGACGCGTGTGATTCGGTGGATCGAGAAAGACCATCCAATTCGCGAGGATTCGGAACGTTTCGTCGACCGCTGCGGAGTTGGTTTGACGCATCACCGATGCGCGGAACGGCTCCATACGATCGGCGGTGAGATTCGTGTTGCGCATTGCGGCCGTCACCAATTCGTGGGTTGTGACCACCCACGCTTTGTGACGGGTGTTCCAGTGAATCGGCGCCGTATCGCGCAGGCTGCCGAAGAATTGGTAAGGGTCGCGCACTGCGTCGTCACACACGAGGTTGTGGTCGAATTGCGCGGTCGACAGCGCGCCACGCGGGGTGGCGTCGGTCGAGTTGGCGTCGGCGTCGCTCATTTCACCCTTTTTCTATCGTCGGATACGGAAACTTGTTCGTCACGAGAGCGTCATTCCCCCGTCGACGGTTATCACCTGACCGGTGACGAACGACGCATCCCGACTCGCAAGAAACCCGACCACCGAGGCGATCTCCGAAGGATCTGCGAAGCGGCGCATCGGGATACCTCGCAACACGTTCTTCATCAATTCGTCACGCGTCGTTTTTGCATAGCTCGCCGCACGCTCGAGTGTTCCGTCGATCATGTCGGTCGTCGTGCTTCCGGGCGCGATGCAGTTGACACGCACACCGAACCGCGCAAGTTCGAGAGCCTGTTGGATCGTCAGCGCCTCGACCGCCGCCTTCGACGCACAGTACGCGCCGTATCTGGCGAGCGGACGCTGTCCCGCAGTCGACGAGAAGTTGATGATCGATTTGTTGTCACTCCGCGACGCCTGGAGAAGGGGAACGAGGGCTCGACACATCTCGTGCACGGTGTCGACATTGATCTGAAAAGTCTCGCTCCACAGATCAGACGGGGTCTCGTGCGCGGTGTACGCATTCGCCTCGCCCGGGGTGCCGGCGTTGTTGACCACGGTCGCCAGATCGCCGCTCTGCTCCACCGCTTCGCGAATACTGGCGATCACCGTCGCTTTGCGAAGGTCCCCGACGACGGATACCGACGCACCTCCACCGGCCACGATTTCTTCAGCGACGGATTGTGCGCCACACCAGCCTGCTTCGCGTTCCCTCTCGGTCATCGACACGGCCGAATCAGTTCGACCATGAACGACGACGAAATAACCGTCGTTCGCAAGACGCAAAGCACACGCACGGCCAATGCCTCGCATGCGACCCGCGCCTGTCACGACTGCAACTTTGCGCACTTCGTTCACGTCTTCTCCCTCGGAATCACGACGTTCGGGTCTTGAGCCCGGGGCCGGGGTGTGACCGGTGTGGGCCGGCAGAACCGACCCACACCGTCACCACCACCCGGGGATCAGGGAAGCTGGTAGAACTTGCGCGGCGTGGCCTCCGACGCGCCCTCGGCGGGCACGTTGTCGGCGGTCACGAGCACCGAGGTCGCAAGGATCTGCTTGCCGGCGGTACCGGGAGCAGCGTTACCCGCGATCATGTCGGCCGCGATCTGGCAAGCAGCCTCGCCGCCGAACTCATGGCCGTCAGCCACGGTTGCGACAAAAGCGCCACCTTCACGGATCGCTGCGTACTCCTCGGGGTCACCGTTCATCGAAACGACGATTGCCGAGCTGCCAGCGGCGGTCACAGCAGCTGCTGCACCAACGCCGAGCGAACCGAAGCCACCAACGACAGCCTTCGCATCGGGGTTCGCCTGCAGCGCGGCCTCGACGGACTTCTGCGCCGACTCGGCGGAGAAGCCAAGTGCCTCACCAACGACGACGAGTTCGATACCCGCCGCATCGAGCACTTCCTTCAGACCCTTTTCACGGCTCTGGAGGGCAGGGTTGTTCGCGTTGACGAGGATGACCTGGCCCGAGCCGAGCTTCTCGACGAGGTAGCGACCGATGATGCGACCGTCTTCTTCCTGGTTGGCATCGAGTGACACCACGCCCTCAGGATTGCCGGCGCCCCACGTCACGACCGGGGTCTTTGCCTCGGTGAATGCAGCGATCAACGATTCCTGGCCGGTCATGTCGATGCCGATGTTGAAGACAGCGTCGACCTTGGCGCTTGCCCAGCCCTCGAGGAGCGCGGGCAGCTTGGTCGGGTCTCCACCGACGTCCTGATAATCGACGGTGCCGCCGTTCTTTTCGATGCAAGCCTGAAGCGGCTTCGACCAGCGCTCGGCACCGGGGACCGGCGCGAGGTTGGCAATGCCGACCTTCTTGCCCGACCACGTGGTGACGTCGCCCGCGATCGTGACTTCTGTGCCACCCTCGGGAATGTCACCCTTCGACGGGTCGGATGCGGCTGCCGCAGTTGTATCGGCAGGCGCGGTTGTCTCTTCGGTGGCAGCTGCCGTGGTGTCGGCGGTTGCCGTCGTATCAGCGGTTGCAGTTGTGTCGGCCGTGGAGCCGCCGTCATCGTCCCCACAGGCTGAGAGCAGCGTCATGGCGACGAGCGGAAGCACCACGAGTGCTTTCTTGGTCTTTCTCATTTTTCCTCCTTGGGTCATCCGAATCCGACTCCCCCTGTTGTTGTGGTGTGTGTGGCGCCGCACCACCGGTTGTCAGGCGACATCCGGCGCCGTGATGTCGCCTACGTTCGCCTGGCCGCCCTGCGGGCAAGACCCGCAAACGTAAGAGCGGCGATCAGGATCACGCCGTTGGCGATTGTCTGTGCGTACCCCGGAACACCGAGAATGATGAGACCTGAGAACGTGACGGTCATCAGCAACACGCCGATGGCCGTTCCGAGAACGTGGAACTCACCCTCGCGCAATGTCACTGCCCCGAGGAAGCACGCGGTGTAGGCCTGGAGAAGATACGAGCCCTGGTTACCGACCAATGTGACGGCCGAACCGGTGCGACCCGCGGCAAGCACGACTCCGGCGATCGCGGCAATGACCGCGCACATCATGAAGGCCGCGAGCCGGTAGCGCTTCACATCGATACCGGCAAGACGCGACGCCTCGGGATTTCCGCCCACCGCGTCCATGCGACGGCCCGCTTCGGTCTGGCGCAGAAAGAACGAGATCCCGAACAAGATGACGGCCGCGGTCACGGCGATGATGGGCAGGCTCAGCCCGCCGAGATCGAGGTTGAAGGTGCGGCCTCCGACACTGACATCCCAGCCCCAGCTTTCAGGTGCCTTCCATCCAAAGAGAGTTCCCTGCGCGGTGTCAGTGACGTTCTTCGGCAGGGCAACCGACCGGCCGTCGGTGAGCCTAATGAGGTAGCCCTCGATGATTCCCGCAAGACCAAGGGTGCCGATGAACGCACTGACGCCGAAGTACGACACAACGATGCCGTTGATGAGGCCCGCCAGCAGTCCGAAGAATGCAGCCGCAACGAAAGCAAAGAGGAACGTGTCCTGCCAATCAGCAGGTACAACGGCACCACCGCCGATGTCGGTGAAGGGAATAGTGGGCCACGTGACGACGTACTGCCCACTGAGGAAGAGGGCAAAGATTCCCCCGCCGAGCGTCAGCGCTGCCGCAATCGAGAGGTCGAATTCGCCCAGGATCAGGGCAATCGTCAGACCGCTCGCGAGGATCGCGAGCACGGCCGACTGACGCAACAGCAACGTGAGGTTGTTTCCCGAGAGGAATCTCTGCTCACCCAGGCGGATTTCGCACAGAATCGTGAAGGCGACAACGAGGACGAGAAGAAAGACGATCGTTCCGTAACGCGCCGCAAAGGCCATTCCCTTCGAGCCTGACGTCGAGCTTCCGCCGCCGATCTCCCGTCGACCAGGGATGATCCCCCCGACGGCAGAGCGAATTTTCGCAACTGCTGAACCCATGAGTCCCCCTCCGAGCCCCTCCAGTATCTCCCAAATTTTGGGGGTAGTCAACCCACCGTTGGGTTAACTATGGTGGAGACGTTCGCCGAAGGGGGGTTCGCGGATGGCTGACACGCCAGGGTTCGTCGTTGAGATTTCAGGACTGTCGAAACGGTTTCCCGGGGTTCAGGCGCTGAACGACGCGTGGATCAAGATCCGACCCGGCGAAATCCATGGACTCGTTGGCGAAAACGGCGCCGGCAAGTCGACGCTCATCAAGATCCTCGCAGGCGCGCAACGCGGCGACGCCGGAACGATTCTCATCAACGGGGAGTCCGTCGATCTGTTGAGCGAGCGCGATGCAAGTCGACTCGAGCTGCACTTCATCCACCAAGACGCCGCGCTCGTCGAACGCTTGAGCGTCGCCGAGAATCTCTTCCTCGGCAAGGACCTCCCCCGTCGCGGTCTCCGGGTTGATTGGAATGCCCTTGCCGAAGAGTCAGCTCGCATTCTTCGTGACTTCGTGGATGTCGACCCGACGGCGCCCGTGAAATCGCTGACCGTCGCAGAACGATGGATGGTGTCGATCGCCCGTGCGTGCGCGGGCCAACCCCGCCTTGTGGTGATGGACGAGCCCACCGTCGCGCTCGCCGACAGCGAAGTTGTGAAGGTTTTCGCCGCAGCCCGCCGCCTGAAGGAACGCGGTGTGGCCGTGTTGTTCGTCTCGCACCGACTCGGCGAGGTCCTCAAGATCACCGATCGCGTCACGGTGATGAAGGACGGCGAGACGGTTGGCGAAATCGATCGCAAAGACCTCACACGCGATCGACTAATCGAAGCCATCACAGGTAAATCCGTCGACAACGTCCGAGTGACCACCGGTAATGCACGCGCTGAGGCAGCGCCGATGCTGTCAGTGGAGGGACTCGAAGGTGGCCCCCTGAAGGACGTCTCGTTCGACGTGAAGCCGGGCGAGATTCTCGGCCTCGGCGGACTCGTCGGATCGGGCCGCACGTCGATTCTCCTCAACATCTTCGGACAGTTGAAACCGACCGCGGGCACGATCGTTCTCGATGGTCGAGAAGTGACGTTCCGATCCCCCGCGGACGCAATCAGAAACGGTCTTGCACTCATTCCCGAAGATCGCCGTTCGACGGGCATCTATCCGATGCGAACGATTCGCGAGAACACCGTGCTCGCCCACCTGCGCCAATTCAGACGCCACCCTCGCCTACCGCTTCCCAATCGCGGGCAGGAAGTCGACCAGACGAACCACCAGATCGAACGTCTCCGCGTAGTCACGACCGGCCACGACCAACGCATCGGTCAACTCTCCGGCGGCAACCAGCAAAAGGTCCTGCTTGCGCGCTGGCTGGTGGGCCGCGACACGAAAGTGCTGTTGCTCGACGAACCGACGAAAGGCGTCGATGTCGGTGCCCGCGGCGAGATTCTCCGCCAAGTGGCGGAACTCGCGGCAGAAGGTGTCGCCGTGATCATCGCGTCGTCCGACCTCGACGAAGTTGCCCAGGTCGCGCACCGTGTCGTCGTGCTGCGCGAAGGCAGGGTCGTCGGACAACTCGAACAACCGATCACCGAAGCCGACATCCTCCGCGGCTGCTACGGCCACGACGATGCGACGGTCTGAACCATGAAGAAAGAGTCTTTTCCATCTCGCCCGCCGGTGCACGGCTGACGAGTGAAGAAAGAAGGCGGCGAAAGCCGCACCAACCCAACAAACACCAAACCGAATCCCGAAGGGGGAACAGTGAAGAGAATGAGGAGCAAGGCCGTTGCGCTTGCGGTCGTTCTCGCCACCGCAGGCGCTCTCGCAGCCTGTGGCGACGACAGCGACAGCACCAGCACGGACACGGCCGCAGCGGAAGAAACTGCGGCAACCGAAGACACGATGGCAGCAACCGAAGACACGGTTGCGGCTGAAGAGGCCGCACCCGCGGAAGCCGCCGGAGCCGACCTGTCGGCCCTCAGCGGCAAGACCATCGGCATCATTTCCTTGGCACCGGGCCTCGAGCCCGTCGACCGCCTGCAAGCAGGTGTCGTCGAGTGTGCCGAAGCCAACGGTGGATCCACCCAGGTCTTCGACGCCAAGGGCGGCACCGAAGCCGTTCAGGCCTTCGAGCAGGCGAACAACGCCGGCGTCGATGCCATCTACAACGTTGCGAACGACATTGGCAACGGTTCGCTTGACGCCGCACTGAAGGCCGCCGGAGACGCAGGTCGTCCGGTTGTCACCGTGTGGGGTGGCCAGCGCACCGGTTCGTACTCGATCACGGGTCTCGAGTTCCAGAGCGCAGCGCGCGTTGGACAGTACGTGATCGATCGCATCGCAGCGGAGAACGGTGGAACAGCAGCCGGTGACGTCCTCATCGTCAACGCACGCGTGACGCCGAGCCTCCGCCAGCGCGCCGACGCCTTCAAGGCGATGACCGGCGAAGGCAGCGAATACCCGGACATCAAGGTGACCGAGGTTGAAGTCGACCTCGCCAACGCGGTGGCCGATGCCCAGGCAAAGGTCGAGCAGGCCTTCCAGGCGAACCCCGACATCAAGGCCGTCTACGCCAGCTTCGACAGCCTCGGCCAGGGTGCTGCTGCAGCAGTCGACGGTCTTGGCAACAAGGCGTTCGTCGTGTCGTTCAACGGTGACTCGTCGGCACTCGACATGATCCGCGCAGGCAAGAGCTTTGCTGCAACCGCAGCGAACGACCTCGAAGGCACCGCCTCGTTGGGTTGCGAGCTCCTCGCCAAGCTGCTCGCCGGCGAGACGCCCGACGCAACCACGTACTGGATGGACAGCCCGCTCGTGACGAACAAGAACGTTCCTGCGAGTGGCTTCGCCACCGGCCCGGGTTCGTTCACCCTGTTCAACTAAATCACCTGTCTGCAAGGGCGGGGTCGACTCGGTCGGCCCCGCCCTTCTGCATTTCCGACATCGGATGAGAAAAACAAACTCATCTATTCACGACAAAAGGAGACACACATGACAACGAAACGGTTCGACGGAATGGTCGCCGTCATCACCGGTGCCCATCAAGGAATTGGTCGCGGCGTCGCGGAACGTCTGGGTACCGAGGGAGCGCACGTCATCTGCCTCGACCTGAAGGATTGCAGCGAAACGGTCGCGGCAATCAACGCAGCGGGTGGCAGCGCCGAGCGGGCGACGATGGACGTCACCGATCTCGCCCAGTGGAAAACAGAGATCAGCCGGATCGACGCCAAGCACGGGAAGATCGACGTGCTCGGAAACATCGCAGGTGTCGTTGCAACGACGGCCGACACCGCGGTCGACCTCGAACAAGCACAGTGGGACCGCATGATCGCCCACGATCTCACCTCGGTTTGGTACGGAATGAAAACCGTCCTGCCCGTGATGATCCGCGGCGGCTTCGGCCGGGTTCTGAACATCGCATCGCTCGCCGCTCTCCGGGGTCTGCCGAATCTGTTCTCGTACAGTGCGGCAAAGGCCGGCGTCACCGGAATGACCCGTCAGGCCGCAGTCGAGTACGCAGGCACGGGCGTGACGGTGAATGCAATCGCACCCGGCACGATCAACACGCCGATCCTCCAGGACATCACGCCCGACATGCTCGATCAGTTCGCGGCAGCGCACGCCATCAAGCGTCTCGGAACACCGCGGGACATCGGCGCGATGGCCGCCTACCTGTGCTCCCCCGAGGCCGACTTCATCACCGGCATGACCTACCCGGTCGATGGCGGCTGGTCGATCGTCTGACGACGAGACACGTTGTACAAGAAAAGAAGAGGGGGAGGCGGTGAACCGCCTCCCCCTCTTTCGAAACTTGCGGTGTCGATGCCTCAGCTGAAGGCGTTGATACCACTCGTGAAGTCGTACTTGTAGGTCGGGTCACCGGTGATGGTGCCGTCCTTGTGCACGATGTGGGTCGACTTGCTACCCCACGTGATGAAGTCGCTGACCGTGAGGTCACCGATGCGCTCGGAGCGCGGGTCGGGCTCGGCGTGGTTCTGGAGAAGGACTTCGCTGTCGCTCTCGAAGATTCCCACCGACTCGAAGCCCTCCGGGCAGTCGCTGAACGGCGTGTGGAACGAACCGGCAGCCTCGTACGAGAACATGCCCTTCATGATCCGGCTCTCCTCGGGCTTCTCAGCCTCGCGGTATCCGAACCAACCTTTGACCGTCCATGCCATCGCGCGACAGATGTGGAAGTGCGACGGGAAGTCCGGTGCACCTGGATCCATCTTGAAGCCGAAGGCCACGGTGTTGGTCGGAGCGTGAACCGTCAGGACCTTGAAATAGGAACCCGGAGCCACTTCCACCCACTCCAGATCGTTCATCTGAACGTCCGCAGTGATCTTTTCCATTGTTGCCAAATTGAGACCCATATTCCCCCCAGTGTTTGTCGGTTACGTGGTCTGTGTGACGAAACGCACGATACCACAACAAGCGTTTGGTTATCAAGGGGCGAAGGCCGCAGTCAGTTGCCGGCGACCCGGCGCTCCTGCCCCGCCCAGAAAGGCTCGCGCAGCACCTTGCGCTGCACCTTGCCCACCGGACTCTTCGGCAACGGCTCGGTCTGGAAGAACACTTCGGCGGGCTTCTTGTACGAGCCAAGAACGCGGGAACACAGTTCCTTGATCTCGTCGGCGGACACCTTCGCGCCCTGCGCGGTCACGCACATCGCCGCCGGGCTCTCACCCCAGCGCTCGTGGGGAATCGCAAAGACGGCGACCTCGATCACCTCGGGGTGTCCGAGGATGGCGTTCTCCAACTCGGCCGGCCAGATGTTGAAACCGCCGGAGATGATCATGTCGTCCTTGCGGTCGAGGACGTAGAGGTAGCCGTTTTCGTCGAGCTTGCCGATGTCGCCGGTGAGGACGAAGCCGTCGCCGGACATGCGTTCCTTCGTTGCAGCGTCGTTCTCCCAGAAGCCCAACATCTGACCGTCACAACGAATGGCGATCTCACCTTCTTCGCCGAGCGGCAGGGAGACCGAACAGTCATCGGGGTCCCTGATTTCGAGATAGGCGAACGGCAGCGCTCGCCCGGCGGAACGCAGAGGATTCGACCCGGGCACGTCGGAGAACCACTCCTTCGGACCCATCATGCACACCGGCAACGCCTCGGTTTGGCCGTAGCCCTGGTACAGCACGTCGCCGAACACCTCGCGAGCCAGCAACGCGGTGTCGTCTGCGATCGGTGCACCACCGATTTGGATGACCTTCAGTGCGGAGAAGTCGAGCTCGCGTGCCAGCGGATCGCGCGCCACCGCATTCAGCATTGCGGGAACCATGAACATGAACGACACGCGCTCGCCTGCCATCAACTGCAGGGTCTCTTTTGCGTCGAAGTGGTCGAGCAAGAGGTTGGTTCCACCCGACAGCCACGTGGGTGTGTAGAGATAACCACTGCCGTGCGAGATCGGACCGACGTGCATGCACACTTCGCCCGCATCCATCGGTGGGAAGTTGTAGAACCAGTCCCGTCCGGCCGCCAGCCACGAACGGTGGCTGTAGGCAACGCCCTTCGGCTTGCCGGTCGTACCACCCGTGTGGCGGATGATGTACCAGTCGTCGGGTTCGATCTCGATCATCGGATCGTCGGCCGAAAACGCAGCCAGCCACTTCTCGTAGCCCGCGTCGCGAACCACCACATGCTCGAGATCGGCAAGCTTCGAGGTCATGCCATCCATGTCGCTGCGGTATTTGTCGGCAACGACGACCGCCCGACAACCCGTATGGCCGAGCATGTGCTCGTGACTCTCGATCGAATTCCGTGCGTAGAGAGGCACGCGAACGAGGCCCGCGATTGCCGTACCGAGGAAGAAGTCCTGGGCGTCGATCGAGTTGTCTTCGAGCACGCCCACACGGTCGCCCGGCTTCAGGCCGAGCGAGAGAAGCCCGTTCGCCATGCGCGTTCCGCGATCCCATGCTTCGGCGAACGTGAGGGTGCGGTCGCCGTGTTTCACGGCGATGCGCTTGGCGTTGTAACGCGCCGCCTGGCGCATGAGTCCCGTGACAGTCAGGCCCTTGACTTTTTGGTTCGACATCTGCGATTCCTTTCGATTCCTTCGATCACTCGTGTCCGCGGAGGGTCACGAATCCTTCTTGTCCTTGGCGGCGAGCCGCCGTTCGATCGTGCGGCGCGTCACGCGGGCCAGCATCTCCCTGTCGGATCTGTCTTCGAGAAGCTCGACGATTTCATCGTCCGGGCCGTGCACGTAACAGGTCTTGTGAATGCCAAGGTCGACCGGTGCCGACTTCGCACGGAAGCCCGCGCCAACGACACGGGCGTGCATCGCGTCAACGTCATCCACCTCGAGAGCGACGTGGGTGACGCCCTTGTCGGCGGGCCGATAGTCGGCCGACAGCGGTCGCCCCATCGGGTTCGCGTAACACCACAACTCGACCAACGAGTCACCGGCCGCCAGCATGACGACGCGACCGATCGTGTCGGTCATGCCGACGACGGAGTCAAGACCCGCATGCCTGTCGACATCCATGTCCATCACGAGCTCGAGGCCGAGCACGTCGCGATAGAAGCCGAGCGAGCGGTCCATGTCGGTGACACTGATTCCCGTGTGGTTGACCCTCGTGACGCCCATTGCCCCCCTGTGCGTATAATAACCAAACGGTCGTTTCATTTCACCTGGCGGCGCGGTGCGCAGTGGGATGATTGCGGAGAGGGGGGAACATGCCACGTCCAAGTCGCTGGAACGACATCGTCGAAGCCGCAGCCGAAGCATTCCGAACGAAGGGCTTCGCGGCGACCTCGCTTGAAGACATCGCCTCCGCGGTCGGCATCTGGAAGGGCAGCCTTTACCACTACATCGACACGAAGGAAGACCTGCTGTTTGCCGTCGTTCGCGAACCGGCACAGGACATTCTCGTCGGCCTGCGTGATCTGTCGCAGATGGACCTTCCCCCCACAGAAAAGATCCGACGCGCCACGCGCTCGCACCTCAAGGTCCTCGAAACGAACTTCGTCTACGCATCGGTTTATCTCCAGGAGATCGCCGGTCGGCGCAGGATGAAGGAGTGGTCGGCGATGGACCGCGAATACCTCGAACTTCTCGAGTCGATCATTCGCGAAGGTGTCGAAGCCGGCGAATTCGCACCGCTCACGAACCCGCGCATCGCGACTCTCGGCATCATCGGATCGCTGAACTGGCTCACGCACTGGTACCGCCCCGAGGGGCCCCTTCGTGCCGATGCGATCGCCGACCAGTTCTGTGACATGTTCCTTGCGGGCCTCATCAACCGGTCGAGCTCCGCCGCCTCCGCCAAACCCGCCAAACCGCGCGCAGCCGCGCGCAAGACCGCCTGAGGGAGCATCGTGGCGAACGTCTGGATCATCGGTGCCCACAGCACCGCCTTCGCGCGCCGTCCCGAGGACTCCTTGAAGGCCCTCGCGCGCGAGACCTTTACCGGAGTCCTGGCAGATGTCGGGATGGTCGATGGATCCGACATCGGGTCGGCCTGGTTCGGGAACTGTTTGATGCACACCTGGGGCCAGGGCGGAGTGCGGGGACAGACCTGCTTCATCGAGATGGTCGACGAGGGCCTCTTCCCCGAACGTGTCCCGATGACCAACGTCGAAGGTGCGTGCGCCACGGCATCGATGGCGCTTCAGGGTGCCGTCAAGGACATCTTGAGCGGTGAAACAAACGTGTCGCTCGCCATCGGGGTCGAAAAAATCTACCGACCCGGCGCCGACAAGGACCCCGCCGTGCGGCAGCTGATGTTCGACTCGTACTACTCGGGTGTCGACAACTTCAATCTCGACAGGCTCTTTGACGAATACGACCGTGCAGCACAGTTCGCCGGTTGCAGTTTCGACAAGGGCGAGGGCCACACCATCTTCATGGAGACGTACGGAATCCAGGCGGCGCTCCACATGAAGTTGTTCGGTACCACACAGCGGCAAATCGCCCATGCCGCGGCAAAGAACCACACCTACGCTGTCGACAACCCGAAGGCTCAGTACCGCTTCCCGATGACCACCGAAGAAGTGTTGAACGACCGTCCCATCTCGTTCCCGCTCACACGGTCGATGTGCGCACCAATCGGTGACGGTGGCGCGGCTGCAATCGTCTGCTCCGACGACTACCTGAAGTCACTGCCCGAGTCGGTGCGGTCGCGCGCGATCCGCATCGCCGCAACCGCGCTGACCGGCGGGAAGTACCGCGCCTACGACGAACCCTCGCTGTCGCACCATGCCGCGCGTCGCGCGTACGACCGCGCCGGCATCAAGCCCGCCGACATCGACGTTGCCGAAGTTCACGACGCAACTGCGTTCTGCGAGATCTACCAAACGGAAATGCTCGGCTTCTGCCCCATCGGCTCGGGTGGCGCCTTCGTCGAAGCCGGGGAAACCGGCCCCGGCGGCTCGATTCCCATCAACACCTCCGGCGGCCTGGTGTCGAAGGGCCACCCCGTCGGCGCCACCGGCCTGTCGATGGTCTACGAACTCGTGGTCCAGTTGCGCGGCGAAGCAGGTGCCCGCCAGGTTCCGAACGCACGCCTCGCCCTGGCGGAAAACGGCGGTGGCGTCATCGGCCTCGAAGAGGCCGCCTGCGCCGTCACCATCCTCGAACGCACCTGATTCGCGTTTACAGTGCCGACGTCGGCACCGAAAGATTCGTGACAACCGACGCGAGTCGAACGGACTCTTCGCCGATGTCGGACATGTGATTCGAGTCGAGGTCGATAACGGCAACGACCTTGTCGTGTTCCCACCAAAACTTCATTCCGGCATACGACTTGTTCCAGTCGTTCAGTTCGTTCAGCAGGAACTCGCTGCACGCGACGTTTCGCGCCACGATTCCCGACAGACGACAGACGGGATGACGTCCACCGTGAACCTGGGCCCTGACCTGAGCGCCGTCGACGAGAAACTCAACCGCGCGCTCTCCATCGCGCTGATACTCGAATCCCGCGGAGATGAGCTCTCGCCGCATGGTCCCTGCCCACTCGACGGCGACCGGGTCGATGAACGGGCAGGTGAGCACCCAGTCGGACGACACGACGCGACAACCAGAACCATCGGGGCCGTCGACCCTGAACTCGACGGTCTCGTCACCGTCGTCGAGGACGGTGAAGTCACGCAACACGCGTGCAACGAGACTCACGGCGCTGTGGAATTGCGTGGTGCCCCGGGTGGCCGCGTCGACCGACACCGTTGCGCGTCCGTGGTCGTATGCCGACCAATCGGAATGGAAAGTGATCTTGCCATCACCGATGACGCACCACAGCGGCGGCCCGTATCCGATGATGTCGACTCCGATGGGCGGCGTCCGCGCCGCATCGAGAACGTCGGCAAGGCGTTTTGCCGACACCACCGCACTGCACTCGACGGGGTCGAGAAAAACCGTTGGACCCGGGTTGTGTGACGGGATGTCGAAGACGATCGAAGCATCGCCAGCCGACACCGTCAGGGAATCTTTGTCGGCGAGGCAAAGTTCCGTGTCGAAGGATGTCGTCGCAATGTCGGTCATCGCGTGGATTGCACGCACGGGGATGGGAACGGTGAACGACCCTTTGGCCCCGTCGTCGACGGCAGTGAATTCGAAGTGGAAGCGATGCGACTCGATGTGCCACACACGACGCCCGGCCGAAACCTCGATCCATACACGGAAGAACACGGAGTCCTTGGCATCGAATGCGTTGACGAAGTGCCACATGCGCCACCATTCGTCGAAGGGAATCGACTGAGGATTTTCGGCAAGGCCGTACCGATTGAGGGAACTCACGAGACCCTCACCACGCCGTACGCGGATGATGCCGCGACGTCACGTGAAACGGCTCGAGGGGCGCTGCGACCGGCTCGAACGGTGCGAGAACGTACTCCGCCGCACTGTCCGGGTCGTGCTCGGAACTTTCGGTATCGAAGTCGGTCGATGGAACCGACGTGATCGCGACTCCCGCGGCGATGTCCTCGAGCAGGTTTGCCAGCCGTGCCGTTGCCGCGATGGTGATGGGCGCAAACGTGACGACGGGGGTTCCGTCGTGTGTTGCGAGCTCCACCCAAGGTTGCGCGGCGCCACCGACGGGTTGCGGACACAAGCCGAGGTCGGCGAGGGCGCGCAGGAGGCGCCGATAGACGGCCGGCGAGGGGTCGTTCGGTGCGCCGCCGGGAGGCGTACCGGTTATCGGATTGGTCGTGGACAAAGAGGGCCCCTTTCCGCCGAGAAAACGCCAAGTCTGACGATGGGGTGTCACACGACGCCCCGACCGGCCGCCGCATTCGCCGGGGGGCCCGAAAAGCCACTACTTTCGGGGTTTCCAGCGGCCGGACGGGCTGCGGCACAAGGGGACCAGACATGTTCGATTTCAAGGGAAAGACCGTTCTCATCACCGGCGCCTCGTACGGCCTCGGTGCAAGCTTCGCCGAGGGCTTCGCGAAAGCAGGCGCCAACCTCGTGCTCACCGCCCGCACGACGGAACTTCTCGAGCAGACCGGTGAGGCGTGCAGGAAGGCCGGCGCCAAGGTTCTGTGTGTCACCGGCGACGTGTCGATCGAAGACGACGTGAAGAGGACCGTCGCAGCGGGCATCAAGGAGTTCGGCGGCATCGACACACTCGTGAACAACGCGGGCATCTCCGACGTACTCGGCATCGGCGCCGAGCGCTTCCCCACCGACACCTTCGACAAGATCATGGCCGTCGACCTGCGCGGCGCGTTCCTCTACATGCGCGAAGTCGGTCTTCACATGCTGATGAAGAAGAGCGGCAACATCGTCAACATCTGTTCGATCATGGGCAGCGGCGCGAACGAGATGAACATCATCGCCTACACAGCGGCGAAGGGCGCGCTGCGCAACATCACCCAGCAGCTCGGCTGTGAATGGGCCGACCGTGGCGTGCGCGTCAACGCAGTCAGCCCCGGCTTCATCATCACCGAAATGACCCGCGTCGCACTCGAGGGAATGGGCATGGACAAGTGGATCGCCTCGCGCACACCGATGCGTCGCCTCGGCGAAGTGTCTGAGATCGTTGCTCCGGTCATGTTCCTCGCCTCCGACATGGCCGGCTACATCACCGGCCACGATCTCCTCGTCGACGGTGGCACCAACGCTGGAAACGGCTACTACCAGTTGCAGCCGATCCACCACGCGTGGAACGCCGACACGGCACCGATGGCGCCGGGCGCGTACCCCGGTCTCTTGCCGCGGCCCGAATGGGCAACGCCGTTGCTGCCGGGTATCCCCGGCGTTCACTACCCGCTGCCGGAGTAGTCCGAACGCGTGGGCGGCAAGCCACGGCAATCGAACGACGAAATTCTGAAGTCGCTGCGCGACTCGGTTCCTGCGGCCGGCGTGCCGAAACATGAAGAGCCCGGACATGAAAAGCACGGGCGAAAACTGGTGACCGTGGAACTGCGCGAGCACGCAGCAGACGGCGGATGGCACTGGGTCGCACGCGATGGATCGTTGCGTGGGGTTCTCGATGCCGAGCATCTCGTTGGTCTGGGTGAACTGCGCGAGTGCGACACGGTGAAAATTCAGGTCGAGGTTGGGCGAACCGAGTTCCGCATCGTTCAGGTCGTACCCGGGTCCCGAAGGACGCTGTCCGACAAGGACCGCCGCGAACGGGTCCGGGAAATCAAGCGTCTCACCCGACCGAAATCCGAAAAAAAGTTGACCCATCTCGACACGGCTCCACCCCCGGGCCTGCGTCGCACGGTGCGCGCCGTGGTGCGAATGATCGATGGGGATCGCATCACGTGGCAAACCGACCAGGGCGACGAATCGATGATCTCGTCCTCACCACGGGCAGCGGAGCTGACGGCCGGCCAGCAGATCAACGTGGTGCTGCAGGAGGTCGAGGGTGCCTTCCAATTCGTCGACTTCGTCGCACACACCCTCCAGGCCCGAGATGACAAACCCGAACGACCGAAACTCGGCGAGCTGTCACTCGACGCCATGTACAACTTGGAAGCAGGCGACATCGTCGATGCCTGGCTGTCGTTCGACGGTATTCCCGGCGCCGACGATGCCGGCCGCGAAGGCAAGACACGACCGGCGATCTTCATTGCGAAACGCGGAACACTCGTGCTGTTACGGGGCATCACCGACGGCGAGAGTTCCTACGCTCAGCGCCAAGGCACGACACCGATTCGCGACTGGCGGGAAGCCGGCCTGAAGAAGCCGAGTGTCGTGATGACCTACGACCAAGAGGTCGACATCGCCGACGTGTGGGTGCGTCGCGGACGACTCAGCGAATACGACCGACGGAATCTCCAGATCAGTTAGTCGGCAAGCGCTGCGCGTGCAGCTGCAGGATCGGACTCGAAGCCCGGTGTGTCGCGACAGAACTCGACCATGATGCCGTTCGGGTCGAGGTAATACTGCGAGTGACACCATCCGTGGTCGACATCCATGATCGGCTCGATTCCACCCGCCGCCAGCGAGGCCTTCGCCTGCGCCTGACGGGCCTCGTCGGCGGCGAATGCCACATGGTTCACCCACACCGGAAGCCCGTTCCCCGTCGACACGTCGGAACGCCAGCCCTCTTGTTCACCCACGTTGTGCAGTTCGAAAAAAGCGATGCACTTGCCGTCGCCGGTGTCGAAGAAGAGATGCCGAAAGAACGACTCGCTGCCCGGTACGCGCTGCACCTCGGTGTGTACCAGCGGGAAGCCGAGAAGGTCCTCGTAGAAATGGCGCGTCGCTTCGGTGTCGCGGCACGCGAATGCAACGTGGTGGAAACCGTTCGGTCGTGTCATCTCACCCTCAATTTCATCCTCGGGCCGTCGGGGCCGTCGACTTCGACGATCGGGTCGTCGCGGTCGTCGAATTCGGTGCGCAGTGCCCGGCTCATGACGGCGTGCATGTCGTACATCGCGGTGATGTAGGTGAACTCGAGTATCTGCTCGTCGGACAGTTCCGCCTTCAGTGCCGCAAAAACTCCGTCGGCGACGCGCCCTCCGTCGTACACGAGTGCATCGGTGTACGCGAGCACCGCTCGTTCGATGGGCGAAAAGCACGAAGCCGTCTGCCAGTGTGGTATCGCCTCGATCTTCTCTTCTTCTATTCCGACCTCGCGGCACGACTTGCAGTGCTGGGAGAAGACGAACTGGCTGGCCCGGGCCCAGCCGACGCGGGTCTGGCCGAGTTCGCGAAGTTTCGGGTCGAGCCGTCGCGCCGGGTTTCGGTACAACACGAAACCCCGAACGGCGTGGTCGAAGATCTCGGGGTCGAGCGCAAAGACCGTCCACCAGTCCCCCGGTGTTCCCGTGGCCGTTCCGGGCTGGGCAACCGGATCGCGGTCGCCGAACAACAGGTCGTACATGGGCAGCACCGACGGATCGGCCTGCGATCGCGGCACCTGACGAAGTCTCGGCATGTTCACACCCCCACGTCTTTCTACCATCAACCGAACTTCGGCAAGACTGGGACCATGGGGGCAACAACGATGCAGAGTCGCTCGCCGCTCATCGGCACCGTCATCGCGGTGAATGCCTCTTCGGGCGACGCCGTGCGGGCGGGCCACGAGGTGGTCATTCTCGAATCGATGAAGATGGAACACCCCGTCGTCGCCGAGTCCGACGGAACCATCGCCGACATCGGTGTCGCCGTCGGTGACACCGTCGAAGAGAACCAGGTGCTCTTCACCCTTACCCCCGGCGCCATTGAGGCCGACCGGACCGTCGCCGGCCCCGGTACTTCGTCGACCGAGCGGGCCGACCTCGCCCGCTTCCAGGAACGTCGTCGCCTCACCACGGATGACGCGCGCCCTGCCGCCGTCGACAAGCGACGCGCCAAGGGCCAGCGCACCGCACGCGAAAATGTCGCCGACTTGGTCGACCCCGGCTCGTTCCATGAAGTTGGCTCGTTCGCCGTCGCCGCCCAACGCCAACGTCGCAGCGCCGATGATCTGATGGTGAACACCCCGGCCGACGGTCTCGTCGGCGGAACCGCGACGCTCGACGGCAAACCAATTGCCGTCGCCTCGTACGACTACACGGTCCTTGCCGGAACCCAGGGCCTCATCAACCACATCAAGAAGGACCGCCTCTTCGCCTTCACCGAAGAGTTGCGGCTCCCCTTCGTTCTCTTTGCCGAAGGCGGCGGTGGCCGACCGGGCGACACCGACTCGCACGGCGTCACCGGCATGGACTGCATGGCGTTCTCGCTCTTCGGTGCGCTGTCGGGTCTGGTGCCGCTTGTCGGCATCGCCTCGGGTTACTGCTTCGCGGGCAATGCCGCGTTGCTTGGTTGCTGCGACGTCATCATCGCGACGGAGAACTCGAACATCGGCATGGCCGGCCCCGCGATGATCGAAGGTGGCGGCCTCGGCCGTGTCGAACCCACGGCAATCGGCGACATCGACACCCAATCACGCAACGGTGTCGTCGATGTTCGCGTTGCCGATGAGGCTGCGGCGGTGAGCGCCGCCAAGCGGTACCTCAACTTCTTCCTGCACCGGCGCATCGAACCGAGACCGGGCAACGACGAAGCCCTGCGGGGCGTCGTCCCCGAACAACGCACGCGCGTGTATCCCGTGCGTGAGGCAATCACCCATCTCGTCGACGGCGCCGACTGGCTGGAACTTCGAGCCGACTTCGGGGTCGGCATCGTCACCGCCCTCGGCCGCATCGGCGGCCATGCGGTGGGCATCATCGCCAACAACCCCGCACATCTTGGCGGCGCCATCGACAGCGACGCATCCGACAAAGCGTCTCGCTTCGTGCAACTCTGCGACGCCCACGACCTGCCGATCGTTTCGCTGTGCGACACGCCCGGCTTCATGGTCGGACCCGAGGCGGAAAAATCGGCCCAGGTACGCCACTTCGGTCGCATGTTCGTCGTCGCCGGCAGCATCACCGTCCCGTGGATCACCGTGGTCTTGCGCAAGTGCTACGGACTCGGTGCACAGGCAATGGCGGGTGGAACTCTTCACGGTCGGTACCCGACGTTGTCGTGGCCGACAGGTGAGTTCGGGGGCATGGGTCTCGAAGGTGCGGTGCGTCTTGGCTACCGCAAGGAAATCGAGGCCATCGCAGATCCGGTCGAGCGGCAAGCGCTCGAAGACAAGCTGATTGCAGCGGCCTACGAACGCGGCGGTGCACTGAACATCGCCGCACATGCCGAAATCGACGAGGTCATCGACCCCGCCGACACCCGCGCACGCCTCATTGCCTTGCTCGATGCCGCGCCCGTGCCACAACCACGTACCGGCAAGAAGCGCCCGATGATCGATACATGGTGAAAACCGTCAATACCGTCAATACGGCGAAGCGAATCTGCGTCACGCTCTGCGCGGCGATTCTTGCTGCGTCGTGCAGTTCGAGCCAACCCACCACCTCGGAGCCGACCACAACGACCGCACTCGACTGGACCTCGTGCAACGGCGTCGAGTGTGCCGACCTCGACGTGCCATTCGCCTACGACGATCCCTCGCGCGGTACGTTCACGCTGAAGGTCAGCCGGCAGCGGGCGTTGAAGGCCGATCAACGCGTCGGCGTGCTGATCGTCAATCCGGGAGGGCCCGGTGGACCCGGTGTCTCGTTGGCCCAGAATGCCGCGTTCTACTTCAGCCGTGACATCATCGACCGATTCGATATCGTCGCCTGGGATCCTCGAGGTACGGGTGTGTCGACCCCCGCAGTTGATTGCATCGACAACTACGACGACTACTTCACACGGCCCCTCGATGCGCAGACGGCGCAACGCTTCGTCGACGCCTGCACCGAACGCTCGGGCGACGTACTCCCCTACGTCGGGACCGCGAACTCGGCACGTGACATCGATGCCTTGCGGCGTGCACTGGGTGAAGAATCGGTCTCGTACTTTGGGTTCTCCTACGGCGGGGTTCTCGGTCTCACGTGGCAGGGCCTTTTCCCCGAGACCGTGCGCGCGATGGTTCTCGACGCACCGCCCAACCCGGCTGCCAGCCGGGCGGAACGCATCGCGGCACAGGCCACTGTGTTCGAGTCGCTCCTCGACGAGTTCCTCGAACCACCCGGACGGATGGATGCGTGGAACGCGGTGATGGCATCGCCCCCGACTGGTATCACCGCCCAGATGGTGCTCACCGCCACGATTTCGGCGCTCTACGACACCGAATCTTGGGGTGAACTTGAAACCGCGCTGACCGCTGCCTCTGCAGGTGACGGCTCGAAGATCCGCGCAATGTACGAGGGCTTCTACTACCAGGACGCGGGATTCGAGGACTTGCGCAACACCTTCGAGGCGTCCGTCGCCATTTCATGCGTCGACGACACGACTCGCACACCCATCGATGACCTGACGAAAGTTGCACCGCGTCTCCATGTATTTTTTGGCCCCGATGAATTGTGCTCGCGCTGGCCCGCCGCCACTTCCGAGTCGTACGACCCGCCCGCGGCAGGCGCGACCCCCACGGTGATCATCGGCGCAACGAAGGATCCCGCGTCACCTTTCGCCGGCGTTCGGGCCACCGCAATGGCTTCCGGAAACACCCGATTGATCACCGTCGAAGGAAACCGACATACCAGCTACTTCGGGGTCGACTGCGTCACGGCGCTGGTCGATTCGTATCTCATCGGCCTCACCGATCCGGGTGACACCACCTGCCCGCCGGGGGCAAAAATCAGCGAATGAAGACCTGCACGGCCATCGACCGTCGGAGACCCGTCGTGTTGTTGCAGCAGCCGAGCACGTCGCCCGCAGACCAACCGTTGTCGCTGAGTCCGATTCCGCCCGACGTGTCGTCCGAACCCTTGTAGCCGTTCGGCCACAAGCCGCCGCCGTTTTCGTTCCACCCGAAGCCCCAACGCGCCTTACGGTTGTCATTCCAGTTGAATCCGTAGAAGCGGATATCGGCCTGCGACGACCAGATCGTGCCCCGGTAACCGTCGAAGAGAAGCGCGTCGGAGACGAATTGTTCGTCGGTCCCCTGGAACACGGAGAGAGCGGTCTTCGGCCCACTCGGCACCGATGTCTTCCACGTCCATCCGTAGTTGTGTCCGTCGACGGATCCACGTTCGGTCGCCCCGAACGACGACGTGTCGATGTCCGGGAAGATCGCGAGGAGTTCGGTGCCCCGCAGTTTGTTGAAGGTCGAGAACTTCGCATCGGACGACGTGGTGTTGGTGGAGCCTTCGTTCAGTGTGTTGGCCGTCGTCCAGTAGTTGGATGAGTACGGGAACGTCGTGCTGTTCTGCGCCGCCTTCATGATCATCGTCCAGCCACCACCGGCCATCGCGCTATCCATCAGGCAGTAGGCCTGCGTCGGGACGATGACCCCGCCCGAGTTGACATTGATCGTGTAGACGCCGTTCGCGTTCGTTCCGGTCGTTTCCTTGATGTCCTTGCACGACTCGCGACGCTGCCACGACCGTACGGCCCGAACCTTGGCTGTCTGATCGATTGGGCTGGCTGAGGCGGTTCCGGACTGGTCGACGACGTGAGCTTGCCGAGACGTCATCGTGACGTCGAACGTCAGGATTGTGTGGTCCCACGCATAGTTTCCTGAACCGCGTCCGACGATGACATAGATCATCTCGCCGGCCGCGAGTGTCACGGACGAAGCAGTCGTAGTTGCAGTTGTGGTCACGCCCGAGCTGATTGAGCCACTGCCAAGGAGCTGATAATTCGTCTCACCCACAAGGCCACGTTGGACCCAATAGTCGATTCCATCGGCGTTGTTGAACGGATACGCCAACTTGAGCCCCGCGGACAGATCGACCGTGATTCCCGAACCGGTCGTGTTCTTCCACGCAACGCCGACGCCGTAGCCGCTGTCGTCAGGATGAATGAGAATGCTGGGCCCGGTCATCGCGGAGCCGGACGGCGCAGTCGTCACGTTCTGGACGTACGGATAGTTGGGACCGGCCCATTGCGTGCGGTTGTTGTCCCACTGAGGCTGATTCGGAATATTTTCGTTGCCCGCGGTCTGCCAGTCCGACAGCAGCGTTGCCGAAGTCCTTCCGGCGGGGACCTCGAAGTACTGCCAGGTGTTGTTCGACGACTGAGCCGTCGGTCCACTGACAAATCCACTTTGCACGCTAGACACCGTCGGCAACCCGCTGGCACCGGACGAAGTCCAGTAGCTGCCCGTTGGCAACGTGATGTTCTTCGCCGCGAGATTGGTGATCGCAGTCTCAAGCTCGAGCTTCGACGGCAGATACCAGTCGGTCGTGGCACTCGACGGGAGCGAGGCGGTCTTCACCCAGACAGCCATGGTTGCGGGGACATAACCCGAGCCGGTACCGCTGCCGGTCACGTATCCATTCGAACCGCTGTGGTGCAAATAGAGAGCACTGAACGCTTGACTGTCCTCGTTCCAGTCGAGCTGCGGATTGATGCCAGGATTCGAAACGAGACCATACGCGGATCCATAACGAACCCCGAACGTCTTGTTGCGCATGTACATCTGGGAAGGCAGCGACGACGCGCCCTTCAATTTGTTGACTGTCACGAGGGACTGGTCGGCCGACGTTCCATTCAGCGAGAACGAAGAGGCCGAACCGTTGTAGACCGGGGGCGAGGACGTAGTCCCCGACAATGTCATCTGAGCAGCGCTCGGAAGCGCGAACGACACCGCGTTGTCGTAGGACATGATTCCACCAGTGGGCAATCCTCCGCCCGGGTTCATCCAAGAGATCACCATGTCGCTCGCACCCTGGATGGCGGAAAGAGCATTGAGATTGGCCGACCCCGTGCGGGTCGCGGCGTTGAAAGAACCGTTTGCAACGTTCCACTTGCCGAATGAGCCGTTCTCCCCGTACGCAACGAGTTTCCAACCGCCGCCCGCCGTCGACATGTCAACATAGGTCGTTCCGAGTCCACTCACCGCGGAGATGCCGGATGTTGTCGGCAGACCGGTGTTCGTCGCATAACCATCCGCTGCAGATGCCGCGGCACACGAACTACTTGCCGCCAAGATCGCCGACGTGTTCGCAGCGCCGGTCCCGATCGCCGTACCGGTCGTTGCCGAGGCAGCACTGTTGGGACACCACGTCGCTGACGTAGATGCGTCGGCAGCGGCGATCTCCATGAAGTCGAGGTCGGGGTACTGGTTGTTGGTATCGAGGAGGAAGACCGTTCCGCCACCCGGGCCCTCGTCACCGATTCGACACGTGCCACCGTCCTTGCAGAGCGCACCGACGGCCAGTTCGAAGGTCAGCGAGGCATTGGTCCAGTTCGCCCCGCCCGGCACCGACGCAGTGAGAATTGTGGAACCTGCGGCAAGGAGGTCGACCACGCCCGTTGTCGAGTTGATGGTTGCCACGGCACCATCACTGCTCGTGTAGGTCACCGATCCCGCACCGTTCGTGTTCGGTATCGCAGGGTTCATCGTGAAATTCGGATCGTCCGCGCGGTACGGACCGCCCGGAGCGGTGAATCCGGTCAGCGTGGGAGTCGCCTTTGTGACGGTGAACGACGCGGTCTGAGTCTTCACAAGATACGCGCCGTACGCAGGCTCGGTTGCTGTGAACGTGGTCGAACCGGCCCCCACGATCGTCACGCGACCGGAGTATTGGTCGATGGTCGCAACCGCCGTGTTGCTGCTGGAGTACTCGGTGACCGCGGGGTTCAGCGAAGTTGGCGCGGTGACGGAGAATGGCGCGGTTCCGAATACGTACGACGATGCGGGCAGCGCGAAGCCCGACAGCGATGCATTGATGACGACGGAACCCTTCGCCGCGAAGGCGCGAATCGGCATGATTCCACGGAGATCGGTCTTCAGGGCGTCGTATCGAACTCCCGAAACCAGGTCGACCGTGTAGGCGCGTGTGGCATTGACCTGATTCGACGCCCAGAACTCACCCGTTACCCCGGTCAAGAGTCCCGCATCGACCAGGTTGGTCTTGACGAGCTGCAACTCCGTCGGCGCGGGCAGGTACCAATCGGTCTTCATCCCACCCTGGAACAAGCGCGCCGTGTGTGCCGCGCTGCTGGTGCAATTCGTGAGGATTCCCCGCATGTTGAAGATGCCTTGGGCGTTGTCGGATGTGCCCGACAGCGACGTCGTGGCGGCGGCCGTGTTGCACCAGCTGGTGGTCCCGCCGACGACCGCAACCTCGAGATAGTCGACACCGACGTAGTCGTCGTTCGTGTCGACGAAGAAGACCTTTCCGCCTCCTGGGCCGGTGTCTCCGATTGCACATGAGATACCGAGCTGACAGTCGGTGAGACTTCCGCCGACCGGTGGTGTCTCCGGTGCCACACACGCCCCGCCGTCGGCACAGGACCTCGCAACCGAGAGCGTGACACGACTGCTTGCCGCCTTCGCGGCTCCGGTGCCGCCCTGTGATGCGCCGAGAACGGTGGTTCCCGCCCCGGTGATCGTCACGACACCGGTACGAGCATTCACCGTCGCGACGCCGGGGTTCGAGCTCACGTAGGAGATCGGTGTCGCCTCGCTTGTCGGAGCGAACGCGCGAATCGGACGAACGTAGCGATTGTCCCATTTGCCCGCGTAGGTCGGGGTGTCCTGGCAGGGATGTTGCAGGTAGTGATAGTTCGCATCGAACTCGGTGGATGTCGAGTACCACTCGTCGCACGGCAGATACCCGATGGTGTCGCGCTTGAGATAAACCTGCCGCATCTCCTCCAATGACGGCAGGTACCAATCCGACAGTCCACCGCCGTTGTAGGTCCGCGCCATCGTCGCAGCGCGGCTGATCGTCGACGACTGGGCGACGATTGCCTGTGAGTTTGCGAAGCCTGCACCGATTCCCACACCGCGCGCGGACGCACCGATGGCGACGTTGGTGATTCCCGACCATGGTGCGCGCGGATCCTGATTTGCGCCGGACCAGGTCGCCGGCGCGGCTTCGAGATACTTGCACGACGAACCACACGCGGTACCCGGCGCGGCAAAGCCCTTCGACACAAAGAAGACCCGACCACCACCGGGGCCGGTGTCACCCACGACGCACGGACCGCCCTGGGCGCACGTCACGGTTTCGATCGCCCGGCTCGATGTCGGCGCCGTGAGCGTGAACGAGGGGCTTGCCGTGGTGTAGTTCGAACCGGGCAGTGTGAGCGCGCCGAGGGTCGTCGACGCGGGTCCAGACCCGGCGAATGAATTGGAGACGTCGGTCGGCGTGTTGACGTTGCCCGACGTGATGTTGCCGATTTGGCCCCAATCGTTGTAGCCCCAACACTTCATCGCATCGTTGGCGACGATCGCGCAGGTCGAATAGCCGTTCGATGCCGAGAGCTCGAAGACCCCCGAGGAGAGTCCGGATACATCAGTGGGAACGTAGCGACGTGTCGTCGTACCGTCCCCGAGTTCACCGCTGTCATTGCGGCCCCAACACTTGACACCGCCGCCCGTCGTGATCGCACACGTGTGGAGACCACCTGCGACGACGCGCGCCACGCCCGTCGAGAGTCCGGTCGGGGTCGTCGGTGTGCTGCGGTCACTCGTCGTACCGTCGCCCAACTGGCCGTATCCGTTGTAGCCCCAACAACGCACACCACCTGTGTTCAACACCGCACACGAATGGTGGAAGCCGGCGGCAATGCCGACCGCACCGGAGAGTCCGCTGACCGTACGGGGCGTATAGCGAACCGTCGTGGTGCCGTCACCCAGGTTGCGCCAATCATTGCGACCCCAACACCGCACGGTTCCGTTCTCGAGAAGTGCGCACGAATACTCGTAACCGAGATCGATCTGAACGACCCCCGACGTGAGACCGACAACGTCGACGGGGGTCGTGCGGTTCTCGTTCGTACCATCACCCAACTGTCCGTAACCGTTGTAGCCCCAGCACTTGACTCCCCCGGCGGCGGTCAAGGCACACGTGTGCTGATAGCCGGCGTCGACTTGAACCACACCCGACGAAAGCCCCGTCACCGCGACCGGGACGTAAGGCCGAACAGATGTGGTACCGAATCCGATCTGACCGTTGTCGTTCAAGCCCCAGCACACGACCCCTCCGCGGCTCGTCACTGCGCACGTGTGGTGATGTCCAACGGCGATCGACGCTGCGCCCGACCCGAGGTCGGTCACCGTTGTCGGGACCAAGCGACGCTCGGTCGTCGAGTTGCCAAGCTGACCCCAATCTCCGTTACCCCAACACTTCGCTTCACCGGCGGCGGTGATGCCGCACGATGTGTGGTACCCGGCACTCACCTGGACGTATTCGCTGTCGGGCACCCCGACACGTGCCAGAGACACCATTGCAGACTGCGTCGCCGTCGCGGGAAGGCTGGCCCTGACATAGGCGACACCCGTCCCGACGATTGAAATGGTGCGTGCAGTCGCATCGACGGTCGCAACCGCAGGGTTTGTGCTGCTGTACGTGATCGAGTCCGAACGGTTCGTCGTGGCAGCGGCGAACGAAACGTTTGTGTCACCGACGCGGAAGCGCTGCGTCGACAGGGTGACCGGCGAGAGCTGTGTTTCGGGATCCGTGGTGATGGTTGTCTTGATGCCGGTGACGCCCACCGGTGAATACCGGTTCGTCGACGACTTGTCGCCGAGTTCGTTGCCGTCGTTTCGGCCCCAACACCACACCGCACCCTTCACCGAGAGCGCACAGGAGAAGCCGTACCCCGTGCTGAGGTCGCGAACGTCCGTGAGGTCGGCAACCGCCACGGGGGTCGTCGAATTCGAGGTGTTGCCGGTGGCGAGTTGTCCGTACCCGTTCCATCCCCAGCAGCGCACGGTTCCTGTCGAGAGTCGAGCACACACATGCTGGTAGCCGCCGGACACATCGATGGCGTTGGTGATCCCGGTGACGGGTACCGCCGTCGCATATTGATTGCCGGTTCCGTTTCCGTTCTGACCGTTGGCGCCGTAGCCCCAGCACATCACACCGCCGGCGCCGGTGACCGCGCAAGCCGAATGACGAAGCACGGAAATGCGAACAGCACCCGAGGTGATGCCGAGAACGTCGACGGGCGTGGTGCGCATCGTCGTCGTGCCGTCTCCCAGGTTGCTCCAGTCGTTGCGACCCCAGCACTTCGCTGCCCCGCTGACCGTTGTGGCGCAATAGAAGGTTTCGGTACCGGAAACGTCGGTGACGCCGCTCGTCAGGCTGGGAACGGGAACCGGGACGTTCGAACTGGCGCCGGTTCCGTTGGCGAGTTCGCCGTATCCGTTGTGACCCCAACACGTCAATGCACCAGTCGCAAGAATCGCACAGGTTGCGTAGGCGGATGCCGCGATGTCGGTGGCGTTCGTGATTCCCGTGACCTGAACGGCCGTGTTGCTGTCGGTCGAGGTGCCGTTGCCGAGGTTTCCCCACGAGTTGCGACCCCAACACCGAACCGTGCCGTTGGCGAGAACCGCGCAACTGTGCCAGTAGCCGGTGGCGATCTTCACGACGCCCGTCGACAGTCCCGTCACGGCAACCGGTGCCGACCTGCTGGTACGCGTACCGTCACCCAGCTGACCGAAGTCGTTGAATCCCCAGCAGACCACGCCGCCCTGGTCGGTGATGCCGCAGCTGTGGCGATCGCCGCTCTCGATGTTGACGACCGTTTCACCGTTGATCGTCAGAGTGGTGTTGACCCGTGACTCGGCAAACTCACCCGTCTCGGCCTGCACCGCGGTGATGGTCGCGGTACCCGCGGCCGCGACGCTGATGAGTCCTGTCGCGGGGTCCCATTTGGCGACGGCAGTGTTCGAGCTTTCGTACGACCACGCGCCGGGGCTGTCGGACGTGGGTGGCGTCGGGGTGAAGGGGGCCGAGGCGAAGGTGATACCGGTCGGAAGCGTGAATGACCCAACCGTCGCACGGCGCAAGACACGCAGATCGATCGACGTGCTGGTCGAGGCCCACGTTCCGCTCGCTGCCTGGGTGGCTGTCAATGTCGCGGTACCGCGCCCGACAACGGTGACCAGACCCGTCGTTGCATCAATGGTGGCAACAGACGTGTTGCTGCTCGAGTACGTGATCGCGCCGGGGCTGTTCGACGTGGGCAATGTCGGCGTGAATGGTGCATCACCTTCGGCCTTCGTCAGACCCATGCCGGCGAAGTAGTAGCCGGTGCCGTTGTAGATCGTGGTGTTGCTGCCCGGCGGGGTGAACCGCACGATGATCGCGTCGCCTCCGCCATTCTCACCGAACTGAATGCGAATCGGATAGAAGGTGCCCCCGACAAGCGTCGTCGTGTTGCAGATTTCCCGCATTCCGTGCAGGCCCGCATTGTTCACGAGACTGTTTGAGGTCGCGAAGCCGGCTTTTGCGTTCGGACCCAGCCAGAGATAGCTCGCATCATCGGAGTTGGTGCAGAACGTGTAGACGCCGGAGATCGATGCCTTGAACGACCCCGTCCATTCCCAGCTGTAGAGGTCGGCGCTCGAGGTGAAGTTGGTGAAGTTGGTGATCTGGTTGGTTTCACCGTGCTTCGTGGCGGTGGCGAACCAGTTCACGTTGTCGTTGAAGTAGCCCACGTAGCGGGTGCCCTTCAGACCCGCGCCCGATCCGCTGTCGCCACCGAACGCCGTCAGTGTCGGCGTCACGCCGTTCACGACGAATACAGCGGTCACCGAGCCGGCGGCAAAGTTCGTCGTTGCAGCCTGAGAGGCCGTGATCGTCGCCGATCCGGTCCCGACGATCGTGATCGTCCGTGTTGAGGAGTTCACGGTGGCGATTGAGGTGTTGCTGCTGGAGTACGTGAACGCTCCGGTGCTGTTCGACGTCGGCGCAGTGAACGTGAAGGGCGCATCCCCGAAAGTCTTCGACGGCACGGACAGCGCTCCGATTGTCGGGTTGGCCGGAAGAACCTTCAATTCGGCGGTGACCGCCGCAGACGAGTGCATCGGGGTGGTCGCCTGGGTGGCCGTGATGATGGCCGTTCCCGGCACACCGATGGTCACTGCACCCGTGGACGAGTTGATGGACGCAACGGACGTGTTGTTCGAGGCCCAGGTCCATGTTCCACTGCTCGTCGAGTTTGGCGCGCTTATCGTGAAGCCGCCGCCGAGATAGAAACGGTCGGCCAGAACCAATGGCGCAATCGTCGGAACCTGCTTCGAAACCGTGATCGTGGTGGTCGCCGAGGTTGCAGAAGTGAAGTTCGAATCAGCCGCCTTCGTGGCCGTGATGGTGCAACTGCCGCTTGCCGTCGTCACGAGAGACGTCCCGTTGACCGAACACCCGGCAGTTCCGGCACTGACGACAGTGAACGACATCGAGCCGGTTCCCGATCCTCCGCTTGCCGCCAGCGCGAGGTTGATACCCGCGATGGCCGTCGTTGTCGAGATGACCACTGGCGACGACTGACTGATGCGGTTGAACGTGATCGTCGTGTTGGCCGAAGTCGATTCGTCGTAGTTGCGATCGGCTGCCTTTGTCGCAGCAATGGTGCACGTGCCGCCCGACGTCGTTGTCAACGTCGCGCCGCTGACCACACAATTGGCACTGCCGGCATCGACAACGCGGTAGGAGATGGCACCGGTGCCCTGACCACCGATGGTTGTGAGGCTGAGGGGCGCACCGAACGTTCCCGACGTCGACGTGATGGCAAGTCCCGAGCCGGCACCATTTGCCAACTGGGCAATTTCTGTCGCGCCAAGCGAACGGTTGTAAATGGTGACTTCATCGAGCAGGCCGGAGAACCATTCGTTGCCAACCGTCTTGCCGACCGCAAAGTTCTCTGCGGTGGCATTGTTAGGTCCCCGGTTCGTGTCGGAAACCGCGACGACCCCGTTGACCCAGATTCTTCGTGTCGTACCGTCATATGTGGCAACGACATGCGCCCACGGCCCGTTGAGGGAGATCTCGTTCGGACGACCTCCCATGATGAGGTCATTGCCCCACCAGTAGTTGTGCAGTCCACCATCGCTGTGCAGTCGGAAAGCATTCGTACGGTTACCGCTTCCATTTCCATAGGCGCCCCAGCCGACGATGCCGCGTTGCCCGAAAGCCGACGGCTTGATCCATGCCGACACGGTGTACGAGGAGTTACCGACGGGAAGTCCCGTGATCGAACCACTGGGGAGGTACAAATAGGCGCCGTATCCATTCAGCGATACGGCACCACCGATCTTCCCGCTCGACGTCCACGTCGGCCCACCGGTTTCGGTGAGGTTCCCGGTCCCCGCCGCGTTGACACCGAGAGTGTTTGCCGAGTCGAACGACCAACGAGCCACCAAGCCGTCGACCAACGTGCTCTGCTGGGCGACACGGCCAACGGTCAACGTCGCGGTGATCGATGCGGCCGCATAGTTCGCCGTTGCAGCCTGATTCGCCCGAATCTGAACGGTTCCGGCTTCGCCGAGGGTCACCTGGCCGGCAGAGTCGACCTTTGCAACGTTCGGATTCGATTCCGTACCGGCGACGATTTCGTACGTGAAAGCTCCCGATGAAGTCGACGTGGGCGCCGTCAAACCGAATACTGCGTCACCGAACTTTTTAGCGGGAATCACGAAATTCGACAGGGTGGGCGCGAGTTTGTCGATCGTCAACTTGGCGGTCGTCGAGTCGGCCGCGTAGAGGTCGGTTGCCGCCTGCATAGCTGTGATGGTCACGGTGCCGGCCTTGAGAATCGTCACGCGACCGGCAGCCGACGCGGTTGCAATCGTTGGATCATCGACCGTGTACGAGAAGTCACCCTTCGAATTCGACTTCGGTGCGACGAGGTCGAACGCTTCGTCGCCGAAGGTTTTGTTTGCGATTGTCCACGTGAACGTTGGCACAGCCTTCTTCACCGTGACGCTGACGGCGACCGAGCCCGCCTCGTAATTGGCCGATGACTCCTGTCGAGCGGTCAACGTGGCTGTTCCGGTGCCGATGATCTTGACCAGTCCCGTCTTCGCGTCGACCGAGAAGATGTCGGACTTGTCGGTCGAGTAGGAAAACGCCGCGGGGCTGGTGGAGGTGGGCTTCAGTGTGAAGTCGGCATCGCCGTACACCTTGTCGGCCACGAGCAGGTCCGAGATGGTGGGAGTCGCCTTGGCAACCGTCACCTTCGCGGAAATCGAGCCCGCGCTGAAGCTGGTGGATGCAGCCTGCGAGGCGGTGATCGTGGCCGTGCCCGCACTGATGATGCTGACCCTGCCGTCGCGCTCGCCAACCGTCACGACCTTGGAGTCGCTTGATGTGTACGTGATGGCACCGGGTGCATTCGACTTCGGCGCAGCCAGATCGAACGGCGCATCACCGAAGGTCTTTGCGACATCCTGGAATTCCGTCAGCACCGAACTTGCCTGTGCGACGACGACTCGGAACGTCGTTGTCGCCGCAAGCCAGTCGTTCGTCGTTGCCTGCGACACCGTGATTGTCGCTGTTCCGGCAGAGCGCACCGCAGCGCGGGCACCGGAAATGTTCACGACGTTCGTGTCGGACGACGTGTACGTGAATGCACCACGACTGTCGGATGTCGGTCGCGGTAGATCGAAGTCGGCGTCGAGGAACGACTTGGAGACGTCGGCGGGGGCCGTCAGGGTCGGGGCGCCCTTTCGGACCGTCACGACAAAGCTGTCGGTGGTACCGACGAAGTCGTCATTCGCGGCCTGCGTGACGGTGATGGTCGCGCGACCGGCACCGGAGACAAACCAGCGCCCGGTTGTCTTCGATTGCTTCACCACGTCTTCATCACTGCTCACGAATGTGAAGGCGCCCGGGGAGGTGGATGTGGGCTTCGCAATCGTGAATGAATCGTCACCAAAGGTCTTGATGATGTCCTTGAGGGAGGAATTTTCGGGAGTCGCCTTTGCGACGATCAGGGTCGCCGAGATCGTCGCGGCCTCGAAACCACGGACCGCCGCTTGCGTGGCGGTGATCGAGGTATTTCCCGCGCCGACGATCGTCACGCGACCGGTGGTTGCATTCACCGTCGCCACGTCGGTGCGACTCGATGAGTACCTGAACCCGCCGGGGCTGTTCGAATCGGGTGGGTCGAGGGTGAACGCGTCGTCACCGAAGGTCTTGGTCGAGATACGGAAGCCGGAAAGGGTCGGCTTGACGACTGCAGGGACGGTCGTCGGCGTCGCTCCGGCTGCAGTGACCGAGCGCGCAACGGTCGTTGTCGGGAGGGCCGCGTTACGCGTCTGGACCGTGGATGCAGTTGGGGCGTTCGCAGGCAGCGTCGTTGTCGGGAGGGCCGCATTACGCGTCTGGACCGTGGATGCAGTTGGGGCGTTCGCAGGCAGCGTCGTTGTCGGGAGAGCCGCATTGCGTGTCTGCACAGTTGACGGAGTTTCGCCACGAGGTGTCGACGTCGTTGTTGCGGCCGCAATCTCCTTCGCGCCCGTGGCCGTGGGAACAGTTGTCGTCGGCGCGACATAGGCCTCGTCGGTCTTGTAGTTCGGGTTGTTCAGGTTGCGATCTTCCATCTTGGGCAACGCTTCGATCGCCTTGCTCTCGAGTGCCGGCGGGAGTACGACTTCAACCTTGTTCAGATTCAACGCTGAGGCGTCAACGATGGTTTGAGTTTTCGTTCCGTCCGAGGCGATCTCGGTCTTTTGCACTTCACCGGTCGACGATGCTTCGAGCACGGTGACACCGCCGGCTGCATCGGCCTTCACCTGCACGGCCGGAGTGTCAACGGTGACTTGTTGCTGAATCACCTCACCGTTTGCGGTGGTGACCTGAACGGCAAGAGTTCCACCACTGGACCCCAACTCGACCGATGGGCCGGACGCATTGGCCACCAGGTTCCCCGATGCGAGAGTCAGATCGACGTTCGGGTCGCTCGACTTGATGGAACGGGCTCCAACTTCAACCGGCTTGTCCTTCGAACCCGGCGTCGAGAACTGGGCGACACCGCCGGGCGTCACGGCAAATACCGATGCCGCGCCGCCGAAGAGAAGCTTCGCCAAGGAGCCCCCGTTGTCAACCGGTGTCGAAGCAGTCGACGCCACGGTGGTTGTGGTCACGATCTTCGGCCTCTGGCCGTCGCTCACGAACGCATCGAGCCGCGGTGCCGGCAGGCCGGCAGTTGCCTCGTCGCCCGTCGTTGACGGTGCCGCCGAAGAACCATTCTCGAGAATGTCATTTGGAATGGTGATCATGAAGTCGTAGGACGACCGCTCGGTTGCCCGCGGCGCGAGACGTGTGATGACCACACCGCCCTTGATGGGGCGCGCCGCCGCACCGTCGCTGTTCGTCGCCTGCGTCGGCGACACCGCGCCAGCCGGGGTTTCGACCGACCAATCGAGATTGTCGGTTCGTACCAACATCGTCGTCGCCTGAACCTTGGTCTCGTCACCACAGAATGGGCATGTCCCCTCACGCGCCTCGAATGGCGTCAGATCCATGTCAACGGCTCCACCCGACCAGATGTTGGGGTCGTTGGCCGGATCATCCCCTGCGAACGAGAACGACCATTTGTCATTCGCCAGATCGACGTCGACGTAACGATTGCGTCCGGGCCAGTTCGAGTCGTACACCATGATGCGAGCAACGTCGGGCGTTGGATACTCGATTGCGTAGGGCAGGATCGCGTGACCACCGGACTCGACGTAGACGCCGAGGGTGTACTCCAACTTGTCACTGGCGAACGACCGCTTCAACTCGTCGACTTTTTCTTTGAGTGATGCCTTCGTCCACTTCTGGATCGACTCTTGCACTTCGGGAACGAACTGTGTCGCGAAAGCTCGCATCACCGCGCGGATCTCTTCCTCCTGCGACGGAAGCTTCACCGTCTCGGGAAGTTCGGCTTTGTTGAAGCGCGCGGACGCGAGTGCGACGAGACCTTCACAGTGGCCGGTCGCACGTGCTTGATTGACCATGCGCGCCCATGCCGCAGCCTCGGCCGTGAGTGTGCAGGGATCGGCGACACCATCGACGCACACCTCGGGCCCCGCGCCGAACATCGAAACAAGATCGGCCGTATCGAAGTTGAGGTCAGGGAACGTCGCAGACGGGAAGTTGGGAAATGCCCATCCGTTCAATTGAGGTTGCATTTTTGTTGCAACCGCACCCGTTGGTGCCGGAGCCGAGTTCTTCGCCTGGCTCGCGCCGTCACCGCCACCCTGGGACGAACCACCGCCGCCACATGCAGCAAGGACGAGAAGACACACGGCGATGAGCGCTGCAGTCGCGCGCCGTCGTGCTTCCGATTCCATGTGAGGATTTTATGGCAGTTTTGGTGACTATTTCAGGTCGCCCCCCACCATTTCTTCGATAGAAAACCTTTAGTTCACGGACGTTTGGGAAGAAATGGCTCGACCACGCAGACCCCGAGGTCGGCGCCCGCGTCGATGCTGAATCGGTAGTGAATTCCGCCCAAGACGCGTGACTCGCCGGCCTCGGCTGCTGCGGCGAGAAATGAGTCGAACGAGCGAGGTGACAGCTCGAATTTCTTGCGTGAACCGTCGGTGAGACCCCACCCCGGATCGGTGAACGACCACTCCCCAACCGCGCTGGTCAACACCTCGGCGGCCACGCGCGAAATCGTGGAGTGACCCGACGGGTACTCGGGGAAAGCGGGCGTCGTGAGATACGAATTCCATTCGGCGTCGTCGCGTGCGAGGACCGATACCGGACGCTCGACCGCCCACCTGTACTTCTCTCGCCAGTTGGCGACGACGCCGTCGGCGAGCGCCATTGACATCGTGCCGAACATCGTGATCGTGTCACCCACCGGCAACGCCTTGGCCTCGGCAGCGCGCGCGGCAATCTCGACCCAGTGACCCGACGGCGTGCTGCTACGACCGCGGCTGTCGTCCCAGAACCGCGCGATCAACTTCTGTTCCTCGGTCAGTACGGCCGCCACGTCGGCCACCTCGCGTGCCGCCTCAACGAACGGGTTCTTCGGGTCGTCACCGCGCGGTGGTTCGGGCAGGTCGCACGACGTGGTCGACGGCAAGTACGTGCGCAATGTGCCCCACCCCGGATCGATCGCACCCTGGAAACCCGGCGGCGTCGGAATCCATCCGCCCGCCGACTCGGGGGCGACGTACTTCACCTTCAACGCGTCGTCGAGGCCGTCGTTCTTCGCACGCGCCAGCACCGCATCAACGGCTTGCGCACCGCGAGCAAGGCTCGCCCGCACATCGACATCGTCGGTTGCCGTTGCGACGAGACCTGCGAGAAGTTTGTCGCGCAGTTCGGCGTAGGTAGTGCGGTCGAGTTGAGTCGGCATCAGCTTTCGCACGGCGGTGGTTCCTGCCGCAACCGCTGCGATGGCGTCGTCGACCCCGTCGACTGCGTCGGGAACTTCCACCGGTTCGTTCACGTCGGCGAGGAAAGCCGGACGCTCACTCGATGCCGCGAGCATCGCGTAGCCGATGATCCCATAGAGGCGGCTGGTCCGCGTGGGGCCCTGACGGTTGCGCGAGATGAGTGGCGCCATTTCGGTGAGAACCGCCGACACTTCGGCCGTGCCGCGCGGGGCAGTCGTGCCCTCGTCCGCAGCCGCCACACCTGTTACCACGAGCCCTGACGTCGCAAGCACCAGAGCGGCACCAAGTCGGATCAACCTCAACATGCGGGTTCCGCCACTTCGCCGTCGGGGAGGGTCGTGTTGCATGCAAAGAAGGCCGCCACGAGCTCGGCTTGCCTGGTGGCACCGAGAACTGCATCGGTGAACTTCGCATCGGTGGCAAAGGCCCCCGCAAAGTCGGCGGCATCGATCTGCGCGCCGCGCAGAGAGGCGCTGCTGAGGCGTGACCGCGCGAGGTTCGCACCTGCCAGGTTTGCCTCGTCGAGCGAGGCCCGTACGAGTGCTGCACCGGCGAGGTTCGCACCCGCGAGATTCGCCCCAATCAGGTTCGCATCGGTAAGGTTCGTACCCGAGAGATTCGCTCCGGCAAGATCCGCCTCACGCAGATCGATTCCCGACAGGTCGATCCCCGACAGGTCGGCCCCCACCAGGTCGGCACCGCGGCACGCGCCGCGCGCCACGGGCGTGCAGGTTGCGACAGTGGTTCCGACGACGACCGCATCGTTCGCGGTCGTGTCGTTTCCGTCCCCGCACGCCCCGAGAACGACGGCGCACACGCCAACTGCGGCAATCCGGACAAAGCGCTTCACGGTGCGGGTTCGACCACTTCGACGGCGGTGTTCCGTTCGACGTCGCTCAGCACGACGGTTTCTTCGCTGAGTGGGAAATACACCTCGATGCGATGCGCTGGCTCGATTCCACCACCCAGACCGACACGCAGGAGCGCGGTGTCCTGCGAGAGATACGTCCCTGTCGTTCCGGTGAAGTACTTCTTCGTCGGCCCGCCGGGCAACGCGGTCACCGACACGATCGCCCCGAGAGCATCACGGTTGCTGCGCGTGCCCACCACGCGAATGTCGACGTAACGACCGACGACGGGCGTGACATTGTGGAAGAACGCGGGCGTCTCGGCATCGCGGGTGACGAGCAGGTCCATACGACCATCGTTGTCGGCATCGAATACGAGGGTCCCCTTGGTGGGTTTGGTCTCGATAACGCCGACCCTGACAGCTACCTCGTCGTAGGTGTCGGTGCCATCGTTGCGCCAGTACATGACGGGGTCTTTCGCGTGGCAGCCCGCGGGGTTCGACCAGGGCTCGTCGATACCGGCTGCCTGCACGAGGTCGCGGGACCCGGAGTTGGTTGCATCGATGAAGCTCGCACCCCAACCCCAACCGCCGTCGCGTACTCCGGCGCGGTCGGTGATGTCGTCGAACACGCGGTCCGTGCCGTACTGGTAGAGCCGGTTGCCCGTTCCGACCAATCCACTGTCGTCCTTGCAGTCCGACAGCGACTTGATTGACGAGATGAAGAGTGTTGGCTTCTGATCAGGCCCATGGAAGTCGACGGCAAGACCCATGCCGTTCTCCTCTCCCCCGAGTCCCGACTCGTAGGTGGTGTTGTCGAACGTCCCGTCTCGGTTGTTCCAGAACAACTTCGTGGTGTTGAAGTCGGCTACGACGGCCAGATCGGGGTACCGGTCACCGTCGAAATCGGTGAAGATCGAACTGAACGTCCACGTCGTGTCGACCACGGAATCGACACGCGTTTTTGCCACCTCGGTGACGTCTTCGAAAACACCGGGCTTGCCCTGCGCACCGAGATTGCGGAACAGCCGGGAGTGCGACGGCACACCGAGGTTCGCCACGATCGACGACTGCCATTCGTTGGTGTGCATGTCGATCCAACCGTCGAGGTCGTAGTCACCGAACGAAACACCCTGGCCAGCGTGCGGTTCACCGTCGACCATGCCGACCCCGCGTGCCACGGCCTCCTCGGTGAACTTCCCCGTCCCGTCATTCACGAGGAGATACATCTGCGGCGATGCGATGCCCGTGAGGACCACGTCCTTGTCGCCGTCGTTGTCGATGTCGGCAAAGCCGACACCATTCGTTGCACCTTCGACGAGATCGAAACCCGACCCGACCGTGGCGTCGCGGAACATCGGTTCGCCGGGTGTGCTTTCGTTCACGTAGAGGATCGGATGACCCGTGAGACGGGTGAAAACCACGTCGTCGAGACCGTCACCGTTGACATCTACCGCGGCGGCACCCGAAGTCATCCGTTCGGGCACGCACTGGTTGAACCGCAGACCCGACGCAACACCCGCCTCCTGCAACTTCGGAAACATCACGGCCAGTTTCGACTTGCTGAACAGGCAGGTGGCGGCGTCGTTGCGCGCACCCTGGGTTGCGGTGAAACCGACAGCCGCGCCCTTTTCGACAAACGTCGGCAGCGTGTCGGGGATCACGGGTTCGAGTTTTTGGTTGGCCGAACCCGAACAGCCGAGCGCGGCTGCCGGAACCAGCACGAGTGCCAGTACCGACAGCCGCGCCATGCGACTACCAGTGGTGAGTCGGATCACCGAATGCCGTAGCGACGACCGTCGTAGTCGACCCAGATGCTGGTCGGGTTGACCGAGAAGCCTAGGCCGAGGCTCACCCAGTTGGACCAGCCGGTCCAACCGTCGTTCCACCAACACTTCGGCTTCCAGGCACGACAACCCGCGTCGATGTAGTAGCGCGAACCCTGGACGCTGACCGTACCGCTCGCACTGAACGAGAAGTATGGCGACCAGCTGTAGATCCGCAGCGATGCATTGACGCTGGCCGACAGGCGCAGCTTCACGACAACGAGGTACACCTCGCCCGAGTTCCAGTTGAAGCCGGAGTTCACGGAGAAGTCGAAGCTACCGTTCGCGTTGATGTTGCCCGAGAACCAGAAGCCGATACCTGCCGTCTCGAAGTAACCCGAGACGCTGAAGTACGTGCCACCGCGGTAACGCTGGCCGTTCCAGTAGGCGACGTTGCCCATCTTGAGGGTGCCGCCCGCGCGGACGATACCGAGCGAGACGCTGACACCGATGCTGGCGTCGAATGTGCCGTCGGCATTGATGGCGATCGAACCGCTACCCGAGATACCCGGCACCTGCAGCGACACCGACGCCGACATTCCTTCGCGGCCGGGCTCGTTCGAGATGGTGAACGAACCGCTCGCTGCGACACCGGCTGCCGACAACGAGGCGTTGCCGGTCATGGTGAAGCGGAAGGCGTTGTTGGTGCGCGAGAAGTTGCCACTGAAGCCGACGTCAACCGCACCCAGAACTCGGATGTTGGTCGACAGTGCGAAGGCCCAGTTGGCGCCCGACTTGCTTCCGCTCACGTTGACCGCGGCGGAGAATCCGACGAGATTCAGGTTGCCGCTGCCGGCAAAGCGGAAGTTGCCATCTGTGCCGAAGTCACCACTGACGCTGAGGTTGCCGCCGATGTTGCCCGATCCGATCGAGAACGAAGCGTTGAACCGTGCGTAGGCGACGCCGCTGGCGCGTCCCACCAGCACCGACCCGCTGGCACCGAAGCCACCGAGGTTGATGGTGATGTTGTCGGCCCCGACACGGAAGTCACCGGCTGCCGCCGTGACGGTTTGTCCGTCACGGTTGACGATGGTGATACCCGATCCGGCCGCCCACACCACCTGACCGGTGAGCTGGGCGCTGAACACGCCGCCCACCGAGATGGTGCCGGTGATCTTGACCTGGTTCTTGTCGACGACACCGGTCACTCGACCGAAGTCGTAGCCGGCAACCGAGCCCGTCGCATCGAATGCGAGCGTCGGGAACTGGCCGTCCTTGTAGTCGATCGAGAACGTGCCGTCGATCTTGACGACGCCCGCAATCGTTCGGACCGCCCGGACGTTGGCCTTCAAAGTCTGCAACTTGAAGTTCGACATCGACATCGCGAAGTCGACCTGCGTGACGGCACCGAGGAAGTTGAAGTCACCTCGTGCCTGGACCTCGGCGAAGCCATTCTTCGGTCGCACGTTCACACGCACGGCCGCTGAACGGATCTCGAGGAAGCCCGGGACGATACTGAGGTTGTCGACGCTGCCCGTCAGGTCGACCCACGGTCCATCGGTGACGTTGTAACCGATGTTGCCGTTGACCGAGACCTTGGTGCTGCCGATCGTGATGCCACCGGCGAAGGCGACGAACGATTCGGTTGGCGACACCTTGATGGTGAGACGGGTCTCATCGACCTGAACACCACCAGCGCGGAACGCACCGATCGCCAGGCTGGCCTCGAGCGAGAACGGATTGGTTCCGATCTTCGCGCGAACATCGACCGGAGTGCCGAGAACGGTGCCAGAGAAACCGACCGAAATACCCGGGTCGAGGATCTGGTTGCCGATCTGGCAGCCGAGCGGCGCGATGGTGAGATCCATGAACGTCGAGGTGAGAACCCCGCTGCCCACGTTGATGACCTTCGCCGAGCCTGCCGAGATGGTCTTGCCATCACCACCGAGCGTGCCCGCCTTGAACTGGAAGCACGGCTTCGTGACGTCGATGTTCGCCATCAGACGAACCGCGACACCGGCCTCCATGCCAAGCGGCTTCTTCCATGCGTCGGGCAACTGTGCCGTTGCCGCAATACCAATGGTCGGCAGCGGGAACGGAGTCGTTGCAAAGTTGATACCCACCTGAATGGCGGCGTCGGACAACGTGAGACCGCTGATACCGAAGGCGTTCTTCCACTCGTAGGGCTTGCCTGTCGTCGAGTCGATGCCGAGGCTGAGTGCCATCGAGATTGCGGTGGTCGAGACCGTGCCGCGCACCTCGAGCGGGATCGGGGTCTGACCCGAACCGGTGATGAACTCGATGTTGCCGATGAGGCTCATCGACGGAGTCGGGCTGCCACCGATCTCCACGCCGAATCCGGCGAAGCGCATCGAGAGCGAGCTCGTCTTGAAGAGGAACCAGTCACCCGGGGTCGGGAGCATGATCTTGAGCGTCGGCAGCTTGCCCGCTGCCAGGTCCTTCAGCGGCACCGTCACCGGCACCACATTGAGACTCGGTTGCTTGACCATGTCCTTCAGCCACTGCGGAACCTTGAAACCCGCGAGGAGCGTCGGGTTGTTGAGCGGAATGTCGACCTTGCCGAGGTTCGGCGCGTTCGGCAACGTCACCTGCAGCGCGTTGTAGGTCGCAAATGCGAACGACGCGTTGGTGAGTGTCGGGCCGCCGGGGATCGGCGTCCAGTCGTTCATGCCGCCCGAGACGATGACGCCCTGTGCGGAGAACGTTGCCGACATCGACAACGTCGTGCCGAGAACGTCGGCGCTGCCCGCGACACTGGCCGAGAGACCGCCCTGTGTTGCATAGGCAACCGCGAGGGTCGGGGCCTTGATCGTGACTCCTGCGGTGACCGGGAGATCGGCGAACACCGCCTTCAGTTCCGACCTGTCCTTGGTGAACGTGCCGGTCAGTGTCGCAGGCGTTGTCCAGCCCTGTCCGACGTTGACCGAGACCCTGCCGGTGGCGGTGAAGACAAGTTCGCACTTGCCTCCAACCTGACATGTGGCCGTCACGGCCGCACCGGGCTCACTCACCCTGACGCCGGGTCCGGCAGCCGAACCGACCGGGAACCAGTCGGTGATGCCCTTGAAGGCGAGGCTGAAGGTGCGGGTCTGGTCCTTGCGAACCATCGTGCCGGTGAGGTTGCCGAGCGGCAGGCTGAATCCGGGGAACGGCGACCATGACGTCGTGCCGCCCGTCGGCTTCACCGTCACCTGGAACGAGTAGTCGGTGGACGACACGTAGTTCAGGTTGAAGCCCAAGACGATCGGTGTCGTCGGAGTCGAGATCTCGATGTCACCCGTACCGGTTGCCTGAACGGAACCGGTGGTGTTGTTCAATTTGAGGTCGAGCGAGGCCACCTTCACACCGTCGATGACGGTGAGTGGCTGCTTCACCTTGGCCGAGATGTCGTAGACGAGGTTCTTGCCCGTTCCTTCACGCGAGAATGTTCCGGTGATGTTGGTTGCGTTCGAGTCGTAGGTTGCCGTGAGCGAGAACGCTCCGCTGGCAAGGGTCATGTTGCCCTCGACCTTGACCGCACCGAAAGTGAGAGTGGTGCTTCCCGACAGCTGCTTCACGACGTCGGGGGTCGGCATCGACAGCACGAGGCGTGGTGCGCCTGCGGGCAGGCTGATGGCCGGCAGCGACGGGAAGTTCGGAACCTTCGGCGTCCAGTTGATGTTGCTGGGCGCGCGCAGCGCCCAGGCGAACTGACCACCGTCGAAACCGATGTCGGAGTTCGGGAACTTGAACGACGGGAAATCGCCCGTGAGCAGGACGCCCGCCGAGCTGAAGTTGACGTTCGCATTCAGGGTCGCGCCGAAGAGCGCGAACGTGCCCGACAACGAAGCCGATGCACGGTCGGTGCTGGTCTTCGGCGGGATCGCCAAACTGAAGGTCGGTGCCAACAGCTTGATGTCGGCGTTGAACGCGAGGTCGTTGAACTTCGCAGAGAATGCAAAGCCCTTGTCGTCGAGTTTCCCGCTGATCTCCGCCGAGTTCAGACCCGTGATACCGAGGTCGAAGCCGAGCGTGCCCTTCAGGTCGAACGCCGGGACGCACTTGGCACCCGTGTTGCAGGTGACAGACGCCTTGGCCGACACGTTGGTGACACTCAGCCCGCTGACCGGCTTCCACGGACCAGCCGTCGACAAGTTGACGTCGAGGACGCTGCCTGCGGCGGTGCGCTTGAACGTACCGCTCGCCTGACCGAGGCTCAATGCCTCGCCACCGGTGACCGCAAACGACGGGGCCGTTGCTCCGGCCGACACGGTGACCGTGAAGTCGGTGGCCGAGTTGTAAGCAACCGCGCCGGCGACGGTGACGACCGTCGAATCGGGCAGCTTCACGTCAACCGAACCGTTGCCGGTGAGGGTGAGCGGGCCACCCGCCGTTGCGTTGCCGAAGGTGACGTCGAGCGTGGTGATCGACACCGAGTCGGTGAGGGCGATGGCCTTCTTCACCTTGCCGGTGAGGTTGTACTTGAACGGATCTCCGGTCTTCTCGCGGCTGATTGCACCCGCAAGGTCGATCGAATCGTTCGACAACGATGCAGCGAGGCTGAACTTGCCGGTCGAGAAGTCGACTTCGCCGTCGAGGGCGATGTCACCGACATTGCTGACCGTTGCCGAAGCGAGACCCTTGATCTGCTCGGGCAGTGCGATTGCCATGTTGAGACGCGGCACCTTGGGTGTGAGGTTGACGGACTTGATGTTCGGCAACGACGGCACCTTCGGTGTGATCGAGATCGGACCCGACGACCAGCTGAGCTGACCCGGCTTCCAGACCGGACCGCTTGCGCCGAACGGCGCGAGCTCCGGCAGATCGGCGGTCAGCAACACGCCGGTCTTCGAGAACGTGGCCGAAGCACTGACGGTCTTTTCGAACACGGTCATCGAACCCGCCAACGTGACGGTGGTCGCCGCGTTGGCTGCACCGATGTTGGTGGAATCGATCGAGAGCGACGCCGAGGTGATGTCGAGACCCGCGACGAGCGGAATCTTGTCGAGCGACGCCTTCAGCGAAGCGGTCTTGTTCGTGATGTCGACCGCGCCGGTGATCTTGCCGGTTGTCGAAGTTGAACCAAGGGTCACTTCCGCACCCGAGTCGAGGTTGACCTTCACATCGCAGGCACCCGTGGCCGGGCATTGTGCAGTCGCCTTGATGGTGGGTGCAACGAACTTGAGACCCGAGAACGGCGAGACATCGCCACCAACGACGGTGACGTCGATTGTCTTCGCGCCGTCCTTGGCAACGTACGAACCCGACGCGCTGGCGAGCGGGATGGAGATGTCCTTGCCCGGGCTCCACTTCCCACCCGTTGTCGCGGCCTTCACCGCGAACGAATGGTTGTTGGCATCGGTGTAGTTGAGATCGGCAGTCACCGCGAGTGCGGTGTCCCCGGAACCAATGGTCATCGTGCCGGAGCCGGTGATTGCACCACCCTTGTCGTACGACGCCGACAATGCCGTGATCTTCACGTTCGACGTGAGGGCGATTTCACCCTGGAGTGCGCCTGCAAGGCTCACCGCAACGTCGGCCTCGGGAGTTTCACGCTTCACCGAACCGGTGAAGTCGATCGTCGAACCAAAGAGTTCGAACCCATTGGCGAGCGATGCGTCGAGGGAGAACGTGCCGTTCGTGGCGACTGCACCCGCAATGCGGGCCGTCGGCTTCTTGCCGTTCTTCTCGGGACCGGTTGCAGTTGCCTCGAGGCTGACGGCCTTGCCACCCTCGGCATCAACGCTGAAGGTCAGCGTCGCTGCGGGTGTCCAGCCAGCGGGCAGCTTGAGGAACGGCATCGAGCCGGATTCGATCTTGCCTTCGAAGGCGCCGATGGCGACCGACGCACGCGAGAACGGGATGAAGAGACCGACGGGGTCGGTTCCACCGATCGAGAACACGGGTGAACCCCACGACTCGGGTCCGGTGAATGTCGCCGAGCGGATGGTGAGACCCGCGGCACTGATCGTGCCACTGGCACCTGACACGGTGAGATAACCAGCGAGCGAGAACCCGGCGTTCGAGAACGACACCTTCGAGCTCTCCGAACACGTCGAGGAGTTCACCTTGAGCTGTGACAGATCAAGATTGCCGATACCGATCGCCTTGTAGGTCGCTTCGAGCTTGGAAGAGGTGTTCGTCGAGATTGCCTCGACGAAGTCACACAACGGAGTTGGTGCACCGCTCGGGTTCATCTGCAGTGTGATCTGGTCGGTCGCACTGGCGCCGGTGGCGTCGGTGGCGGTGACCAAGATGACCGCGGTGCCGATTGCAGCCGACGCCGCAATCGAGAGCGCTGCAGTGTTTGCGCCGTTCAGCGTGAGAGCAGGACCCGACACCTGTGACCAGGCGTAGGTAATGGCACCCGAACCAGTGGCGGTTGCGTTCAGTGCAACTGCTTTCGCCGTGTCGACCGCCAATGGACCTTCGCCCTCGGCGATGTTCGCCGACAACGTGGCAGCGCCACCGGTGCCGACAACGACGGTGACGACGTCGGTTGCCTTCTCACCGCGCGAGTCGGTGGCAACCACACGGAGGCTGATGGTCGTGTTCGCGGCGGGTGCGGTGAATGCAACCGTCGCGGTGTTCGTGGCTGCTGCTGCAAGCACCGACGGTGTCGGACCTGCGGCCTGCGACCATGCGTAGGTGACGGCGCCCACGCCCGAAGCCGCAGCAGTAACCGACACCGCGGCACCTTGCGCGACGGTGAGTGTGGAACCACCGAAGATGTTGCCGTTGACGGTGACGCCGGCGTTGGCCGACGTCAGAACGGAGGTGTCACCCGCGCCGGATGTGGGCGCGGTAGCAGCGAATGCGCGAACGCTCGGCCCCGACTGCTTCGGCACGCGACGCAGCACGGACGAACCGCTACCGCTTCCGGCCTTACCGGTCGGACCCTGCGCGGTCGGCAATGGCTGGACGCGCACGGAGAAGCGTGCGGTGTGCGAGGTTCCGGCCTCGTCGAGTGCCGTTGCTTCGAATACCAGCGTCTCTTCGGCCTTCACCGCGGGTGCGAGCAGGTTCGCCGTGGGGCCCGTGGACGGGGCGTCGTTGACCCACTTGGCCGCTGACGTGACGGCCTTGCACTGTCCGTTCGACGCCTTCACATCGGCGTCGGTGGTGCAGAGCTGGCGCCACGTGAACTTCGAGCCATCGGCGTTGCCAACGGTCGTGAGAAGAATCGACGAGGGCATGCGCTTGCCCGTTGCGTCGACGATCTGGTCGACGATGACGTCGGGTCCCTGGATCGAGAACGACAGGGGTGCGCGCAGGTCGATTTCCTGCGTCGAGGTTTGGCTGGTTGGCTGGCCGTAGATGTTCGAGACGATCGACGTCGCCTGCAGCACCATCTTCTTTGCCTTGGGGTCACTCGACTGGTAGTCGACGGCGACGGCCTTCGACACTTCGCCGACCTTCAACGGCAGCTTGCGCGAGCAGGCGATGAACCCCTCGGCGATGAATCCGCCGACAACTGCACAGCTCCAACCCTCACCCTTGGCACCGGTCAAGCGACCGCCCTTGGTCTTGATGATCATCGACTGGGCGTTGGAGTCGGCCGTGCCTTCGTTCTTCACGCTGAACTGCGCGGCGGCCTTGCCACCCGGACGTGGTCCTGCGGGTGCGGCGATCGCTGCGGTGAGTGCGGGTTGCTGCTTGACGATGGTGATGCCCATGCCGTAGCGCGCGACCGGAGCGGTCTTCACCGTGGGCAGTGACGCGTACACCGGCCACTCGGGCTTGCCCGGCTTGGCCGAATTTGCGGCCTCGACCGTGAGGTTGAGAATCGGTGTCTGGGCCTCGGGGGCAACGGCTGCTGCGAGAGTCAGCTCGCAACGAATCGCTGCACCCTTCTTGCCCGGTGTGGCAACGGGAGCCGGAGCGGCGATGGCTTCACCCGCGCCCGCGAGGGACTCGGGCAACTGCACCACGGGGGGCGTGCCCTGACCTGCAACGCAGGCCCACTGGCCCGGTGTTGCAGGGATCTTCTTTCCATCGAGATCACCCTTGAAGTCGGCGTCCTTCGGTGCCGACTTGCCCGAGAAGATCGCGAAATCGGAAACGAACTGTTCGAGGCGAACGACGGTTCCCGCCGCGATCGGAACTGCGCCGAGGTTCGACACTGCAAGGCCGTAGCTCGCCTTCTTGCCGACGACGATCTCGGTCGTCGAGCCATCGCTGACCGCCTGGGTTGCACCCTTCTCATCGGCGCGCGTGAAGACGATGCCGGGCATGGCGGCCGGAGCAGGCTGCACGAGCAGCGTCTGACCGGAGCGGTTGTTCTCGACCTTCGCTGCATCTTCGTTCTCGGCGGAGATGACGCTGATGACCTGGGCCGCGCCCGTTTCTGTTTCCTCGGTCGTCGTGAACTTGAAGGCAATCGTCTCTTCGGCGGTGTCGAACAGTTCGGCCTTCACGCACTTGAGCGCGGTCGAACCCTCGCCTGCGGCGGGGTCGGCGGCGGCAGAAGCACAGGTCCAGCCGGGTGATCCGTCGGCTGCCTTCTCCATCGTGACGCCCTTGCGGACACCGACGGTGACGGCGACGTTCTGGCCGATGCCGTTGATCGAACGCACCTTCGCGTCGACGAGCAGAGTGCCGGGTGCGACCATGCTGGTCTTGCCGTCACGGGCGATGACCTTCGCCACGAGATCGGGCTTCGGCGCCTCGTTGATCTGCGACGTGAGCTCGGCGAGAGCCTCGAGCTGCGTGCCATCGGCCTTCACGCGGCTGACCGAGTTGACCTTCCACGTGAACGGCTGGGCCGTCACTGCTGCGGTTTTCGACGTGCGGCCTTCGATGATGAGGGGCTCACTGAAGAAACTCGGCTGAATTTCGCCGCCGGTGCGCGTGCAGCGCTTCGGCGCGGCGGGGTCGTCGCAGGTCCAGCCGTTGCCCGAGATCTTCACATCGGTGAGGCCGATCTGTGCGGGAAGGATGTCGGTGAAAGTGATGTCACCCGAAAAGGCCTGATCGCACACCGGAAGGGTGCGCAGGACGATCTTGAATCGACCACCGGGGTAGGTGTTGCCGGACGGTTCACCATCGACATAGACACATGAACTACGACGAGTGTCGTCGGCGGCGCTGGTGCCCGCGTTGCTACGCGGTGCACCGAGAACTGCAAGTGCGAACTCGTCGTTCTCCGGGGCGACGTCACCCGCGAGTGACGCGCGGACGAGGAAGTGCGGCACGGTGCGCGACAGCGCCTGGATGCCGGCGATGTCGCGCTTCTCCGCGAGGTCGTTGCTCTTGGTCGTGTACGCATCGTCCGCGACGAAGAGCTCCGCATCTGGTGCGTAGTTCACGCGCAGATCGGCGCGCACGACACCCGCAACGGGGATGATGCCGCTCGAGATTCCCGCATCGGTCTTCTGCTTGAGCGTGCACGATGTCGCGTTGCACTCCCAGCCCTGGTCGCCAATGGCCGACTTGTCGTTCAATGTGGGCAGGACTTCGAGCACCTTGACGCCACGCGGCAACTTGGCGAGCGAGAACGAGACGGGTGCCTCGATACCGGCAGCCACATTACCCATGTTCGACAAACGAACGATGACGACCGCATTGAGGTCGGTCGTGACGACGCTGGTTTGGTTGGCGGAAGCCATGATGTCGGGACCCGACTTCGTGTTGCCGGCGGTTGCGGGCGGCAGCGTCGAGGCGGGTGCGGTTGTGGCGGGCACCAAGTCGACGTTGTCGGGCTTGGCGTCGCTCGGCAACGGTGCGAGCAACGTGTTGTCGAGACCCGGAATGGTGGTGGGCACGGCAGTATCGGTTGCAGCGGGTGCGGCAGCACCCGGGACCGTCGTCGTGGTGGCATCACCGGAAGCGGGCGCACCCGTGGTGGTGGTCGCCTCGGCTGCCGGAGCAGCGGTGGTCGTCGTCGGATCGTTCGGGCTGCTGGCGCCGACCGGGGTGATGTCGACGATCGCGATGCTGATCGCGGCCGTTGCCAATGCAAATTTCTTGAAGCTATTCATGCTCATTTCGCACATCCTGTCGAAGCGAAGCCGGTGAGAGCCCGGGCGTCACCCGAGCTCGCAAAAACTGGACGGTAAGTGGGCGTGGCGAAAGCCACCCGATCGATTGCGGCGCGTTGGCGCACGAGGCTCGCGGTTTCGGCCGTCGCGCCCTTCAGCAACTTGGCTGCATCCGCGAGGAGAATCTTCGGGCCGCCGTTCTGGAGCGCCGACGTGCAGTTGGCCACCGACCAGATTTGGTTCTTCCAACGCAGTTCGCCGATACCCAGTTCGACGTTGCGGCAGGTGGCCGCGGTGTCACCCGAACAGCCGAGCGCCCAGTCGCGGATTGCGTTGCCGGTCTTTTGCGCCTCGGCACTTGCGGGGTCACCGATGAGGACTTCGAAGCCCCAACCGCTGCCCTGGTACTGCCCGACTCCGACCGCAGTCGCATCGAGGCCCCGGACTCCGGTGATCCCCGAGCCGGGAAGGGTTGCCGCGAGCAGGGCCTTCACCACTTTCTTTGCGGTGGGCGAAAGGAAGGCGCAGTTGTCGCACGGTTTGCCGTTGACCGTCCAACGAAGCGTGAGCGGAGTGGCAGTACCCGACCATTCGGCCGCAGTGACGTTGAGAATGCCGTCGGCGTCGGCGCGGTACGTGGTGCCGACTGCCTTGGCCGCGTTTGTCGTGATCGATGCCTCGGCGGGAAGTGCGGGGCGCGGAGAGCCGAGCGGGTCAGTGGTTGCGAGATACGTCGCCTGGTAGCCGCCCGGGTCCTTCACTTTGGTGACTTCGGGAACCGTCACCTCGGGTGCAGCAGTTGTTGCAGGTGACGCAGTGGTCTCTGTCGTCGCGGCTGCGGTGGTTGCCGGCGCAGTAGTCGTTGTCGGAGCAACGGTTGTTGCGGGTGCCGTTGTTGTCTCGGTTGTCGCCACCGCAGTTGTCGTGGGTAGCGCGGCGTTCTTCACGCGCGTCGATGCGGTTGTGTCATTCGACGACGAGTCGGATGACCCGCCGCACGAAGCCAACACGACCATGGCCGCGATGACCCCGGTCAAGAACGATCGTTTCCTCATGATTGATGTACCTCTCATCATTTCCCGGGCTCACAGTTCGCCTTCACCCACGTCTGCACGTTGGCGGACGCGGTGTTGGCATCGGATGTTGCGAATTGTTCGATCAGCGAGTTGAACTTGTCCAAAGTCGGGTCGCCGGAAATTGCCTCGGCCATTCCGCGCGCTGCGGTGGCAACCGCATCGGCATCGGCCTTCACATCGCTCGGTGCGACCGCTGCCATCTCTTCGAGTGCCGTGGCATTCGCCGACAACTTCTCGGCGATCGCGGCGGGGTCGTCGTCGGCTGCGATGTCGGCGCCGCCCTGGTTGTCGAGTGCCGACTTGCAGAACTCTTCAACCGACCCCGTTGCTGCTGCAGCAGCGGTGTCGGTTGTTTCACCTTCTGCGTCGGCTGCAACCTCGGTGGTGTCGGCAGTCGATTCATCGTTCGATGACGAGTCGGAACCACCGCATGCACCCATCGCAAACGCACCGACGATGCACACAGCAAAAAATTTTCCCCTCGCACGACGAACGCTCACCGCTGCCCCCTTCAATTGGACTTGCCCCCAAGGTAATGAGAGACCCCATTATTGACCAGTCAGGTGACACATCCTTCAATCGCCGTTTTCCGGTGATTCATTCTGGACCGGTCGCGCCGGTGATGCAGGCTCGGGGTCAGCCCGCGAGGGCGGTCAAACGTCCCGCGACTTCGGACGCCGAGGGGGCCCCGAGCACAAGTTCACGAGAGCCATCGGCACCCTGGAACACCCATGCCGGCTGGCCCGACACGCCGAAAGAGGCGAAAATCGACCCGTCCGGGTCGCGCACGTTGGTGAAGGTCAGGCCGTGGCGCGACACAAAGTCGTCGATTTCGTCCTCGCTGCCGTTCCAGCCGACACCGACAACCGTGACCTTCCCGGCCCACTTCTTGCTTGCCGCCTCGACCGAGGGGGCTTCGCTGTTGCAGGTGCCTCAATAAGGCGCCCAGAACCAGAAGGCGACGGGTGACCCGTTGTACCGCGACCCGAAGTCGCCGGACGGTGGCGTGACCGTCTCCGGCGTCGCTGCTGGCATTGTCGAATCCACGGTCGACGCGGACGCGTTGGCACTCGTCGCGACGACTGCTGCGTCACTCGGTTGCGTGGCGTCCTCGGCACAGCCCGCTACCAGAGCGCATGCGAGAAGCGCGACACCGATCGGACGTTTCATGATCCGCGGCGCTCTTGCAACATCGCCGTGACGACCTTGCCGTCGGCTTTCCCCTTGCTCGCCTTCATGATGGCGCCGACCAGCGCACCGGCAGCTTTCTCTTCGCCGGCGCAGTACTTGGCCCACGCATCGGGTTGCGCGGCTATTGCATCGTCGACGAAGGTCGCGATCGATGACGTGTCGAGCGCTTCGAAGCCCTTCGATGCCGCTATTGCGACGGGGTCTCCTCCGCCGTTCGCGAGCATCTCGCCGAGAACGGTCTTTGCCTGCGTCGCAGTGATCTTGCCTTCGCGTTCCATCACGGTGAGTGCGGCGAGGTCCTTTGCCGGAAGGCGCGGGGACTCTCCTTCTTCGGCGAACGACTGTTGAACCCACACGAGTGCGCGCCCTGCTTCACCGCCCGCGTCGACGACCGACTTCACGTACGGGTCCTGGCCGCGTTCGACAACGACCGACACCGCTTCGCCTTCGACGTCGGCGCCGGTGAGTGCAGCGAGCAACGCGCGACGTGCCGCGGGTAACGCCGGCAGGGCCGAGCGAACGCGCTCGACCCATGCAGCATCGGGAGCGAGCGGCACGAGGTCGGGTTCGAGGAAGTAGCGGTAGTCGTCGGCATCTTCCTTGGTGCGAAGCGTGTGGGTGCGACCCTCGGCGTCGTCCCAGTGGCGCGTCTCTTGACGAATACTCCCGCCGGTTTCGAGGATGTCGACTTGCCTGCGAGCTTCGTACTCGATTGCGCGACCAAGCGACCGCACCGAGTTCACGTTCTTGATTTCGCAGCGAGTGCCGAGCGGATCACCGAAACGGCGAACCGACACGTTCGCGTCGCAACGCATCGACCCTTCTTCCATCTTCGCGTCGCTCGCACCGATGGCCACGAGGATCGCGCGGAGTTCACTCACGTACTGCTTGGCCTGCTCGGCAGTACGAATGTCGGGGCGGGAGACGATCTCAACCAGCGGCACGCCTGCACGATTGAAGTCGATGAGCGAGTACTCGCTGCCGTGAATACGACCGCCGGCACCACCGAAGTGGGTCGACTTTCCGGTGTCCTCTTCGAGGTGGGCCCGTTCGACCTCGACCCGAACGTTGCCGGGCAACATGAGATACCCATCGACGTTCAACGGCTGGTCGTACTGGCTGATCTGGTAGGCCTTCGGCAGGTCGGGATAGAAATAGTTCTTCCGGTGAAACGTGCAGGGTTGAACGCTGCAGTTGAGTGCGAGCCCGATTCGCATCGCCAACTCGACGGCGTGTTCGTTCAGAACCGGCAGGGCACCAGGGAGACCCAGGGTGACGGGGTCGATGTTCGTGTTGGGTTCGTCGCCGAAACGATTCGGGGATGCGCTGAAGAGTTTCGTCTTCGTTGCCAATTCGACGTGGACCTCGAGACCAACGACAAGTTCCCATCCGTCGGGCAGCCCGTTCTGAAACTTCGATGAATCGCTCATACGGCGCGCTCCAATTCGGCCGCCGCACGGAACATCGTCGCTTCACCCAGTGTCGGTGCGAGCACCTGTACCCCGACCGGCATGCCGTCTTGCCCTGTGCCGAAGGGGACGCTCATCGCGGGGTGCCCCGCGAGATTCGTGGGGATGGTGAAGATGTCGCAGAGATACATCGCGAGCGGATCGTCGGTCTTCGACCCGAAGCGGAATGCCACCGACGGTGAAGTCGGCGTGAGGATGACGTCGGCGTCTGCATACGCGCGCGCAAAGTCGTCGGCGATGAGTCGGCGGACCTTCAATGCTTTGCCGTAGTACGCGTCGTAGTAGCCGGCGGACAGCGCATAGGTGCCGAGCATGATGCGTCGCTTGACTTCGTCGCCGAAACCGGACTCGCGAGTGTCGGCATACATCGTGTTGATGTCGCCGGCCGCGACGCGCTTGCCGTAGCGGACGCCGTCGTAACGAGCGAGGTTGCTGCTGGCTTCAGCCGGAGCAATGAGGTAGTACGCGGTGAGAGCAAACGACAACGACGGCAACCTGACGTCGACAATCGTGGCACCCGCTTCCGCGAGCGCATCGAACGCTGCATCGAGACGTGCGAGCACGTCGGGATCGGCGCCTTTCGGCAGATCGGCCACGCGTCCGATTCGCAGGCCCTTCACACCCGCGCCGAGGACGCCGACGAGATCGGGGGCAGGTTGCGGAATGCTGGTCGAGTCCATCGGGTCGTGACCCGCGATCACCTCGGTGAGGATTGCCGCGTCTTCGACCGTGTGCGTGAACGGGCCGATTTGGTCGAGACTGCTCGCAAAAGCGACCAGGCCGTAACGACTGACCAGACCGTACGTGGGCTTCACGCCAACGAGACCGCACAACGCAGCGGGCTGACGGATGCTGCCGCCCGTGTCGCTGCCCAGACTTCCCGCGGCAAAACCGGCGGCGACGGCAGCCGCGCTTCCTCCGCTGCTGCCGCCCGGAACGCGCGACGTGTCGAGCGGATTGCGGGTCGGACCGAACGCAGAGTTCTCGGTGCTCGACCCCATGGCAAACTCGTCGAGGTTCGTCTTGCCGATGAAGACGGCGCCCTCTGCGGCGAGCTTCTTGACTGCTGTCGCATCGTACGGAGGCTTCCATCCCTCGAGGATCCGCGACGAGCACGTGGTGTCGACGCCGCGTGTGCACATGTTGTCCTTCAGGGCAACGGGAACACCGGCGAGCCTGCCCGGATTGTCGCCGCGCTTGACTCGGTCGTCGATCTCAGCGGCGGACTCGAGGGCGCGTTCGCGCATGACCAGGTTGAACGCATGGACCTCGCCTTCGCGAGTGTCGATACGTACGAGATGTTGCTCGAGGATCGCACGCGCCGACGCTCGACCGGAAGCGACATCGGCGGCGATCGACGCGACGGTTCCGAAGTCACTCATGCAGACCGCCCGATGGTGGCACGCGGAACCGACCGTCCTCGGCCGCAGGTGCGACCGACAGAACTTCGTCGCGGTCGAGACAGGGTTGTTCGACGTCGGGGCGCAACACGTTGACGAGCGGGTACGGCTGCGTCATCGGCTCGACGTTCGCCAGTTCGAGACTGTCGATGTCGGCAAAGTGGTCGAGCATTCCGTCGAGTTGACGCGTGTAGCGTTCGACTTCCTCTGGCGAAACGTTGAGACGCGCAAGGCGCGCAACTTTCGCCACATCGGCGGCGGTGAGACGCTGTGACACGACGTGGGATGCTAACGAGCAACCGGGGTGAATTGCGGGGGTCGCTTTTCGAGGAAGCTGGCGACGCCCTCCTTGAAGTCCGGTCTGCGCAACGACTCCTTCATCAACTGAAGGGCCTTTTGCTCGGCATCGCCGAGGGACGTCCCGTAGTCGGCGTATACCTGTTCTTTCATGACGGCCATCGAGGTCGGCGACACGTTCGCCGCGAGATCAGCCGCATAGGTGATTGCATGGTCGAGGAGAGCGTCGGCGGGCAACACGGCATTCACCATGCCCATTGCCTGTGCCTCCTCGGCGAGCACGACCCGCGCAGACAAGAGAAGGTCGAGTGCGTTCGCCGTTCCGACGAGTCGCGGCAAAAGCCAACTCATTCCGTATTCGGCGATGAGTCCGCGGCGACCGAATGCGGTTGTGAACTTGGCACCCGCCGCGGCGAAACGGATGTCGCAGGCAAGGGCCTGCACCATGCCGATACCGGCGCACGCGCCGTTGACCGCCGCGATGACCGGCTTGGGAACGGTGGTCGTGAACGACTGAAGATGGGAACCCGACGCGGCCTCGGCGCTCGGCGCACGACCCGACGAAGTGCCGATCGACTGCAGTGCATCCATGTCGGCACCCGCGCAGAATCCACGACCGGCACCCGTGACCACGATCGCGCGGACATCGTCGCTTTGTGCGCAGTGGTCGAGGAGCTCGAAGTAGCGCGCGGACAGTTCGGCGTTCCACGCGTTCATTCGATCGGGTCGGTTGAGCGTCAGGAGCGCCACGCCCGGAGCGGGCGTGGAATAGAGAACGACGTCGCTGCCGGAGGCTGGGTTACTGCTGGGGCTCATGGCTCGCCACGCTAGACCCGGGCCGCCGATCGGCCCGAACCTGAATGGCGAAAAGCACCACGGAGACAGCGAACACCACCAGCGAAACCCACTGGTTCAGCCGCAGGCCACCTGCCTCATGGGCGCGGTCGATGCGAAGACCCTCGATGAAGAACCGCATCACGGTGTAGCCCGCCGCATACAGCCAAAAGACGCGTCCGGGCTTCAGTGAACCGTGACGGTTGACGGTCAGCAGCACGACGCACAGCACCGCACACCACAACGACTCGTAGAGAAAGGTCGGATGGAACGTCGTTCCCGGATCGAACCCCGCGGCGATCGCCTTGGCGTCACTGACGCGCAACGCCCAGGGAAGGTCGGTCGGCTTGCCGAAGAGTTCCTGGTTGAACCAGTTGCCCCACCGGCCAACGGCCTGTGCCGCGGCGATCGCCGGAGCGGCAACGGTGACGACGACCGCGACGTCGAGTCCACGGCGACGAGCCGCCCACATTCCGACGGGCACACCGAGTGCGATGCCGCCCCAAATGCCGAGGCCTCCCTGCCAGACCTTCACGACGTCACCGATGTTTCCCGAGAACCTGTCCCAATCGGTGACGACGTGGTACACCCGCGCACCGATGACGCCCGCCGGCACGGCCCACATCGCGACCGCGCCGAAGTCATCCCTGGTTCCGGCACCGCGCCGCTCGAGTGCCTTGCCCGCGATGCGCACCGCGAGAATGACACCAAGGGCGATCATCAACCCGTAGGCGTTGAGCCTGAGCGGGCCGAGTTCGAGCGCATTCGACGACGGGCTCGGAATTGTCGCAAGCAGCGACACCGATCAGACCCCCGTCACACGTCGGGCAAAGGCGACGGATCCGGCGAAGATCTCGCCCTTGTCGTAGTCCTGGGTGGCGACGTGAAAGCTGCGCTCGAGGCTGACCCGTTCGACAGTGCCTCCGTACACCTCGGCCAAACGATCGCTCTGGGCGGGGTCGACCACGTGGTCGTTCACCGACGTATAGAGAAGGAGTGGTACGCGGGTGGCGGAGTAGCGCCGCGACAACGGTGCCAGTCCCTCGTCCATGAAAGAGAGAAGGGGCCGCACGGGCGTACCCGGATAGGCGTTCTCGGTGACGTCGGGATCCGCGATGTCACTGCCGATTCCCGGAATCACCTCCGTGCCGCCCTCGAGAATCCCCCGAATCGCGGTCATCATCTCGTCGGCCAGGGGAAACGTCGCCGGGTTCACACAGACGATTCCTTTGGTCTCGGGATGCTCGGCTGCCAGCCACAAGGTGAGCGACCCGCCCATCGACAAACCCATCACGACGACGTTCTTCGTGCGCGATGCCAATCGTGCATATGCCGCATCGGCGTCACGACACCAGTCGACCCACCGTGTCGAAAGCATGTCGTCGACGCAGGTTCCGTGACCGGCGAGTCGCGGCATCTCGACGTGCAGACCGGCGGCCGCACATGCCTCAGCGAGACCGCGCATCGACCCCGGGTTGCCGGTGAACCCGTGCACCACGACCACACCTGCATCGAGTGTTCCCTCGTGGGACCACGCTTCTGCTCCCTGCATCACCTGCGACTCGCTCATTCACTCAGTGTAGACACGGTGGTGTCTAGCCTCGGTCGCGTGGCGCGACGAAAGAAACGAACCGTCGACGCGGCTGCGTTCACGGCGGTGCTTCCCGTCGCGGCGCTGCTCCCCGCCTGGTTGGTGGCGGTCTCGTTGATCTGGCTCGTCGTGTCGCTTCCGTTCGACATCGCCTACCCCGTGTTCATCACCATCGCCGTTCTCGCATCCGTTGTCATGTTCGTTCCGATCACACAACGACTCTTCGTCATGCGGCTCCTCGGCGTACGCGCTCCGCACCGCGACGAACAACGCCGACTTGCCGTTGCGGTACGGATGGTTCTTGCCGCGGCGGGGACTCCGCGGCGACGATTCCTGCTCGCGGTCGAGGACAGCGACGACTTGAACGCTTTCGCGTGCGGAGGCCACATACTCGTCGTCAGTTCGTTCGCGATCGCGACACTCGACGAAGAAGAGATCATCGGAGTCGTGGCACACGAGTTCAGCCACCACCTCGGGGCCCACACGGTTGCACTCTCGTTCGCCCAGTGGTTCAGCCTGCCCGTGCTGTTCTTCAACCAGATCGGCGAGTGGTTGCGTCGCCTCGCAGATGCGCCGGTGCGACGCGCGGAAGGAATGTCGGGAGTCGTTCCGTACGTCGCGGGCGCCGTACGAAGTCTGCTCACCGCATTTTCGTGGCTGTTCGGGGCGACACTCGGTGTTGCACAGCGGCTGAACGACCTCGTCGGTCGCGACGCCGAGTTCAACGCGGACAAGCGCGTCGTCCAACTCGGCTTCGGCCGGCAGCTGTCTCGCGCGCTCACCCACGTCGCGGCCCGCGATCCGAGCGCCGTCGGACGCAGTCGACACGAACGGATCTTCTCGTCGCATCCGCCCGCGCGCACGCGCATCGCACGCATCGAAGCGCTCCTGCGCACCCGGTCCCGCTAGTCGAAAACTTCGTGCAGCGGTAGCCTGCCGCACGTGGCTGCCTCCCCCGCCGACTCAGCCTTTCTCCTCGCGGCCAAAGGTGTGCCTGCCACCCACACCCCGGTGTGGTTCATGCGACAGGCCGGACGCAGCCTGCCCGAGTACCGGGCCTTGCGCGGCGAGGGCAGCATTCTCGATGCGATCAAGAAACCCGACCTCGCGGCCGAGTTCACTCTGCAACCCGTCCGCCGCTACGGGGTCGACGCCGCGGTTCTCTACAGCGACATCGTCGTGTCGTCGCACGCCGTCGGATTCGGTATCGATGTCGCACCCGGAACAGGGCCCGTCGCCGAGGCTCCGTTGCGCAGCGCCGCCGACCTTGCTCGTCTTCGCCCGCTCGATGCGGAAACCGACATGGGCTACGTCATGGAGACGATCGACATCCTCGTTCAACAACTCGACGTGCCACTGCTCGGGTTCGCGGGTGCCCCCTTCACGGTTGCCAGCTATCTCATCGAGGGACGCCCCAGCCGCACGTACGAACACACCCTCGCCATGATGCGCGATGAACCCATCCTCTGGGGCGACACGATGGAACGCCTCACGCAACACGCGATCGAACTCGTCGATCGACAGATCGCACACGGCGCACAGGCCTTCCAGATTTTCGACAGTTGGATCGGTGCGCTCGACATCGACACGTACCGACGGGCGGTTCTCCCACACACCCGCACCCTCTTCACCGAACTTCGTCGTCTGCACCCGAACGTCGCGGGAATTCACTTCGGTGTCGGCTGCTCGCACCTGCTCGAAGCCATGCACGATGCAGGAGCCGCGGTGCTCGGCGTCGACCAAACCGTCCCCCTCGACGAAGTGCGGCGGCGCATCGGACCCGACACCATCCTGCAAGGGAACCTCGACCCGGCGGAGGTGCTCGCCGGACTCGACCGCGCCATTGCCGCAACCGACGGCGTGCTCGCCGCCAATGGCGGACATCCCGGACACATCTTCAATCTCGGCCACGGTGTCACACCCCAGTGCGATCCCGATGTTCTTCTCGCCGTGGTGCAACATGTTCACGAAAGGACCCGCCGATGATTTCCGTTGTTCTCATGGCCTACGGCACGCCTCGCAGTCGTGAAGAAATTCTCCCGTACTACACCGACATTCGACGCGGCCGACCACCGACCGACGAGTTGCTCGCCGAGCTGACGGGTCGCTACGAAGCAATCGGCGGGCTGTCACCGCTGGCGGCACTCACCGAGGCCCAGCGCGACGCGGTGCAGCGTGCACTCGATGCGGTGCAGCCCGGCCGCTTTCGCGTCACGCTCGGTCTGAAGCATGCACATCCGATGATCGAAGAGGCGGTCGCCGACGTCGCTTCGGCGGGAGCCGAGAAGATCGTCGGTCTCGTTCTCGCCCCGCACTTCTCGAGCTACAGCATCGGACAATACGTCGGCCGTGCAACCACCGCGGCAGAGCCCCACGGCATCAACGTCATCGGCATCGACTCGTGGGCGACCGAAGCCACGTTCGTCGACTTCCTCGCAGCCGACATGCGTTCACGCCTCGCCAAGATGCCGCCCACCACAAAGGTGCTCTTCACCGCCCACTCGCTTCCGCAACGCATCATCGACGCGGGCGACCCGTACCCGAAAGAGTTGCGTGCCACTGCAGTCGCGGTGGCCGCGGTGCTCGGCTTGCGCGAGGGCGAAGAATGGGACATCGCGTGGCAGTCAGCCGGGCGAACACCCGAACCGTGGATCGGCCCCGACATACTCGATGCGATCGATGCACTCGCCGCATCGGACAAGCCGCCGGCTGGTGTCCTTGTCTGCGCGTGCGGTTTCGTTGCCGACCACCTCGAGGTTCTCTTCGACCTCGACATCGAAGCGAAGAAACATGCCGAATCACGTGGCCTCGTGTTCGACCGCACGTCGTGCGTGAACGACGACCCCACCGTGATGGCCGCACTCGCACGGCGCATCATCGAGGCGGCGGGTTGAGCAACGGGTCACCGGCCACACGCGTCGTCGTCGTCGGCGCCGGAATCACCGGCTTGGCGTGTGCCCATCGGCTGCTGACCGTCGATCCGAGCCTCAGGGTCACGTTGCTCGAGGCGAGTGACCGTGTTGGCGGCCTCATCCGAACGACGCCGTTCGCCGGCCTGCCCGCCGTCGACGAAGGCGCCGATGCATTCTTGTTGCGTGTTCCCTCGGCACGGGATCTCGCGCGTGCGGTTGGTCTCGGCGAAGCTCTCACCTCCCCTGCAGTCGCCCAGGCGTCGGTCTGGCGTGGCCGCCTGCACCCGCTTCCCGAGAGCCTCCTCCTCGGAGTCCCCACACGACTATCTCCACTCGCCACCTCGCGTCTGCTTTCGACGCGCGGAAAAATCCGCGCGGGTCTCGAACCATTCGTCCCCCGCACCTCGCTCGAAGGTGACCGTCTCGGGTCGTTCATGCGGCGCAGGCTCGGGGCCGAGGTTCACGAAATGCTGATCGACCCATTGGTGGGCAGCATCTACGCGGCCGACACCGACAACTTTTCCCTTCGCGGCATGCCGCAGCTGTTCGAACTCGCATCGGAAGGGCGCAGCCTCATCATCTCGGCGCGAAAACGGCCAAAAGCTGCACCTCACGGCGACGAGAATCCTGTGTTTGCAGCGCCGATCGGCGGCATGCAACAACTCGTCGATGCCACGCTTGCGACGGTCACACGACTCGGCGCAACCGTGCTGACGAACGCACGCGTCACCGCCGCCGAACGCAGCGCGACGGGTGTCGTCGTCCACACGACGGCCGGATCACACGACTGCGACCACGTCGTGCTCGCCGCTCCCGCGCGTCACACCGGGGAATGGCTTGCGTCGACGGCACCGAACGCCGGTCGTCTGCTTCGTGAATGGGAACACGCGTCGGTCGTCATGGTGACGCTCGCGGTTCCGAAGCGCAGCCTCCCCCGAACGGCCGTTGGCAGCGGCTACCTGGTCCCCAAACCCGAACAAAGATTCGTCACCGCGGTGTCGTTCGCCTCACAGAAGTGGGCCCACCTCGGAGACGGTTCGCAAGCGATCCTCCGGGTCTCGCTCGGCCGTGACGGAAAGCCGTTGCATCACCATTCCGACGATGAACTTCTCTCCTTCACGCTCGCCGATCTGAAGCTGCACCTCGGCGCCGACTTCGAACCCGGCGACGTTCGGCTCACGCGCTGGGTCGAGAGTTTCCCCCAGTACCGCCCGGGCCACTTCGAACGCGTCGCACACGTCGAGAACCACCTCGCATCCGAACTTCCCGGTGCCCATCTCGCGGGTGCGAGCTACCGCGGAATCGGCGTTCCTGCCTGCATCCAGCAAGCGAACGACGTCGCCGATCGCATCATCGAACGGATTTCTGCGCGCTGACGGCAGTGTTCTTGCCACAATTGGGGCGTGCGTCGAACGAGGACACTCGCAGTCGGAATCATTGCCCTGCTCCTGGTCTCCTCGGGCATCTTTGCCACGACGCCGACGATCGCACAGCGCGCCGAGGGTGCCGCAGTTGCGACACCCCGACTCGGGCGAAGCGTTGCGATCGTGAACATCCCGTCGATCGGCGTCAGCGTTCCGTTGGTGTATGGCATCCACGATGACGCCCTTGCGCGCGGCCTCGGACTGTGGCCGGGAACCGCACTGCCCGGGCGACCCGGCAACGCCGTCATCGCGGGACACCGAACGAGCCACGGCGCACCGATGCGTGACATCGACAAGTTGGCGATCGGCGACCTCATCTACGTCACCACGACGGGCAAGAAACAAAGCGTTCTCGAATACCGGATCACAAAGCGTCAGGTCGTGAGACCCGATGCAATGTGGATCACGCGGCCGACGCGCGCGGCGACACTCACGATCTTCGCCTGTCACCCACCGCATTCCATCGCCTACCGATACGTCATCTTCGCAAAGTTGGTCTCGCAGGGAAGTTCCGACAACAAGTGACCGTTCGACTTCCCCGCAGCGGCGCAGCCTCGTTCTTCGCCGGGCTCACCGTCGCTGCATCGATGCCGCCCTGGGGCTGGTGGCCCCTCGCATTCGTCGGCATCGCCTGGTTCCACTCGATCAGTCGCGATGCGTCCAGTCGCCGTGGTGCATTCGGAACAGGTGCGGTCTTCATGCTCGGCTGGCTCCTGCCCGCCACGGCGTGGATGTGGTTCATCTCGGCCCCCGGTTGGATCGTGGCATGCGTGCTTTTCGCGGTGCTGCACGGCATCGCCGAGGCGGTCATCTGGCGGACACGCAAGCACGCCGTTCTCCAACCACTCGCCCACGGGCTCGTTGAGGCACTGCGGTTTTCCTGGCCGTTCGGCGGTGTGCCGTTGGCATCGCTCGCAATCTCCCAGGCCCAAAGCCCGGTCGCACCAGTCGCACGGGTGGTCGGCGTCATCGGAGTCACCTGGTTCGTGTGGCAACTGTCGGTGTCGTCGCGAACGCGCAAACGCCGCGCTCTCGCACTCATCGTTCTCGCGCTCGTCGTCGTCGCCGCGGCACCGACGGGCCGCCCCGTCGATGGTTCACCCGAAGTTCGCGTCGCCGTCGTGCAGGGTGGCGGACCACAGGGAACCCGCGCAATCAACACCGACCCGCGCATCGTCCATCTGCGCCACATCGACGTGACGCGACGCATCGAACCTGCCGACAAGGTCGACATCGTCGTGTGGCCGGAAAACGTCGTCGACGTCGCCGACTTTCGGGCGTCGCGCGAGTACGGCGAAATTGCAGCGGAAGCAAAGCGGCTCGGCGTCCCGTTCCTTGTCGGTGTGACCGAAGACGCCGGGCCCGGTCGATTCACCAACAAACAGATCGTCGTGTTACCCGACGGGTCGATCGGCGACGAGTACGACAAGGTCCGTCGCGTGCCGTTCGGCGAGTACATCCCGATGCGCGGCGTGTTGCGCGCAATCGGTGCACCGGTCGACCAGGTGCCAACCGATGCGGTCTCGGGCACTACGCGGGGACTTCTCACCGTTCCCCTCGACAAGTCGACGATCAGCGGTGACAACGTTCCCGAGGTGCGCGTCGCGACGGCAATCTCGTGGGAGATCTTCTTCGCCGGTCGCGTGAACGAGGGAATCGAGGACGGCGCAACGTTGGTGGTCAATCCCACGAACGGGTCGTCGTATCGAGGCACGATTCTTCAGACTCAACAGTTGGCATCGTCGCGAATTCGCGCCATCGAGTCCGCACGCAACGTGATTCAGGCCGCACCGACGGGTTTCTCCGGATTCGTAAACGACGGCGACGTCGTGTCACGAACCAGAATTGGTGAGGCCTCCGTGATCGTCTCCGACGTCCCGCTGCGTACCGGACGTACGTGGTACTCACGGCTCGGCGATGGCCCGATCATCCTCGTCATGCTCGTCGCATTCGGCTACTTGATTTCGCGTCGTTCGCGCGAAGACGACGCCAACCCGACTCGCGCTACTCGGCGGTAGCCTGACCCGTCTATGACTGTTGGGGCAGACCCGAACGGCCCGCTGCGCATCGGCTACCTCACCTATCGGGGCAAGCCGCACGTCGGAGGCCAAGGCGTCTACACCCGTCACCTCACCAAGGCCCTCGTCGATCTTGGTCATCACGTCGAGGTGTTCGGTGGCCAGCCCTACCCCGTCCTCGACCCGCGGGTACCACTGCACCAGCTGCCCAGCCTCGACATCTTCAACGACCAGTACCCGGGTCGGTTTCCCGCCTACTGGGAACTGAACAACTGGCCGAACATCGTCGAGGCCGCCCTCTTCTTGAAGGGTACGTTCGGCGAGCCCAAGGCATTCAGCATGCGCGCGTACCGCACGCTGAAGAGCCGGGTGGGCGACTTCGACATCGTTCACGACAACCAATGCCTCGGCGACGACATCCTGAAGATCGAAAAGATCATCCCGACGATCGTGACGCTTCACCATCCCATCACCCGTGATCGCGCACTCGAGCTCGACCACACGAAGGGCCGATACAAACGGTTCGGAATCAGTCGGTGGTACTCGTTCGTGAAGATGCAGGGCAAGGTCGCCTCGAAGATGCCCCGCATCGTCGTCGTCAGCGAGAACTCCATCAAGGACATCCACGACGACATGGGTGTATCGCTCGACCGCATGCGACTCGTCCCCGTCGGTGTCGACCCCGATCTCTTCCGACCAATCCCCGGAGTCACCCGCAAGCCGGGCCACCTCATCACCACTGCATCGGCCGACGTTGCCCTGAAAGGCCTGTCGTACCTGCTTGAGGCGATGGCCAAACTGCGCACGGAACGCGACATTCGCCTCACCATCATCGGCAAGCCCAAACCGGGGAAAAGCGCCGATCTGATCGACTCCCTCGGACTGCGCGATCACATCGATTTCGTCTCGGGTGTTCCCGACGAACGCATCGTCGAGTTGTACGCCGAAGCGGAACTCGCGGTGGTGCCGAGCCTCTACGAGGGATTCAGCCTTCCCGCGATCGAGGCGATGTGCACGGGTATCTGTCTCGTTGCAACCGACGGCGGGGCACTCCCCGAGGTCACCGGCACCGACGGCGACACGGTCCTGCAATGCAAGGCCGGCGACGTCGATGCACTCGCGGCAGCCCTGCGTCGTGGTCTCGATGACGCCGAACTTCGTGCCCGCATCGGCGCCAACGGCCGACGTCGTGTCGTCGAACGATGGAGCTGGCGCCACTGCGCCGCACTCACCGTCGAGCAGTACCGCGAAGTTCTCGACATGCCGCACAATCGCGCCCGGAGACGGTGATGCTGACGGTTCGCTTCGACAAGTTGGGACTCACCCCGGGACAGCTGTTCCTCGATGCCGGGGCGGGCTTCGGTCGTCACGCCTACGAGGCCGCCCGACTCGGTGCACGGGTCGTCGCTCTCGACTGGGCCGCCGACGAAGTCGTCGCGACGCGCAACACCTTCGCTGCAATGGCGTTGTCGGGTGAAATACCGTCGGACCGGTTCGTTGCATGCCTGCGCGGCGATGCGACACGGCTGCCGTTTGCCGACGCCACGTTCGATCGTGTCGTCACGTCCGAGGTGCTCGAACACATCGACTCCGACACGGCGGCAATGGCGGAACTTCACCGTGTCCTGAAGCCCGGCGGCATCCTCGCCGCGACGGTGCCGACATGGCTTCCCGAGAAGATCAACTGGATGTTGTCCGACGAATACCACGCACCGAAATCGCCCGGTGGCCACGTCCGTATCTATTCGGCAACCGAACTGAAGGCGAAGCTGCGCACCGCCGGCTTCGACATCGTCGATCAGCATCATGCACATGCGTTGCACAGCCCCTACTGGTGGTTGAAGTGCGCGGTCGGTCCGTCGAACAACGACCATCGTGCGGTCGCCGCCTACCGCCGCTTCCTCGAATGGGACATCATCAACCAGCCACGCGGTATGAAGGTCGTCGAGAAAGTGCTGAGTCCGGTGCTCGGCAAGAGCTACGTCGTCTACGCCCGCAGCCGAGCCGACGTCGCGGCAACGGTCGGAGCATCGCGATGAAACACGACCTCTCAATCAGCGGCGTGATCAGCCACGCGGAACTTCTCGCCACGGCCGAATCGATCGCCCGTCTGCAGTTGCCCAACGGAATGATTCCGTGGTTCGACGGGGGGCATTGCGACCCGTGGAACCACGTCGAAACCGCGATGGCACTCGACACGTTGGGGCTTCACCGCGAAGCACGTCTCGCCTACGACTGGCTTGCTGAGACACAACGCGACGACGGTGCATGGCACAACTACTACCGTCCCGACGGCAGCATCGAGGATGCGAAGCTCGACACCAACGTGTGCGCGTACGTCGCGGCGGGGCTGTGGCATCACTGGCTGTGCACGGGCGACCTCGCAACGGTGAAGAATCTGTGGCCCGTCGTCAGTGCGGCACTCGAATGGGTGCTGGATCACCGCAAGTCCGACGGCACCGTGTTGTGGGCTCGCGAGGTCGACGAACTGCCGTGGAACTATTCGCTCCTCACCGGGTCGTCATCGATCAGGCACTCGCTGCGGTGTGGAGCGATGTTGGCCGCACTCGTCGACGACCGCCCCGATCATCTGTTGCGCGCAGCCGATGCAATCGACCGAGTGGTGCGCACCGACCTCACCGCCTTCGAACCAAAGGAACGGTGGGCGATGGACTGGTACTACCCCGTCATGACGGGCACCATGGAAGGCGCCCAGGCGAAGGACCGTCTCGCGTCGTTGTGGAACACCTTCGCCATGGATGGTCTCGGCATTCGGTGCGTCAGCGACGAGCCGTGGATCACCGCGGCGGAAACCGCGGAGTGCTCACTCGCCCACTCCGCCCTCGGTGATCTCGACACGGCGGTGACACTGTTGTCGTGGACACGCGCACATCGTTGCGACGACGGGTCGTACCTGACCGGAATCGTGTACCCGGGTCGCATCGCGTTCCCCGCCGACGAACGCACGGCCTACACGGGCGCGGCCGTCATCCTGGCGGCCGACGCAATCACGGGAGCCTCACCCGGTTCGCGGCTCTTCCGTCACGGTTTTCTCGACGGCTGACGCAACGTCGATCACCCAATGCTGCGCAAGACACGCAGGCTGCCGGTTGCCGAAACTTCCTCGAACCGACCGCTGGCGAGTGCGGGCAGATAGATGTCCTCGTACGGGGGTCGACCACCATCGGCCGGGTCGGGAAACACGTCGTGGATGGCCAGCAATCCACCGGGTGCGACGTGCGGTGTCCAGCCGGCAAAGTCGGCGCGGGCAGGTTCGACCCCGTGACCTCCGTCGATGAACAAGAAACCAACGGGTGTTGTCCATCGCGCGGCGACGACGGGGGACTCACCGACCACGGCGATGACGACGTCGTCGAGTCCCGCCGAAGCAATGGTCGATCGAAAGAACGGAAGGGTGTCGATGCGTCCGGTTGCGGGGTCGACGAGCGAGGGATCGTGCCATTCCCAGCCGGACTGGTTCTCTTCACTACCGCGATGATGGTCGACTGCGAAGACGACCGTGCCGAGTTGTCGTGCCGCGGCACCGAGCCACACCGTCGAGCGTCCGCACCACGAACCAATCTCGACGATGGGGTGTCTCGACACGCTGCCGCCGAGTGAGCACGCGGCGTCGTGCAGCGCATCGCCCTCTTCGGGGGGCATGAACCCGCGCGCCGCCAACGCATGACGGCGCAGTTCGGGATCGATCACCAACCGTCCCAGTGGATGATGGAGTCGACCGGCGGACGGGCAGCCGGCTTGAAGTCGGTGCCCTTGGTGTAGGCGAGCGGAGACAGGCACACCTGCTGAACGGTTTCGAACGGAATCCCGAGGATGTCGGCAACCTGCTGCTCCATCATGAGGTGCACGGTGGTCCACGCGGTACCGAGACCGCGCGCACGCGCCGCGAGCATGAACGACCACATGCCCGGGAGAATGTTTCCGAGCATCGACGCCGACATCATCGCGGGCGCCCCGTCGAGCCGGGCTCCTTGCGTGCAGCCGATGACGAGAACCGGAGCGTCACCCATGTGCTCGCCGAGGAAGTCGGCGGACTCTGCCGACCGCTTCTGCTGGTGGTTCGCCGCAGCATCACCCTTGTCGATCGAGCCGATGTACACGCCATCCATCGACTTGTACATGCTGTAGCAGTTCTTGTAGACCTCGCCGACCGCCTTGCGCTTGGCCTCGTCTTTCACGACGACGAAGCTCATTGTCATCATGTTGCTGCCGGAAGGCGACTGCATCGCGGCAGACACACACTCGCGGACGGTGTCGTCGGAAACCGGCTTGGAAAAATCGAGACGCTTGCGCACTGCACGCGTGGTTGTGAGGAGTTCATCGGGGTTGAGAGGTAGTAATGCCACGGGGGCGATGGTACCCCTCTCCAACGTTGTGTGCGGTCCCCTGCCCTGACAACATGGGGACCAATGAAATCCGCGCTCGACGACCTCATCGACCTCCTCGACCTCGAAGCGATCGAGGTCAACGTGTTCCGCGGAAAGTCCCCCGACGAAAACCGGCAGCGCGTCTTTGGTGGCCAGGTGGCCGGACAGGCGCTCGTGGCGGCGGCGCGCACGGTCGAGCCCGACCGCCACGTTCATTCACTCCATGCCTACTTTCTGCGACCCGGCGACCCCTGGGTGCCGATTCTCTACAACGTCGACCGCATCCGCGACGGACGCAGCTTCACCACGCGACGCGTCGTTGCGATCCAGCACGGACAGGTGATCTTCAACCTGCAGGCGTCCTTTCACCTGAGCGAACCGGGACCCGACCATCAGATCAACGGACCGAGTCACCTGGCCGATCCCGAGACACTCCCCGACTTCAAGGAACGCATGGCGCCGTACAAGCACCTCATCGGCGAGTGGTACGACAGACCACGACCGATCGACCTGCGCTACGTCGACGGCGACCCCTTCTCCCGCGAAGGCGTACCCACCCTCGGCCAACGCGTGTGGCTGCGTGCCGATGGCACCCTGCCCGACGACCCCGTTCTCCACACCTGCATCGCGACCTACGCGAGCGACTTCACCCTGCTCGACACGACACTGCTTCCCCACGGGTTGTCGTGGAATTCCAAGGGCGTACAGATGGCGAGTCTCGACCACGCAATGTGGTTCCATCGGCCGTTCCGTGCAGACGAGTGGATGCTCTACGACCAGTACTCCATCTCCACGTCGAATGCACGCGGTCTCGCGGGCGGGTCGATCTACACGAAAGACGGCCAACTCGCCATCACCGTCGTACAAGAGGGTTTGGCGCGCGTCAACGCCGATGCGTAGACCAATCGCGCTCCTCGTAGTCGTCGCACTCTTCGTCAACGGTGCCGCCAACGGGGCTGGCGCCGCAAACAACCCGATGGCACGACTCGTGAAGGTGACGAGCGCGTCCCAACCCGTCGACATCGCCTCGCGCCCGCGAGACAATGGCCTCTATATCGCCGAACAAGACGGCGTGGTCGTGCGATACGACCCGACAACGAAATCGAAGTCGACGGCCCTCGATCTCACATCGTTCACCGGTGCCTCCGGCGAACGGGGTCTCCTCGGACTCGTCTTTCATCCCGACGGTCGGTTTCTTTACGTCAATTACACCGATGCCGCCGGCGACACGGTCGTTGCGCGGTACCGCATGACGACCGCCAACGCAGCCGACCCGGCGACGCGTGTCGAGCTGTTCTCGCTCGACCAGCCCTACTCGAATCACAACGGTGGCGGCCTTGCCTTCGGACCCGGAAACCGCCTCTACATCGGCACCGGCGACGGTGGGTCGCGCGACGACCCGCAACGTCTCGCACTCGATCGCACGTCGATGCTCGGCAAGATCGTCAGCGTCGATCCGCTCGCCCGCAACAAACGCTCCGCGGGTCCACGCATCTGGTCGATCGGGTTGCGCAATCCATGGCGGTTCGAATTCGACGACGAGATGAATCTCTGGGTCGCCGACGTCGGTCAGGACAAGTGGGAAGAAGTCAGCGTCGCGTGGGCAACTTCGGGGTCGGGACGAAACGCCAACTTCGGATGGAGCGCCTACGAAGGCTTCGCACGGTTCAACAAGGACCAAACCGCGAAGAACCACCTTCCGCCGGTGCACGTCTACGAACACGGCGACGAAGGGTGCTCGATTTCCGGCGGCACCCGGGTGCGGTCGTCGAAGTTGCCGGCGCTCGTCGGCTGGTACGTGTTCGGTGACTACTGCACGGGTCACATCACCGCCATCAAGGTCAGCGGGAAAAAGACGACCTCGGTCACGAGGCTCGTCGAGAATGCCGGCTCCGTCACTGCCGTGCGAACGGTCGCCTCGGGTGACGTCTACGTCCTCGAACTCGGCGGCACGGTGAGCCTTCTCGCTCCGCAAAGCTGATGCCCCGTCGAACGATCCGAATGTCTACACTCGCGGCGGTGGGATCCCACGTGTTCCGGCGATATCGGTCCGTACCGAGCCTGCTGATTGCGATCGCACTCGTTGCGACGGTCGCTCTGATTGGAAGAGAACCGACCCTTGCCGGGGCGGTGTCGAACCAGGCGCTTCGACTTCAGAAGGTGACTTCCGCCCGAATTCCCGTCGACATCGCCACTCGCGCAAACGACACCGGCCTCTACATCGCCGAACAGAACGGCGTCGTCGTGCGTTACGACACCGTCTCGAAGGGTCGGTCCGTCGTCTTGAACCTCACCCGATTCACACGTGCCGATGCCGAACGTGGTCTTCTCGGCCTCGTCTTCCACCCCGGCGGTCGCTACTTGTTCGTCAACTACACCGACTCGAAGGGCAACACGGTCGTTGCGCGCTACGCAATGCGCGACGACAACACCGCCGATGTGTCCACACGGACCGTCGTCTTCCAGCTGGTCAGGAACGAAAAGTCGGTTCACAACGGCGGGAGCATGGACTTTGGTCCGGGTGGTCGCCTCTTCATCAGCACCGGTGACAGCGGCTCGGGCAACGACCCGAAGCGTCTCGCCCTCGACCCCACATCGTTGTTCGGCAAGATCGTCAGTATCGATTCCCTCGCGCGCGATGCGCGGTCGGCTGCCCCGAAGGTGTGGGCGATCGGACTTCGCAATCCGTGGCGATTCGAGTTCGACGACGAGATGAACCTGTGGGTTCCCGATGTCGGCCAACAACGCTGGGAGGAATTGAACGTTGCGTGGGCCACCGACGGATCGGGGCGCGGGGCCAACTTCGGTTGGAGTGCCTACGAGGGTCGCTCGCGTCTGAACAAGGACCAGTCGGCTCCCGATCACGCAGCGCCCGTCTACGTCTATGAACACGGCGAAGACGGCTGCTCGATCATCGGCGGAACAAAGGTGCGTGACGCGAACCTGCCCGCTCTCCTCGGGTGGTACGTCTTTGGTGACTACTGCACAGGACGCGTGACGGCGATCAAGATCTCCGGCAACAAAGTCGAAAAGAAAAAAATCATCGCAACGAACGCGGGGTTCATCAGCGCGGTGCGCAGCGTCGAGTCCGGCGAGGTCTACGTTCTGTCGCTGGGAGGCGGAGTCCGCGTCCTTCGCTCGAGCTAGCGCCTCGCACGTCACCCATGGGGTGCTCGGCTAGCGCCTCGCACCCATGAACATGCTGCGGAGGACTTGGTAGTTCTCGACGCAGTGACCCGCGCCCAGCACGACGGCCTCGAGGGGCATCGGCGACATGCGGACAGGCACGTCGGTTTCGCGTTCGATGCGCTGGGCAAGGCCGCGCAACAATCCGCCGCCACCCACCAGGTACATGCCGCGCTGCAGAAAGTCCTGTGCCATCTCGGGCGGTACCTTCGAAAGACAACGGGTGACCGACTGCACGATCTGCGACACGACTTCGTCGATCGCGAAGCGCACTTCCTCGGCCGTGAGGTCGATGTTCTTCGGAAGTCCCGTGACGAGGTCACGCCCGCGCACTTGCGCACCACGCTCGTTCGGCATCGGCGCGGCGGTTCCGATCTGAATCTTGATTTCTTCGGCGGTTCGCTCGCCGATGGCAATTCCGTGTTCGCGCCGCACGTAGGTCTGGATTGCGGCATCGATGTCGAAGCTTCCCACGCGGATTGCCTCGAGAGCCACGACGCCACCGAGACTGATGACGGCCGTTTCGCTGGTTCCACCGCCGATGTCGATCACCATGTTGCCGACAGGCTCGTCAATGGGAAGTTCCGCTCCGATCGCGGCCGCCATCGGCTGTTCGATCAACTGCGCATCGGAGGCACCGGCCCGACGCGTCGCATCGGTCACTGCGCGACGCTCGACTTCGGTGATCGCCGACGGAACGCAGATGACGACCTTGGGACGGGTGAAGCGCGACACTCCGACCCGCTGGAGCAACAGGCGAATCATCCGCTCGGTGATGTCGAAGTCGGTGATGGCGCCGCCGCGCAGTGGACGTACCGCGACGATGTACCCGGGGGTACGACCGATCATGTTCCATGCCTCATGTCCGGTGGCGAGAACCTCGCTCGTCTTGCGGTTCACCGCGATGACGGACGGCTCGTTCAACACGATGCCGCGGCCCTTCATGTAGACCAGCGTGTTCGCGGTGCCGAGGTCGATAGCGAGATCGCGGGCCATGCGTGCCCAGTGTATGTCGTCGCGGGCAACGAGAACCGTGAGGGCGAAAGGTGCCTACAACCGGGGATCGGTGCGGTCGGAGCCGCGAGTTTCGACCTGTCGGTTGACGACGTTGCGGCGCGCTTCGGGAGAAAGCGCATCGATGTGGCGCCGAAAGTTTTCGATGCCGTCGTAGATGCCCGTCTGGTGTTGCTGACGGAAGAGAACCGTTGCGAGCCCCGCGCCACAGGCGAGGGCAAGAACCGCGAACACGATGACGGCGGTCTGCGCGGCGATCATGAACGCGGAACGCTTCCGATGTCGTGTGCTCCGGTACCCCAGTCGGACCCTTCGGACCACTCTTCTTGCTTCCAGATCGGAACCGCGATCTTCAACGTGTCGATGCAGAACCGTCCCGCTTCGAATGCCTCGGGACGGTGCGGCGACGACACAACGACCAGCACCGAGGATTCGCCCAGGGTCAAACGACCCACACGGTGCAGCATTGCAACACGGACGATTGTCGGCCACTTGCGGCGCGCTTCGTCGATGATGTCGGTCATGCGCGCCACGGCCTTGTCTTCGTACGCCTCGTAAGTGAGGTGCGTGACGTTGTCACGACCATCGGCGTGGTCACGCACGGTTCCGGAAAAAACCACCACCGCACCACACGAGGGCTGCAACGCCCATTCGTAGGCGCGACCGACGTCGAGCACGTCGCCCGTGATGGCAATCCAGTCGTTGCCGTGAGCGCTGTCGGGGACGTCGAGACCGGACACGAACGAAATCGTACCGACCGCACCGCAATTCGGACCCGACGTCCAATTCGTGGCTCGGCAAATTACTGTCCTGTCCGTGGCCGACGACGACGATTACCTGGAGGTGAAGCCCGCTCCGCTGCCCAGACACGAACGCGAGTGGCGCCACCCCAGTGAGATCGGCCAGACCCGACGGGCGATGGCGCGGCGACCCGCACCGCCGCTCAGTACTTTTGTCGCTTCACTTGCGGGCGGACTCGGACTCGCATTAATCGTCGCGATTGTCGCCCTTGTCGTGCCGCGCGACACGCATCGCGAGTCGACTCCGACCGTGCGCAACGCCTCGGCCGTCGTCGCTACGTCCACGCCGGCGAACGACCCGGCGCCACCCGGCTTCCTCGTCGACGATGGGTCGCAGTTCGTCGTCTCCGTTGATCTCGACGGGAGGACCTTCCTCGTCAGCACCAACGAGCCCAACCAAGCCGACCCGCGGGTCGTTGCACGCGACGAGGACCTCGGACTAGTGGTCCTCGCGGGTGGAACCCCATCGCAATCCTCCGTTGTCGCGACGTCTTCCGAGACTCCGGCGACCGGAACCGATGTCATCGTCCGCACCGGACCGGAAGAGTCGGGAGACGTTGCAGCGGTGATTGGTATCGCGGTGAACAGCGACGTCAGTCGGTTCGTACCACTCGGTGGCGACGTGGCCAGGGTCGACATTCCCGAAGCATCACTTGTCCTCGACACCGAAGGCAACGGCCTCGGGCTCTTCACGGCTCGTGGCGGTGCGATCGGTTTCGTTCCGATGGCCGCCATCGAGAGTCTGTTGTCACGACTCGACTGACGACGAGGCACCGCGCGGCACGCGGTCGTATCATCAACCCATGGCCGACGACGACACTCCGCCGGGCGAATTCCCCTTCGGAGGCGCAAATCCCTTCGGCGCGATGCCCTTTCTCGGCGACATCATGAAATCCCTCGCCGGCCAGGGTCCTTTGAACTGGGATATCGCGCGCCAAGTTGCCTACATGGGGGTGGGTCAGGGAACCGCAAACGTCGAACCTGCTTCGCGGATCGCCTTCGAGAAATTGGCTCCCCTCGCCCAGCGCCACATCGCCGACTTCCTCACCGGCGTCGACACAACCGAGCCACGGATCGATTGCGTGACACCTGCGCAGTGGTGCCACTCCACCCTCGAGGCGTACAAACCGGTCTTCGACAATCTCGCCAGCGCCCTCGGCAAACGACCGGCCTCCGACTCCCTCGAATCTGCGACGGACGACCCCATGACGTCGATGATGAACGGTCTGATGTCGGCGATGGCTCCGATGATGCTCGGCATGACCATCGGCTCAATGGTTGGTCAACTGGCGACGCGCGCGTTCGGTCAGTACGACCTGCTCCTTCCCCGCGACCCGGCAAAACCGTTGCTCATCGTCGCAGCCAACGTCGACGGATTCGCCGCCGAATGGGACCTCCCGGTTGCCGACATTCGCATGTGGGTTCTCGTTCACGAACTTGCCGCGCACGCGGTGTTGGGTACGCCGCATCTGCGCAATGCGCTCCTCGATGCCGTCAACGCCTACGTCTCGGCGTTCTCTCCCGATCCCGATGCGGTCATCGAAAAACTCTCCGACACCGAGATCGATCCGTCGAATCCGATGGCTGCATTTCAGCAGACGATGTCCGACCCCGCGTTGTTGCTCGGCGCCGTGATCTCTCCCGAACAGGAAACTCTCCGCCCGCGGCTCGACGCGCTTCTCGCGTGCACCGTGGGGCTCGTCGACTGGATCGTCGATGGGGTGACCCAACGCTTGCTCGGTGGCGCACCCGCGGTCACCGAGGCACTCCGCCGTCGGCGCATCGAATCCTCGCCCGCCGACCAATTCGTGGAACATCTCCTCGGAGTTCACCACACGCGCGCCACCATCGAACGTGGTCGTGGGTTCATCCGTGGGATCCTCGAACGCGCGACCGCCGATCGGGTCCTTGATCTCCTGCAACGACCCGATGCCCTGCCTACACCGGCCGAGATCGACGCGCCCGGGCTGTGGCTCGCCCGCCTCGAGATCGCCTAGCCGCGCGCATCCGCAATACAAACAGCAGGGTTCCCACGCAACCCACCAGGCCGACAACGAAAAAACCAAGTTCGCCCGGCATGTCGAGAATGACGGGAACGAGCCCGGCCCCCACCCATGCAAGTTGGAACTGCGTCTCGAACGACGCGAAGGCACGGGCCCGGTTGGCATCGGGTGCGTCCGACTGGACGACTGCCTCATAGGCGAGCTTGCACGTCGCAGCGAAAGCATTGACGAGGGCCACGAGAACGACTCCGCCCGTCACACCACCGATCCACGTACAGATGAATCCACCGATACCCGTGGCCGCAAGGGCGCCGATGATCATCGACTCTTCCCGGATACGTCGACGGATCATCGGTGCAATCGCATTGGCCGTCATCGTCCCGATTGCGGCGAGCGACACGGCAAACCCGAACCACACCGTGCCCGCTTTCTGGTCGCGCAACCAGAACGCGAGGTGGAAGAACATGAGACCGACGAGGGCTCTCATCAGGCGCATCGCGGCGACGGCTCGGCGCACACGCTTCGACCGGAGTTCCTCGATTTCGGCCCGTGACCGTGGTTCGCGAGCGATGCGAACGTCGCGCGGAAGATGCCACGCAGAAACCACGGCCGCAATGAACGCGGCACCCGACAAGCCGAGGGTGAAGTTCGGCGAGATCAATTGGATGATCGCCGCAGGAACCGCCGCGGCGAAACCGATCAATCCCGAGAGAAGACCGAGCTTGCTGTTCGCATCGACGAGTTCACGCTCTTCGGGGACCACGGTGGGAACGAGGGCCGATTTCGACACCGAATACGTCTTCGACAAGACGAGTGCCGCGAATGCCAACGGAAAGAGCGTGAGTGAATCGATGCGTCCGATCATGAGAAACGAGACGACGGCCCGCAATGACGCGGCGAGTATGACCACGAGTCGACGTCCGCCCCTCATCCGATCGACGAACGGTCCGATGAAGGGAGCGACGATTGCGAATGGCGCCAGGCTGAGCGCAAGGAACAGAATCACCCGTCCGCGAGCCGCGTCGGGGCTGATCGACAAGAAGAGCGAGTCGGCAAGCGCAACCGTCATCACCGCCTCGCCAACCGTCATGAGACCGTGTGTTCGGGCAAGAACGAAGAAGGGCGGGCGCGGTGGAAGTTCGGTTGCCTTGGCGCGCGCCATCACGTCCCGATGGTAGGTCGGGCGGACCGGCGGTCAGGCTCGCGGGCGCTCGTACTTGTAGCCGAGACCGCGAATGGTGACGATTTTTTGCGGAGTCCCCGGGTCGTCTTCGATCTTGGCACGAAGCCGCTTGATGTGGACGTCGAGGGTCTTCGTGTCACCCACGTAGTCGTTGCCCCACACCCGGTCGATCAACGTCTCACGAGGCAGGACGCGGCCTGCGTTGGCGAGAAGAATGTGGAGGAGCTCGAACTCCTTCAACGGCAGCGAGACCCGCTCGCCGCGAATGAGAACTTCGTGCTGGTCGGGGTCGAGCTGAACGTCGCCGACGACCAGGGCATCCTCGGTGAGATCGCCCGCCCTGTCGAGTGGAGCGCGACGAAGCACCGCCCGCATTCGTGCGACGAGCTCGCGGAGTCGGTAGGGCTTGGTGATGTAGTCGTCGGCCCCGACTTCCAGTCCGACGACCGTGTCGATCTCTGCCGCCTTTGCCGTGACCATGATGATGGGAACCTGCGAACGCTTGCGCAACTGCCGGCACACGTCGATGCCCGACACCTTCGGCAGCATGACGTCGAGCAGAACGAGATCGGGCCGCACCAGGTCGAACAGGTCGAGGGCCTGCTTTCCGTCGCGGGCGACTTCGACGCGGAATCCTTCGCGCTTCAGACCCACCTGAAGGGCTTCGATGAATGACTCTTCGTCCTCGACGACCAGGACGGTTTGGGTTGTGTTGGCGGGTGCGGCGTTCATGCGGACGTCACTGATTATCACCGATCTGCATCGGAAGAATGAGTCGGAACGATGAACCTTCACCTTCCTGAGAGGCCACGTTCACCTCTCCGCCATGATTCGCCATGATGTGGCGGACGATCGACAGACCGAGGCCGGTCCCACCCGTGCCGCGTCCGCGTGCCTTGTCGACCCTGTAAAAACGCTCGAAGATTCGATCGAGATCCGCCGGCGGGATTCCGATGCCTTCGTCGTCGACCGCGATGACGATCTTGCCGGGCTCGCGGTACAGACGCACCGACACGGTGTCCTCCGGCTCGCTGTACTTGATCGCATTGTCGATGAGATTCGAGACTGCCGACAACAACTGGGTTCGGTCACCGGTCACCACGAACCGGGAGTCCGAAACCTCGGTTGCAATGGTCACCCCGTTCGCGGCAGCAGCGCGTGAATGGCGTTCGACCGCCTCGCGAACCAACGCAGCAAGGTCGATGTTGTTCTGACGAAGCGGTGCGTCCAGCTCGATCTTCGACAGTTCGAGAAGGTCGTCGATCGTGTCGGACATCCGGTGTGCCTCCTTGATCATCTGCGAGGAAAGTTGTGCGATGACCGCGGGATCGGTCTCACCCTGGAGCGTCTCGGCCAGGAGCGACAGTGCGCCGACGGGTGTCTTCAGTTCGTGGCTGATGTTCGCGACGAAATCCGTTCGAACGGAATCGATTCGTGACCGCTCGCTGATGTCCTCGATGACCGCGAGACAGAACCGAGCGACCAGTTCGACCGTCGACACGATAAGCACGCGCGGCGGTGGGCCGAACAGTTCGAGTCGTTCGGTCTTTGCCTCACCAGTATCGAGCGTCTGGCGAATGAGGCGATCGACGGCGGCATCCACGAGGAGGTCAACGTGGCGCAGGCCGACGACGGAGACCGCGACGCGATTGCGGAAGATGACCGTCCCGTCGGCAGTGGCAAGAACGACACCGAGGGGCAATGCGTTCAACACGACCTCGTAGTCGGGACCGCTCGGCGTGTCGGCAGCGTTCGCTGGTGCCTCCTGGGCGGCAACGACGGACCCGACTGTCGCGCGGCTTCTGCGGCCGCGGACCAGAGCACCCAAAAGGCTTGCAGCCGCAGCCGCCACCATGGCGCCGAGGACGAAGGCCACGGTCGTCTCGATGGTCAGAACCCCTGACCAACCTCGGGGAGGGGAATACCGTCGGTGTCGTCACCGGTCAAGCGCGCCTTATGGCGCGCGGCACCTGTCAGCTCGGGACGCCAACCGTTGACGGCGTAGAGAATTCGCTCACCGATGTTGACCGCATGGTCCCCGATGCGTTCGTAAAAGCGCGCGACGACGGCCAGCTGGATCGCCACCTGGAGGTCGATCGTGCCGGCAAGGTTGCACTCGAAGATCGCCTCGATGAACTGGCGCTGGAGTGCGTCGAGAAAGGAGTCCATGTCGTCGAGCGCGCTCGCCTTGGCGACGTCGTCAGTTTCGAACGCTTCGAGAGCGGCGGCAAACAACTGCTGGGCTTGGTCGCCCATCTTGCTGATGATGCCGCGCAACTTCGGGTCGAGATTGTGTCCGTAGATCCGCCGAGCGGCCTTGGCGATGTTCACGGTGAGGTCGGCACTGCGTTCGATCTCGCCGATCATCTTGAGGATTGCAATGAGTTGCCGAAGCTCGCCGGCCACCGGTGCCTGCAGCGCGAGCAGGCGATAACAACGATCCTCAAGCTCGAGCGACCGGGCATCGATTTCATCGTCGGTGAGAATCAGGTATTCGGCGCCCTCGAGGTCGCTCGCGAGGAGCACGTTCGTGGCCCGTGGAATCGCTTCGATCACGGACGCGGCAAGGGTCGCCAAACGTTGGCGGACGTCGTTGATCTCGCCGTGAAAACCCTTGCGAAGTTCTTCCATCGCCTCCACCGTTTCCGCCCAGCAAACACCGAATTCGTTGCCGTCCGCACGGACAAATCTACCCGAGTCGACTCAAGCGACCCCTTCATTCGACCGTTCGACCCCACGTCGTTCTTGTTGTTCCCTCGCCCACCTGTACATCCGACCCTGGGCGTCATCGGAGAAGTCATCCCGCCCGCTCCGGGTCCACGAACCGTCGTGCGCGAGGACGAAGTGCGGCGTTTCGGGGTCGGTGAGGTACGCGAGAGTCTGTTCCAACCACGCCCTGTGGCGTTCGAGAAGGATCGGCGTCAGCACCTCGACGCGACGGTCGAGATTGCGCGTCATCAAGTCGGCGGAACCGATGTACCACGCGGGCTGGTCGGGTCCGTTGGCATTGCCGAAGTGGTAGATGCGGGAGTGCTCGAGGTATCGCCCGAGGATCGACCGCACCGAGACGTTTTCGGACAGACCGGGAACACCGGGGCGCAACATACAGATGCCGCGCACCACTATGTCGATGCGCACACCCGCTCGGGATGCCTCGTACAGCTCGGCAATCATGTCGGCGTCGGCGACCGAATTCACCTTCATGCGAATGAGGCCGCGAGGACCCATGTCGCGTTCCCGGCGGATCAAGTCGACGATTTCACCCCGCAGGAATTGCGGTGCAACCATCAGGTGCCGGTACCAGTTGGCGCGACTGAAGCCCGTGAGATGGTTGAACAATCGCGTTGCGTCGTCTGCGAGATCGGGATTGCACGTGAACACTCCGATGTCCTCGTACACCGCGGCGGTCTTCGCGTTGTAGTTGCCGGTTCCGAAGTGCACGTACCGACGCAGACCATCGGGTTCGTCGCGAACCACCATCGCCAATTTTGCGTGGGTCTTCAGACCAACGATGCCGTACATCACGTGCACGCCTGCCTGTTCGAGTTGCCGCGCCCAGTTGAGGTTCAGCGCCTCGTCGAACCGTGCCTTCAACTCGACCAGCACCGCAACCTGGACGCCGCGTTCGGCGGCGGAGATCAGGTTGCGCATGATCGCGCTGTCCGGCGACGTCCGGTAGAGCGTCATCTTGATCGACTGAACCCGGGTGTCGCGGGCCGCCTCCTCGATGAAGGCCTCGGTCGATGTCTGGAACGACTCGTAAGGATGGTGCACGAGGAGGTCACGGCGCCTGATGAGGTTGAAGATCGGCTCGTCGTTCTCGCGAGCGGCGAGAACGCGCCCGGCGGTCACCGACGGCCACGGCTCGTCGCGCAATTCCTGGCGCGGCAACGAGGCGAGCCGCTGGAGACACGTGAGATCGAGAAGAGAGGCTCTTTCGTAGTGATCGACCGCGTCGAGCTCGAGTTCGTCGAGCAACAGGGCCACCACCTCGGGCGGCACCCCGGCGACCGTCTCGAGTCGCACCGCTCGACCGAAGCGTCGACGCCGCAGTTCTTCTTCGATCGCCTCGCGCAGGTCGTCGGCGTCTTCGTCGTCAACTTCCATGTCGGCGTCGCGCGTGACGCGAAAAACGAACGGCGCCCGTACGTGCATCCCCTCGTACAACTCGTCGAGATGCGCGACGATGATGTCTTCGATGGCGATGAAGGTTCCGCCACCGTCGACGTCGATGAGCCGCGGCAACAAGGCAGGAACCTTGACACGGGTGAATCTCTCCTCGCCCGTCTGAGGATCGGCCACCGATGCACCGATGCTGAGCGCCAAGCCCGAGATGTAGGGAAACGGGTGGGCGGGGTCGACGACGAGTGGGGTGAGAACCGGAAAGATCCGCTGCCGAAACTCGCGCGTCAACCGCTCTTTCGTGGTCGGGTCGAGCCCGTTCCAGGCCACGATTCGTATGCCGTGCTCGGCAAGCGCGGGAAAGATCTCTTCGCCGAGAATGCGCTCTTGCTCGCTCGTCAGTCGCCGAACGACGACATTGACCTCGGCGAGAACCTGCGCGGGGCTGCGCCCGTCGACGCCGTGCAGCAGAACACCTTCGTCGAGCTGACTCTTCAGTCCGGCGACACGTACCTGGAAGAACTCGTCGAGGTTCGACGAAAAGATCGCACAGAACTTCGCCCGTTCGAGCAGGGGGACGGCCGCCTCGCGGGCAAGCGAGAGAACCCGTTCATTGAAGGCGAGCCAACTCAGGTCGCGGTTGAAGAACCGTTCGTCGATTGCGTCAACGTAGGCCCGGCGATTGAGCATTCGGGGTGTGGAACGAGGCGCGCGCGTGAACGGACCGTGACGTCCGGACGAACCGTCAGGCGCTGACGGTTCCGAGATCCCACTCGATCGAGATCAACTCTCGCTCGGCGTCACGGGCCACACGCTCGCTGTTGCGGCGGAATTGCGGGTCGTCACGGGTGATGAGAACGAGGCGGGCCAGAACCCGGGTACGGAACTCCTCGAGGAGGGCCCTGTCGCCGTAGTCGCCGTAGACCTCCCAATGGGGCGCCACCGGCCCCAGGTACACGATTCGGGCATGCGCACGGGGCGGTTCATTTGTGGTGATCTCGGACACGACGTGCCTCCTTTGGGCTTCAGGCTATCTGGCGCACCGCTTTCCCGGGTCCGGGAACTTTTGTACCGCATGCGTCGTCAGAAGGGACATGAGCCGAGCACCAGGACACATGACCAAGAAGCGCACCGAACTGTCGGTGCTGGCACTCCCCTTCGTGGGGAACTTCCGTACGACCAACTGGATGGACCTTGGTCTGTGTCGGGACAACGCCCCCGAAATCTTCTTTCCGTCCGACGGCGCGGGGGTCGAAAAGGCCCGCAAGATCTGCGGCCGCTGCGAGGTCAAGGATCTCTGTCTCGAGTACGCGCTCGTCGAGGAGATCGAACACGGCGTGTGGGGTGGGGCGAGCGAACGTGAGCGTCGCCGCATCAAGAAGCGCCGTCGCGACGGCGCGGCCTGACGAACCTACTTTTTGTCGGCGTCGTCGGCTTGGCCTTCGGCGAGACCTTTTTTGAATTCCTTCTGGGCCTGACCGAGGTTCTTCGCCAGCTTCGGCAACTGTGAACCGCCGAAGAGAACGAGGATCACAACCGCCACGATGATCAGTTCGGGACCTTCGAGAAAAGCGAACATACCGAGAACCTACCAGCACGTCGGCTGACTCGGCACCGCCCTGCCAACATGGCGGGATGCTCGAGTGCGTGGTCAACGTGAGCGAAGGCCGTGACGCAAGCCTCGTACGCTTCATTGCCGGTGGCGCGACGGGGACCCTCGATCCTGCGGTTCTCGACATCCATTCCGACGCCGACCACAATCGCAGCGTCTTCACCACCGTCGGGACGCACTGCGTGCGAGACATCGCCCGACGCGCGGTCGAGCGACTCGACGTTTCACATCACACGGGCGTGCACCCTCGACTCGGCGTCGTCGACGTGGTGCCCTTCGTCGCACTCGAGGGTTCCGACCGCAACGACGCGCTTTGCGCCCGCGATGACTTTGCGCGCTGGGCGGCGACGGAACTCGACGTGCCGGTCTTCCTCTACGGACCCGAGCGCACGCTTCCCGACGTGAGACGCACCGCGTGGTCGTCGCTGTTGCCCGACCACGGACCCCACGCGCCACATCCAACCGCCGGTGCGATGTGCGTCGGTGTACGAACCGTGCTCATCGCCTACAACTTGTTCCTCGACACGTCCGACATGGACGTCGCCCGCACGGTCGCTGCCCGGGTTCGTCGCCCCGGCCTGCGGACGCTTGCCTTCTTCGTCGCCGGCCGCGCACAGGTGAGCATGAACATCGTCGACGCCGAGAACATCAGCGTCTCCGACGCCTACGACGTCGTTGCCGCCGAGGCGCTGCACGCGGGAAGCACAATCGAGCGGGCCGAGCTCGTCGGGCTCTTGCCGCGGCGCCAACTCGAGATGGTCGACGCGAGCCGATGGGCACAACTCGACATCGGCCCCAGCAAAACAATCGAAGCCCGTCTCAACGGGCTCAACTGAAACCTCTAAACGACTTTATTTATGCGTCAGACGACTTTGCGATTCGCCTGGGCGCGGGCCCGGCGGAGGCGACGACGTTCGCGTTCGGAGAGGCCACCCCAAATGCCGAACTTCTCGCCGTTCACCAACGCGTACTCGAGGCACTCGTTGCGTACGACGCAGCCCCTGCACACTTCCTTGGCCTCGCGGGTCGATGCGCCGCGTTCGGGAAAGAAAAGGTCAGGATCGACTCCGAGGCAGTTGGCCTCGTCTTGCCAGCCTCGTTCCGGGCTGAGCTCTGAATTGTCCGCAGATTCGTGTTCTGGGAATTGCATGGATTGCCTCCCGTCCTGCGCACCCCCGACATCCACCGTCGCCGTCCGGCGTGTTGACCGGACGCTGTCCCCCAACTTGTGGCATGCCTGTGATGGCAGGCTTGTAATTACAACGATGACATTGTGCCAAATCCTTGCAAAATAGGCAAGTGCGCATTTCCGATTGCGAATGAGCCCGACAAAATCGGGCGTTTTGTACCCACGTTCTCACGAAACCCTTGTTTTACAAGGGTTTTACAGGGCTTCCGTTGACACGGCTCTGACGGCCACTCCGGCCTCAGCGGGCACGCGAGAGTCGTCGCTTGTGCTCGATGAAATCGACGAGCACGTAGTCGCCGAGGGTCTCGGGCGTCGTGAAGAACGCGCGCCCGTGGTTCATCTCGGTGATCCGCTCGATGAACGACCGCAGTCCGCTCGTCGCGTCGAGCATGAATGTGTTGATGACGATCCTCTCGCGCGTGCAGCGCATCACCTCGGCGAGGGTTGCCTCGATCGTCTCGCGCACCGGCGGATAGTTGAAGTACACGTCACCGTTGCGGGTGATGTGAGCCGTCGGCTCGCCGTCGGTGATCATGATGATCTGCTTGGTGCCGTGCTGCTTGGCGAGGAGCTGCCTCGCCAGCATGAAGCCGTGTTGCATGTTCGTGCCGTACACGAAATCCCACGACACCGACGGAATCTGTGCCGCGGTGAGAATCCGCGCCGACTCGCTGAAACCGACGAGACCGATGTAGTCGCGCGGGTACTGCGAGGTGATGAGCGAATGGAGCGCCATCGCGACTTTCTTGGCGGGAAGGAAGTTGTCGCGCATCGGCATCGACATCGACAAGTCGATCATCAGCACCGTCGACGTGGTGGTGACGTGCTCCGTACGCTCGATCTCGAAATCATCGGGTTCGAGGCGCACGGGGGTGCCGCCGCCCTGTCGACGCAGCGCGTTACGCAGTGTCTGCTGCAGATCGAGACGGAACGGGTCGCCGTACTCGTACTGCTTGGTTTCGTACATCCGCTCGTGACCGCCACCCGACTCTTGCATCTGGTGCTGGCCGATCTTGTCCTTGGCAAGCTTGTTGAAGAGGTCACGCAGAGCGTTCTGCCCGATCTTTCGCAGGCCCTTGGGCGTCAGCTCGAGACGACCTTCGGTTTGGTTGATGAGGCCCTCGTCCTCGAGCATCTTCGTCAGTTGTGCCAGGCGATCGAGTGACTGGGCGGCATTCTCACCGAGGAGTTCGCGCACACGGTCCATGTCGGCCTCGGCGAGGGCGCCGGGATTCGTGGCGTTTCGCATGAAGTTCTCGAGCTCTTCGAGACCCGACAGCTCTTGCATGGCCTGCATCGCTTCTCCCATGCCCATCGGCTGGTCGCCGTTGAACTGGTACCGGCGGTCCCAGCCCGCCTGCGGGGCCATGTTCTGGAGGTGCTCGCCGAGGCGGTTTGCCTGCCACTGCAGGTCCATGTCGTCGAGCAGTTGTTCCGAGAGCTGCTGCAACTGTGCCCGCTGTTCGGGCGTCATCGAATTCATCATCGCCTGCATCTGCGCCATGCGTTCGGCGAGTAGTTCGATGAGCTCGTCGATGTTCTGCGGGTTCTCGGGAAAGAAGTCGCCGTACTCCGACATGAACTCGTCGAAGCGCGGATCTTCGCCGTTCGCGTGCCGGTCGAGCATGTCGTTCAACGCGGCCATCATGTCCTTCATGCGCTGCATGTCCTCGGGTGACATGTTCTGCATCGCACCCGACATTTGGTCGACGAACTGCTGCATCAGCTGTTCGCGCAACTTGTCCATCAAATCGTCGAAGCGCTGCTGGGCCTCGGCGGATTCGAAGTTGTAGTTCTGCAGGCCGCGCACCTTGCCCGCAAGGTCAGGGGGCAGCATCTCGAGTTCCATGTGCTTTTCGGCGGCGGTGTTGCGCGCGTTGTCAGCCCGACGTTCGTCGCCGCTGGCGTCGGCATCGGCGACGTTGCGATCGAGTTGGTGACGCTCTTCGTCGACGATGTCGTCGAGTGCATCGGCGATTTCCTTGTACACGCCACCGAGGTCGGACCGATCGAGAATTTCCTCGCGCCGTTGCCTGACCTTGTCGAGCATGTCGCGCAGGCCGGTGATGCGCTCGCCGTTGCGGTCGGTCATCCCTTGCTGCATGATCCGACGCAGCGCGCTGTTCACGTCACCGTGGTACAGAAGGTCGTCGGTGACCGCCTCGAGGAGCGAGTCGGCGTCGAGTTCGAAACCCTTTTGCGTCCCGTCCCAGCGGGAATAGGTGAATCGGGTCGACATGGAAAAGAACCTACTTGGCGTAAAGTGAAGGTGCATGCGCGTCCCCCGTACCTTCGCTTTCGTCGACCTTTCGGGGTTCACGCATTTCACGGAAGTGCACGGTGACGATGCCGCCGGCAAGCTCCTCGCCTCGTTCCGGGCAGTGGCCCGCGACGTCGCCTCGGAACGCGGGGTCCGCATCGCCAAGTGGCTGGGTGATGGTCTCATGATCGTCGCCGTCGACCAGGCCGATGCCGTCATCTTTTCGATGGAACTGCAGCGCCGCGCGGCCACCGTGTGCGCGCCCCTCACCCTGCGTATCGGCTTGTCGACCGGTTACGCCCTGTTGTTCGAAGGCGACGACTACATCGGTTCCGCGGTCAACACCGCGGCACGTCTGTGCGATGCCGCCGGGGCCTTCGAGGTTCTCATTCCGGTCGACCAGATCGAAACCCTCCCCGAAGGTGTGCACACCATCGACCACAGTCCGCTCGACCTGCGGGGATTCAGCGAACCGGTCGCCGTCGTGACGTTGTCGGGCGATCCGGTCATCGCCGACCGGAACGACACCGGCGAGTTGTGGACGCGGTCGCCCTTCGTGATGTGACTCCGATCGCCCGGTTTGCAACCCGCGCAACCCTGCCCACGTCACACGAGGAACGCGAACGTCGACTCATCGACCTTGCGCGTCTGGCGTCCGCCGGTTGCCGCGACGTCCGTCTGCGCGTTCCCTGGGCCGACTTCGTTCCCAAGCCGGGACGCGTCGACGAAGGTGCTCGCGAACGTCTGAGTGAGTTCGCCGCGGGTTGCACGGCGCTTGGCGTGCAGCCGCACGTGTCGCTGTGCGGGCGCAACGTACCCGGTTGGTTCGTCGATGAACGCTCTTTTTCTGACAGCCGTAGCGCCGATCGACACTGGTCCCACTTTGTCGACGAGGTGCTGGCCAGCGCCGCCGACGAGATCGCCGGTGTGATCCCTTTCGAAGGCCCGTTCGGACTCCTGGCGCGGCTCGAAGGTGCCTCGCTCGATCCCGACAACCACGATCCCCGGCGCTTTCTCGGAAGCGTCGCCTGCATCGCGATGCTCCACCGTCGCGCGGCCACTCTGTGCGGGGCGCTTCCCGTGACGTGCGTGCTCGATGAATCCGCATTGATGGTCGCCGCTCAGGCGCCCGAGCTCGCGCGGCTTCCCGGCGAGGCCCGACGCACACTCGTCGAGATGCTGCGCGACGCCGACGGCAGGTTCACGGTCGGTGTCGACGTCTCGGCGCATCCTCTCCTCGCATCGCGCGGAGAGAGCGCACGCTGGGCCGACCTCGTTGTCGACGAAGCCGTGCGCACCGCGGAAGAACTTCCCTCCAGCCGTATCTCCGTGATCGGTCTTCCGGAACACGACAACCCCGATGCGGTGGCCGACGTCGTCGAAGCCGCCGTGCGGGCGGCGTCCGAAATCAACGATGCAGGAATCCACCTCGACACCGTGTGGCTCGGCGACCACGGTCGCACGCCAACCGAAATTTTCGCGTCGATCGTGCCCCCGCCGCCGGTACGCGACGACAACTAGCGTCGAAGACGATGACCACCCTCTGGACACCCCGGGTTGATGCGGTTGAGAGTTCGAACATGCACCGATTCCTCACGCTGATGGGCGCCGTCGACACCGATGCTGCGCGGCTCACCGCGCTTGCAGATCAGGGCGAATTCTGGGCCGCCGTGTGGGACTTCTGCGGCATGCAGGGGGAACGCGGCAACCGCGCGAGTCACGTGCGCGAGTCCGGACCCCGCGGCACGTCGTATTTTCCCGATGCACGATTGAACGTCGTCGACACGCTGTTGCAGGTCCGCGAAGGAGACACCGCGCACGACGCGATCATCGAGGTCGACGAAACGGGGAACCGTCGCACAACGACCTGGG
>JAGWWV010000064.1 GCA_018970175.1 Acidobacteriota bacterium
CACGAAGAGGCTGGAGCGGAGTTCGTCGCTGATCTGGCCGGGCTGGGTCATGATCGCGTCGGCGAACCGCAGGGCGACCTTGTGGCGTTCCGGCAGGTCGCTCGACTCATAGGCCTTGACCTTTTCGATGGTGGGTTCATCGAGGCCTTCCTGCTTGGCGACCGCCAAGCGGACACTCAGTCAAGTCTTGCAATCGTGGTATACCGCGCAGCGCATGCGAATGATCTCGGTCGTGATCGGATCGAGATTCGACATGCGCACGACGGCGGCCTGCCAGTCGCCGAGCGGTTTGCGGAGAGGTTCGGCGGCGTAGGTGCCGGAGGCCACGCGGGGGATGCGCTCGCTCACGTCGGTGCTCCGAAGACGGTGTCCCACGTGAGGGCAATGCGCTGGCGTTGCTCGATGACGAGAAGTGACGACACGAAGTCGACCATTGCCTGGTCACCAAGTTCATCGCGTACGGCAGCAGCCGACTCGTCGGAGAGACTCGCAACGTCGATCATGTATTCCTCGGTGAACGCCAGGCAGGCCTTCTCCGCTTTCGACAGTGACGCATCGGCATACCAGTTCGCCAGTTGCGTCGATTCGGCCAATCCGAGAATCTCGCGGATGCGCTGTTCGCAGAGACCGAGCAGTCGGCTGTCGACAACTTGCCATGCGGCGTCGCGAGCGAGGTTCAACTGTTCGAGAACGTCGGGGTGTGGGACGAGGTGCTTCTCGAGTGTCGCGTCGGTCCCCATGCAGGCGAGGCTAGTGCGCGGCAGGAAATGCCGTGTCAACGGGCCGACCGAGGCTTGCCCCGTCGGCAGGCATCGCTGCAGTACTTCACGTGTTCCCAGTCGCGTTCCCATTTTTTCCGCCAGGTAAAGGGAAGCCCGCAAGTGACACAGATTTTCGAGGGGCGGGGCGCCATGGCAGGCAGAATAGAGCCATGGGAAACCACGTGCTCTTCGAGCAATCGGGCGACGTGGTACGCATCACGCTGAACCAGCCCGAGAAGCGCAACGCGCTGTCGTTGCCGGTGTTGCGTGAACTCACCGAGGCGTTCTCCGCGGCCGGCAAGACGACCGCGACGGGCGTGGTTCTGGCGGCCGAGGGCCCGGTGTTCTCGGCGGGTCACAATTTCGGCGACATGTTGGGCGCCGACTATGCGGCGACCTTCGAAGTGTTCGACACATGCACGCGAATGATGAAAGTGGTGCAGTCGATTCCGCAGATCGTGGTGGCGCGGGTTCATGCGCTGGCGACCGCTGCCGGGTGTCAGTTGGTCGCAACGTGTGATCTTGCCGTTGCGGCCGACACGGCATCGTTCGCGATTCCCGGGGGCAAGGGTGGCTTGTTCTGTCACACGCCCCTCGTCGCCGTTGCCCGCAACCTCGGACGCAAGCGTGCCCTCGAAATGGCTCTCACCGGGGACGCCATCGACGCCGCAACTGCACTGCAGTGGGGCTTCGTCAATGCGGTCGTGCCAGCCGCGCAACTCGACGAAGCAGTCAACGATCTGCTGGCGCGCGCAACGCGCGGGTCGGCGCATTCGAAGGGGTTGGGCAAGCAGGCCTTCTACCGACAGATCGACATGTCGCAGGACGACGCCTACTCGTACGCGGTGGGCATGATGGCGGCCGCGGCAACGACGCCCGATGCACAAGAGGGCATCGCCGCATTTCTTGCCAAGCGACCGCCGAATTTCACGAACGGCGCCGGGTCGTGACTGCTCTCGACAGCCCGAATTCGATCGAACTGTCGGTGTCGGGAATGACATGCGGTGCCTGTGCCGCGCGCATTCAAGATCACCTCAACGACATCGAGGGTGTCGAAGCCGCGGTGAACTACGCAACCGAGACCGCCACGATCACGCTGCTGCGCGGTATTCCCGTCGACAGCCTGATCTCGGCCGTGAAGGAAATTGGCTACGGCGCGGAAGTTCGCGATGCGGAGTCGACGGCTCTCGGCACGAGTGACGAAGAGTACGAGGAAGACCTGGGCGTCCTGCGTCGCCGACTTCTGGTGTCGTTGGCGCTTGCGGTTCCCGTTGCGTTGTTCTCGATGGTCGAAGCCTGGCAGTTCCGCAACTGGCAGTGGTGGGCCCTTGTTCTCAGCGCTCCGGTGGTGACATGGGGTGCGTGGCCGTTCCACAAGTCGGCGGCGGTGAACCTGCGTCACCGTACGGCAACGATGGACACGCTCATCTCCATCGGTGTCATTGCCGCGACGGCGTGGTCGGTGTGGACGTTGGTATGGGGTGACGCCGCGCTCATGTGGGGATCAATGGGCTCGATGCTCGGAATGAACCACGGCGACGGCTACCACGTGTATTTCGAAGTGGCCACCACGGTCACCGTGTTCATTCTGTGTGGGAGGTATCTGGAGGCGCGAGCCAAGCGTTCAGCGGGCAACGCCCTGCGCGCCCTGCTTGCACTTGGCGCCAAGTCCGCAACGGTGCTCCGCGACGGCAAGGAAGTGCAGATCGATGCAAAAAGCGTCGCCGTCGGTGACGTTCTCGTGGTGCGGCCCGGCGAGAAATTCGCCGCCGACGGCGAAGTCGTCGAGGGTGCGTCGTCCGTCGACGTCGCGATGCTGACGGGTGAAAGTGTTCCCGTCGACGTGGCACCGGGCGACCCGGTCACCGGTGCAACCATCAACCTGACGGGGCGACTGTTGGTTCGTGCCTCGCGAGTCGGCGCCGACACCACCTTTGCCCAAATGGCGAAGTTGGTGCGCGAAGCACAGGCCTCGAAAGCGCCTGTTCAGCGCCTAGCCGACAGGGTGAGCGCCTGGTTCGTTCCCGCGGTTCTGTTGATCTCGGTTCTCACTTTGTTCGGGTGGTTGATCGTCGAGGGTGACGCGGCAAAGGCGTTCACATCGGCCGTCGCCGTTCTCATCATCGCGTGTCCGTGTGCACTCGGTCTTGCGACACCCACCGCTTTGATGGTGGGCAGCGGCCGTGCCGCCCAAATGGGTGTCGTCATCAAGGGTGTCGACGTCCTGCAGGGGACGCGGCGCATCGACACCGTCGTTTTCGACAAGACCGGAACGGTGACAACCGGAGTCATGCAGATGCGCGATGTCATCTGCGCGCCGGGGGTCGACCGGCTCGACGCGCTGCGTTTCATCGGTGCGGTCGAGTTTGCGAGTGAACACCCCATCGCTCGCGCAATCGCGAAGGGCGCCTTGCGTGAGCTGGGTGACCTCCCGCGCGTCGAACAGTTCAATGCCCTGGCCGGCATGGGAGCGTGTGGCGTCGTCGACGGTGTCACTGTGATCGTCGGCCAAGAGCGCTTGCTGCAGAGCGAATTGATTCTCGTCCCCGGGCCCTTGCGCACCGCGCTGGCAGAGGCCCGCGAGCAGGGCAACACCGCCGTTGTTGCTGCGTGGGGTGGCCAGGCGCGCGCCGTTTGCGTGGTCGCCGACGCGCCGAAAGGTACGTCGAAAGAGGCCGTCGACCTGTTGCGCGAGATGGGCATGGCACCCGTGTTGCTGACCGGTGACACGCAAGCCACCGCGACCGCCATCGCAAAGCAGGTGGGAATCGAAACCGACGACTACCACGTGCGTGGTGGCGTGTTGCCCCACGAAAAGGTCAACGTCATTCGCGAGATTCAGGAGCGCGGCTACGCGGTTGCGATGGTGGGTGACGGTGTGAACGATGCAGCCGCCCTGGCCCAGGCCGACGTCGGCATCGCGATGGGCACGGGGACCGACGTCGCGATGCAGGCGAGCGATCTCACCATCGTCAGCGGCGATCTGCGCTTGGTTGCCGACTCCATCGCCTTGTCACGGGCAACGCTGCGCACGATCGGTGCGAACGTGTTCTGGGCCTTTGCCTACAACGCCGCGGCGATTCCGGTCGCGGCAAGCGGTCGATTGAACCCGATGTGGGCCGGGCTTGCGATGGCCTTCTCGAGCGTGTTCGTCGTGACGAACAGCCTGCGCCTGCGGCGCTTCACGCCGCGTCACCGTGTGACGTCGCGGCACCCTGCTCGACATCGCTCCTGAGACTTCCGGAAAACTCGCGGGCGATCTTCACGGTCGTCGCCTTGTGCCATCGTACGGTGCGCTCGTTGATTCCCAGGTGTTCCCCGATTTCAGACCCGCGCCAGCCTTCGCACGTGAGGCGCATGATTTCGATGCGTGTGGAGCTCACATCGTGCAGCTTGAGATCGATGAGAAAGTTCCGCACCTCGTCGGCGTCGGGTGGGTTCACGACACCCGTGATCGATCGACCGGGATGAGCGGAGGTGAAGTATCCGTGGTCGATGAAGTCGACCTTCGTGCGCCGCGAACGGGTGCCCGAAACGAACTCGAGGTACTCGATGTCGCGGACGATGTTCGACGCGACCTTGCGCGGGCGTCGTTCGACGGGGTAGCAGGTGATCACGAACCAGGCCTGGGTGAGGAGATCGCCCAACGCACCTTCGATGCCGCCCTTGTGGCGCTTGCCCCGGCGGCGTGCGATCGAAATGACCGGGGGAAGCACCCGGTGCAACACGATCTGGGCGGCCAGGGGATCGGTGGCCGCGAGACGAACGAGGTGCAGTAAATAGGTGTCGGCTTCGTCGGACTCCTGGGGTCCGCCGAAGCCCGCCCGGACCACGATTTCGTCGAGTCGGTCGACCGGCCCGCCCGGCAGGCCCCATGAGTTGGCCCGCCGCAGGGCCCGCGGGCTGAGTGCCGCCGCCTCCCAGTCGGCGAGGAGCCCCCGCATCAACGGGCCAGGTTGATTCGTTTGGATCAGGGACCCGGTCGAGGTCGCTGCGGGGTGGGTTGACGTGGCTGCAGTGTTGGTTGACATGGGCGCGACGGTGCGCCCGCGGTCTCTCCGCGTCGGGTGCCGTGGCTCTCACCGGAGGTCTCACCGCTGCGAGAATCGACCCATGCGCATCACACTTCCCTCGGGAACCGCGGCCGAGATCGTTCGTCCCACCGGCACACCCCGGATTGGTCTCGTCGTTTCCCCCGACATCTTCGGCCTTCGCCCGCACTACGACGCGCTCGCCGCAACGTGGGCGAGCGACTGGGGGATGTCGGTGGCGGTGGTCGATCAGTACGCCGGAAACCAGCCCACCGAGTCGGCCGATGTGAACGAGCGCTTTGCCGCCGTTGCAGCGATCGACGATGAACGGCATCTTGCCGACCTGCACGCCGCCGCAGATGTTCTCGACACCCCGGTGTTCGGCCTGATGGGTTTCTGCATGGGCGGGATGTACTGCTTCAATTCGGCGCGCAGCGACCGTTTCTCCCGCATCGCCAGCTTCTACGGGATGATCACGCTGCCCGATGCATGGAAGGGCCCGGGTCACGGCGAGCCACTCGATTACCTGCGCGCAGGACACCCCGATCGGGTGCTCGCGATCATCGGCGGCAAGGACACCTGGACGCCGCCGGAACAGGTCGCGCAACTGCGCGGCCTTGGCGTCAGCGTTGTCGAGTATCCCGAGGCCGAACATGCATTCGCACACGATCCGTCACGGCCGGTTCACCGTGCGGACGATGCAAGGGACGCATTCACACGCGCACGGATGTGGCTGGAAGGTGCGTGATCAGCTGGCGCGTTGTTCGAGATTCGCGCGGTTGAGGAATTTGTACTGACGGTCGCGCTGTTCGAGCCAGCCCAGGCGAATGAAGCTGGCGATCGCCTTGTTGACGCGTTCGCGTGAGGCACCAACCATTCCGGCGAGCTCTTCCTGCGTGACGGGCAACGAGAACTCGTCGGCACCGCCCGACAATTCGAGAAGGCGCTTCGCGGTGCGACCCGTGACGTCGAGAAACACGCTGTCGGCGAGGGCCTCGTCCATTGCGCGGAGACGCTTGGCGAGAACCTTGGTGACGGCCCACAAAAGGTCGGGGTTCGAATGCAGTTGCGGTTCGACGGCGCTGTAGGGAATGCGGAGAACCTTCGACGGTTCGAGCGCACGGGCAAGCGCACTGCGCGCACCACCGTCGAGCAGTGCGAGGTCACCGAACAGGTCGCCGGTGATCATCAGTGCAACGACGCTTTCGCGTGTGTCGAACGGCTTGTTGTCGATTGCGATTGCGATGCGGCCGGACAACACGATGTAGAGGGCATCGGGGGTGTCGCCTTCGTTGAAGAGGACGTCGCCGCGCACGAGGCTGCGCTCTTCGGCTCGTGCAGCAATGGCGTCGATGACGGCCGGGCTGGCACCCGAAAAGAACTCGCTGGAAGCGATGACTGAGGCGTACGACATGCGAAGGACGGTACTACCCTCCAGCGCATGGCCGCATCGCCGGGCTCGGGAACGCCAGCCTCAATCTGGACGATCATCGTCGCGGCGGGTTCCGGGCAGCGTTTCGGGGGGTTGAAACAGTTCAGCGAACTGGGTGGCCGTCGCATGGTCGACTGGGCGGTTGAAACCGCAGCCGGTGTCAGTTCGGGGGTCGTCGTCGTCGTTCCGGCCGATCAGGCCAACGACCCCTCTTTTTCCGTTCCGCCCGGCGCGACCACCATCGTCGCGGGTGGCACAACGCGCAGTGAGTCGGTGCGATGCGGTCTTGCGGCGGTTCCCGGAGACGTGGAGTTCGTCTGTGTTCACGATGCCGCCCGACCGTTTGCCACGGCTGCGTTGTTCGAAGCCGTGGTGCGAGCCGCCGGCGCCAGCGGGGTCGATGCCGCGATTCCCGGAATCGCCGTTGCCGACACCGTGAAAGTCGTTGACAATCAAGGTCGCGTCGTGTCGACACCCGATCGAGCGACCCTTCGCGCGGTTCAAACTCCGCAGGCCTTCCGCGCCACCGTGTTGCGCGCCGCACACGCGTCGGCTCCCGAGGCGACCGACGACGCAGCGGTTGTGGAAGCACACGGCGGTTACGTTGTCGTCGTGGAGGGTGAAACCGACAACCGCAAGATCACGGGTCCCGACGATCTCGTGTGGGCCGAAGGTCGGTGCGTCCGATGATCATCCGCGTGGGTCAGGGATTCGACATCCACCGCTTCGAAGAGTCGCCGACGCCCGGCCGCGTGCTGGTGCTCGGTGGTCAGCAGTTCCCCGGCGAGCGCACTCTCGCGGGTCACAGCGACGCCGATGTCATCGCCCACGCGGTTGCCGACGCGCTGTTGGGCGCGGCCGGCATGGGTGACATCGGCCAGCATTTTCCCGACACCGATGCGAAGTGGAGGAACGCCGATTCGATCGAAATTCTCCGTGCCGTTGCCGGCATGTTGACGAATGCCGGATGGACGATCGGCAACGTCGACTGCAGCGTCGTGTGCGAGTCGCCGAAGCTCGCCCCCAAGCGCGATGCGATGCAGGTCTCGCTCAGCAATGCGGCCGGAGCGCCCGTCACGGTGAAGGGCCGACGCGCCGAAGGGCTCGGGGCACTTGGTCGAAGCGAAGGCATTGCATGTTTCGCATCGGCAGTTGTGACGCGAGACTGACCCAATGGCACCACGAGGTAGAAGCGGCGGACAGCGCGGAGGTTCGCGCCCCACCGGACAACGAACCGGTCAACGCGGAAATCAGCGCGGCGCCCAGCGCGGCAACCAACGCCACGATGGCCAACGCAAACCTGCGGCCGAGAAGTCGTTGGGTGGGGAACAAGTCGAGGGTCGCCAGGCCATTCGCGAGATGTTGATCGCCCAGCGGCGGAAGGTGCGTGAGATCTGGATCGCCAGCGACATCGATGCAGCCGACGTGATCG
>JAGWWV010000065.1 GCA_018970175.1 Acidobacteriota bacterium
GACCCGAGGATAGCGAACATATGTTCGCTTTTCAGATGTGGCGTGTCGTCAATTCCCGGGCCCGGACAAGGGCCCCCGCCAGCCCCGCGTCGGCCACCTCTGCGGCTTCACCCCAGGAAAACCAGCGCACGTGTTGGCTTTCCCCCGGGGCCGGGGCGGGATCATGGGCACCGTCGGCGACGAGTAGGTAGCGCAGGTCGAGATGCGTATGGCCCCGCGGCCCGGGATGCACGTCGAGATGGAAGAACAACGGACCGTCGGCCGGGTGGGAAACGGTGAGGCCGGTTTCTTCGGTTGCCTCACGAAGCGCCGCAACGGGTGGGGTCTCCCCTGCTTCGATGTGGCCGCCGGGCTGCAACCAAATGTTCAGGCGCTTGTGCAGATGCAACACCGTTCCGCGTTGCGCAACAACCAATGCCGATGCAGTGACGTGCACGGGATCTGCCTCTTCACTGCAGGGGCTTGCAAGACCAACGACGGTGTCGCGGAAGACCCGCAGCGACTCGCGTTCGCGTTCGTCGATTGCGATGTGACCTTGCACGATCGCAAGCAACTCTTCCACCGACATGTCGTCAGTATTTCAGCCGTGAACCCCGACCAACCACCACGATCTGTATTCCGACACGAGAAGCCACGCCGTGCGCCGGTTGTCGATGTCGACCAGACACTGCATGCGCGCGACCCGCCGGCGCCGCGCGGTGTCCCACCAGCGTTCCTCGACGGGCCACGGGCCGAAACACGACACGATCCCGTGGCGCCGCACACCGTCGACGATGAAAGCGGGCTGCGATGAGAACAGATGCCGCCCGGTGACGACGACGCGGTGACCTGCGGCATCGACGACGTCGACCTCGCGGCATGGTTCAACGGGGACGGTGGGCACGATGCCCGCGATGTCCCCCGTCCAGTCGCGCGGATGCACCTCACCCGGGGTGACCCGTTGCCGGGCCGCGTCCACGTCGCGCAGGTCGACACGCCCCGCGGGCACGAGTGCGAACTGTTTCATCGGATCACGACCGCCGTGCCATTCGGGAACACGCACGGCATCGCCGACGAGCGAAACGAGACGGGCAACCGCCGCCCATGCCGCACGGTCGGCCTCGCCGTGTTCGCCCCACAGGCCGAGCTGTGTTGTGCGGTGTGGTTGGGTTGTTTGCACATCGATCGACGCATGCGCGACACCCGCGGTGAGTCCGTCGTCGAGCCATTTTTCAACCTGCCAACGCAACCGTTCGCCCAACATCGACTCGGTGAAACCGTGCGGGTGGTACCACACCCGTGAACATGTCTCGTCGTGTTCGGTGGTGAAGGTTGCAATGACACGGCACGCAACGAGACCGCGTGGGGAAAGTTCGCACACCATCCGTGTCGCCAGTTCACCCGCCGCATGCGCAACCCGTGCGGTGTCGACCAGGGGTTCGTCGTGGTGCGATTCGACGAAGCACTGGGTGGGTGCGGCCTCGGCACACACCGGGTGCAGTTCGCCGCCGGTGGCAAGAACATGGACGGCCTCGCCATCGGGCCCGAAACGGTCGGCCAACGTTGTGCGGTCGACACCCGCAACGGCTCCGAGAGTGCCGAGCCCCAGGCGGAACAACAGGGAAACAACGTCTGCGTCGACGTGCGCACGGCTCTGCAGCACGGTCACCGGCTGCGCGGCGAGGAACGAACGGTGCCGCGCATCGGGAACGATGCACACTCCCCCGCGATCGGCAGCCAACCGTGCGGCAAGGCGGCTGGACCCGACGCCCACCGAGACGTCGTCGATGCCGATGACTGCGGCGGCATCGACGATGCGCCGCGCCACCTTGTCTTCGCCACCGAAGTACCTGGTGGGCCCCCGCATCGGCAGGAGCAGTGCGTTTTCGTCGATCATCTCGATCATCGGCGTCACGTCGTCGAGCGCCTGGGCCAACCCGTGCAGTGCACGATCGTCACCGCATGACAACACGACAACGGCGACGCGGGATTCGTTCATGATGCGCCGATCGCGACCTCGAATGCCCGCGGCTCGGCGACGCGACGACCTCCGAGCACGACGTGCAGAACCTGCGCCGACAGATGACCGGTGTTCGACACGGGCCACTCGCATCGTTCGACGCGAAACTCGAAATCGACCGGCATCGATGCGGCACCGTGCGGAACCAACAGCACAACGACACCGTTGCCGTGGGCGGCCATGGTCGTCATCCGACGTACGTCTGCAGCGGGCACGCCCGCGGGAACTTGCGTGACCACCAGTTCGAATTGACCGACGCATGCACCCATGCACGCCAACCACTCACGCTGCGGGTCGATGCACACCAAACGATCGGGACTCCAGCCCGCATCGTGGAGTGCACGGATGTTCGGTGCGACTCCTGAACACCATGCAACCCATGAGCCCGACCTGTTTGCCTCGGCGAGGAGAACGGCGGCGAACCCCACCGGGGCGACACCCGTGACGGCACACACCGATCCTCGCGGCAATCCGCGGGACAGACCCGCCGTGCGCAATGCATGACCGATGGATGCAGGAACGGGAACCGAGCGATCGCGCTTCAACACCGCCCGCGACAGCGTGGTGACGTGACCCGTTGCGAAAACGTTCGCGGGAATCTGTTTCGGCAATGCGGGTGACGGCACACCGTCACTGTAGCGAACGTATGTTCGCTTGAACTTCGGCCTCAGCCGACGTTGCGGCTGTCGCCGAAATACTCACTGCTGTTGTCGACCGGCGTACGCGACGGCAGTTCGTCCAGCAGCGCGACCAAGTCGCCCGCAGATGATGCCCAGCCGTCTGCGCCCAGCGTCTCGGCATGTTCGGCCGATGTCACCGCACGCCCACCGACGTAGATCTGTACCGACGGGTGCACCACTTCGCGCACCGCGTTGATGATGTCCATCGCTTTTGTCAACGCCCCTTCCGAGGTCACGCTGACACAGATCGCGGTGAGGTCGACCGTGTGCCGCGCGGCAACCGCGAACGAATCTGCAGGAAGGTCGGCTCCGAGGTCGTAGACCTCCCAGCCACTTTGGCGGATGAGATCGGCCACCATCGACACGGGCAATGAATGTCGCTCACCCTCGGGTGCGCCGACGAGGATGGCTCCGCGCGTGCGGCCGCGACGCGCGAACCGCGGGCCCAACCGACCCATGATGCGCGCAACGATCGCGCTTGCGCGGTGTTCCAGGTAAATCTCGAGCTCGCCGCGGGACCACTTGTCGCCGATGCTCACGAGAGCCGGGCTGACCACCTCGGTGTAGATCTCGTCGAGCTCCGCGCCGGCCGCGAGGGCAGCCTCGACGACACCCCACGCACCGCGTGCGTCACCTGCGAGCAGGCGCAACTCGAGCCGCTCGGACCACGGTGCGCTCTTCTTTTTCGACTCCTCCGGATTCAGAGGTTCACGCGACGACGCACCTTCGCGGAAGGCGTCGAGATCCTCGCGACTCACGCGCCACGTACCACCGACCTTCGTCGCGTGGAGGAGACCCAACCGCACGTACCGATATGCCGTCATGTAGTGCACATCGAGCAGGTCAGCTGCGTCTTGCAAACTGAGTTCGTCGCTCATCGTGCGCCTCTTTGGACAGGTATCAGGGGTGGGGGGGAACTTCGTTTCGGTACTCCTAGCGACCCAACTGTAGAAGATCGCTCAATCGAAAGACCCACCGAGCACGCACGAAAGCACCGAATATTTCGGGTTTTTCGCTACCTAAAGTTGCCGAATTTATTTGCCCAGGCGGGCCCGAGCGGCCCGTGACCGCTCGAAAAGGTGTGCCGGCACACGCTTGGCGGCCTCGCTGAGAGCGGGACCGTCACCTCCGTCGGACGCGGCCGCCGGAGCCGCTTCTTCCTCGGCAACCAGGTCTTCGAATGCCGGCGGCTCCATGCCGGGCTTCCAGTACTGGTAGAGATCGCGGACCACCTGCTCGAGACCCTGCGCCCCGGCGCCCTTGGCAAGTTCGACCGTGATCACGTTGCCGTACACGTGCACCGCCGACACCTGGCCGGTGGCGAACATCCGCTGGGCGACGACGGCGGCGGGACGCGACCCCTTTGCCTGGTCGACAGACGCGAATCGCTCGTGGCCCATGCCCGTGAAACTGCGGTTCGCCTCGAAGCGAACCATTCCCAACTTTCCTGCCGGACCTTCGAGCACCGCAACTGGCTGACCCATGCCCGAGAATGTACTCTCCCGACATGTCACCTGAGGAGTTCACCGCGGCGGCGACCGCATTTCTCGACGCCAATCTCGAGCGCAAAGAGGCCGAGAAAACCTTCGTCTGGGGCGAGGGCTCCGACAAGGTCAACGTCTTCGAAGAGCGCACCCGTCAGCAAGAACTCGAGATGCTCGAGGAATCAAAGGCGTGGCGCCGCAAGAAGTTCGATGCCGGCTTCGGGTGGATCACCGGGCCCTCCGAGTATGGCGGTGCCGGTCTCACCCCCGCGCACGAGCGCATCTTCAACCGGCTCGAGTCCGAGTACAAGGTTCCCAACCAGGGCTTTTTCCAGATCGGCCTCGGCATGGTCGCGCCCACCATCCTCGCCCACGCGTCGACCGCGGCGAAGGACGCGTACCTGAAGAAGATGTGGCGCGCCGACATCGTCGGTTGCCAACTCTTCTCCGAGCCGGGCGCGGGCAGCGACCTTGCATCGCTGCAGACGAAGGCGATCCGCGACGGCGAGGAATGGATCATCACCGGCCAGAAGGTGTGGACCTCGGGTGCGCACTACAGCGACATCGGCGAAATCATCTGTCGCACCGACGCCGATCAACCCAAGCACAAGGGCCTCACCGGTTTCATCGTCGACATGAAGGCACCGGGCGTCGAGATTCGTCCCCTGCGCCAGATGACCGGCGGCGCCAGCTTCAACGAGGTCTTCTTCACCGAGGTTCGCGTGCGCGACGACCATCGTCTCGGCGACGTGAACAACGGCTGGAACGTCGCGCTCACCACCCTGATGAACGAGCGTGCCGCAATCGGTGGTGGCGGTGGGGGTGCCGATCCCCTCACCCGCGTGTACGCGATGGTGCGTCACTATGGCCTCGACAAGGATCCGATCGTGCGTGACAAGCTCGCCGACCTCTACACGCGCTACCGCGTCGCGTCGTACAACAACCAGCGCGCCATGGCAAAGATCCGCGCGGGCCAAACCCCCGGCCCCGAAATGTCGACAGCGAAGATGGCCCTCACCGACAACCAATTGCGCCTCTGTGCATTCCTCTCCGAAGTGCTCGGCCCGAAGATCGTCGTCGACACCGGTGAGTGGGGCACCTACGCCTGGAACCAGCTCATCCTCGGCACGCCGGGCCTGCGTATCGCAGGTGGCTCCGACGAAGTGATGCGCAACATCGTGGGTGAACGCGTTCTCGGCCTGCCCAAGGAACCGGGTATCGACTCGAAGTCGCCCTTCCGCGACCTTGCCAAATAGACACAAGCCAAATAGACACAAGCCAAATAGACACAAGCCAAATAGACACAAGTAGACCGGTCGGAAAGCCCCGACTGGTTCTTTGGCAGGTACTCACTACCCTGTCGATGTGAAGAACTTTCACATACGCTCTTTGGTCGCGTGCATCGTCGGCGCGACGTTCGTCGTCGCGTGTTCGGCCGACTCCGAGACGCGCAACGGCAACGGAGTGAAGAACGCGAGTGCCGGTCTCCCGTCGCCGGGTCCGGCACCTGATCTACCCACACTCGAGTTGGCGATGACGTTGCCCGACAAGGAACTCTCCGTCACACTGCCCACCCGGTCCGATGGCGCTAATTTCGGATATCGCGTGGCGATTCAGCGCGGGTCGATCTTTGCCTCTGCGCCGGGCATCGCAAACGCGTCGCTCGGTGCGGTGTACCAAAGCACCTTCGGCACGCAGTGGGCGAACCCGAGCACCGTGCTCACCGGCAACGACTGGCGATTCGGACGCGACATGGCCGTCGACAATTTCAACGTCGTCGCGTCGTCGGCAGACACGCGAAGTGCGCTCTTCGGGTGGCGCAGTGGCGCCGTCAGCGTGGCCTCCGCCCCGATGAACCCGGACCTCGTCTACTCGGCTCGACCCGTCGGCTCGATCCTTCCGAACGAAAGCGACTGGGGCCATGCGATCGCCCTCTCGACGTCGTACGTCGCGGTCTCCGCACCATTGATCGGTTTCTATTCCACGCCAAGTCCACTCGTCTACGTCATGTCGTCCACGGACGCGTCCGCGAATGCGGCGAGCGTCGGCCCGGAGGGTGTCGCGACGAACGGCTCGTTTGGAATCGCACTCGACATCGACGACAACACCCTCGTCGTCGGCGCCGACCAGACTCTCGGCGGCAAGGGTTCGGTCTTCGTCTACACGCGCTCGGGCGATGCGTGGACGCTCTCGCAACGACTCGACGGTGCGGCGAACGAGCGGTTCGGCACCGACATCGAACTCGTCGGTTCGCGCATGGTCGTTGGTGCACCGGGAGCCGGGCTCGGTGCGGCGTACGTGTGCGAACGTGCGGCGTCGACGTGGTCGTGCCCCGTTCGCCTCGACCATCCCGACCTGGCAGCGACGGGAGCCCCCGCATTCGGCGCCGCGGTCGGACTCAGCAACGACGGTTCCGAAGTGATCGTCGGTGCGCCCTGGGAGGTCGGCCAGACGTGCTGTCCGGGGGCCGCCTTCACCTTCGTGAATCGCGATGGAACATGGAACTACGACCGGGCGCTGCGTCCAACGAACCGCTCGAACGACGATGCCTTCGGATTCAGCGTCGACATCGATGCGGGCGTGGCCGTGGTCGGTGCACCACGGGCCGACCCCGACCTCGGCGGTCCGGCGTCGGCCAACGCGGGCACGGTGTCCATCTTCGGCACGCCGCTCGCGGAGAATCGGGTGCCGTCGATCTCGGTCACCTTTGATGCCCCGACGTCGGGTGCCTCGATGTCGACGCGAGTTGCGCTGACGGGCGGAGCCGCAACCGGCTACAGGGGTTCTGCCGAGGCGTGGGATCGCAGCGGCAACCGTTGGCAGGTCACTGCGAACACTTCGACCGGCCTGTTCAGTGGAACGTGGCCGGATGCGTCGACGTTCTACGGAAGCCTCACCGCCTACAACGCCAACGGCTACCGAACCGAGTCGATCTCGGGGTCGATTGCCGCACCTGTCGCCACCACCACTCCCACCACGGTTCCGATCACCGTCGCACCAACGATCGCGCCGACTATCCCGTCAACCGCTGCACCCATCGTCGCGACCACGGTCCCACCGGCCGTACCTGCAGTCGCGTCAACCACCGTTGTCAACACCGTGCCGACCACACGTGCCACGCTCGCACCGCCCGCTACTACGCCCAATACTGCGCCCCTTGCTGCGCCCACCGCTACGCCCGGCGGTGAGCCCACACCGGCCCCGGGTCAGGTGTCGCAGGCAAACCCCGCTCCCGTCACGACCCCACGGACGGCCGGAGCCCCGGTACCGAATTCGTCCGC
>JAGWWV010000019.1 GCA_018970175.1 Acidobacteriota bacterium
CCAAAGTTCCCCCGATTGCTTTCTTTGTTTCGCACCCACGTGTCGTATAGTTCACGCGTCGCGCCTCTAGCTCAACGGCAGAGCAACGGACTCTTAATCCGCAGGTTCTGGGTTCGAATCCCAGGGGGCGCACTTCTCCGCGTCGCGACAGCCACTCACTTCTTGACCGTCGTCGTGGTTGCCTTGACCGTGGTCGTGGGTCGCGGCGCAGTCGTCGTGGGCCGCGGCGCAGTCGTCGTGGGCCGCGGCGCAGTCGTCGTGGGTCGCGGCGCCGTCGTCGTCGGCTTGACGGTTGTCGTCGGCTTGGCCATTGTGGTGGTCGTCGGCTTGGCCGTCGTGGTGCTCGATGGCAGCGGTTGCGTTGTCGTTGCAGCGACTGTGGTCGTGGTCGGCGGAACCGGACAGTTCTGGGCGCCACTGGCGACGCAGTCAAAACCGTCGGGTAGACGGGCGCTGGACATGTTCGCGCCGGCGAATCGTGCGGAAGCAATGTTCGATGCTCCACGCAAATCGGCTCCGGTCAAATTGGCCTCGGAGAAGTTCGCCCCGTTGACATTTGCGTCACGCAGAGATGCCAACTCGAGGTCGGCCCCGGAGAAGTCGGAATCGACCAATGTCGAACCATCCAAGCGAACTCCACTCATGTTGGCTCTGCGCACATCGGCGCGGGTGAGGTTCGCGCGATCGAGGCGGGTTGCGGGAGCACGACCGTTCGTGAAGTCGGCGCGGCGGAGAATGGCGTCGGTGAAATCAGCCCCTGTCAATACAGCTTGTGGCAACCGTGCCACGTACAAGTTCGCCCCGACGAACGACGCGTTGCGCAGTTGAGCCCCGGTGAAGTCACCGTCGATCATCACGCGACCGGAAAAATCTGCGCCATCGATCGCGCTGCTCGCGTAATTCACCGTCGAGGTGGTCGCTGGCAAAGTGGTTGCCGGCACCACCGTGGTTGTTGGTGCAGGTCGCTGTAAATCTGTCGTCGATGCAGACGCCAGGGTCGTCGTGGTTGTCGACCTCACCCAAGCCTGGTAGTCCTGTCCGCCGGGGGAAACGCGCCCGCGGCGGTCGAACCCGGGTTCGTGATCACAGACAAGTTCGCCGGGGTGCAAGAGACGCGGCACCACCCTTCCAGTGCGACCTTCTGTGGTAAACCAAGGGGTCGTGCACGGTGCACCAATCGGCTTGTATTTGATGAGACACTCCCGAGTGCTTACGTTGAAGAAAGCGGCGAGCTGAACGGAGCTATCGACGACTTGGCAACGCCGCACGGTCTGAAGTGCGCCATGCGGCCCGAGATAGACATATTCACTCGTATCCCCGACGCATTGGCCATTGAAAATTTCGTCGTTCCGCGTGACATCGAAGTTGTCGTCACACGGCGAACCCTCGACGAGCGGCGCCGGTGTCGTCGTAGTAGGACCCGTCCAACCCTCAGGGAGGATTGCGCCCTCCAAGTCTGCGCCCTCGAAGCGTGCATCCGTCACGATCGCCCCAGTTAGGTCTGCACCCCGCAAGATTGCGCCCCGTAGGTCCGCCCTCGTCAGGTTCGCACCACGAAGATTGGCATCAGTCAGATCGGCCCCTCGGTAACGCTCCCCCGAGCGGTAGACGTTTCTCGCAGTTCGGTGCATTGCACCCGCAAGGACTGCGTCGGTCAGATTCGCCCCACTCAAATTAGCGCCGCCAAAGTGCGCAACGTTGCCGTCACACCCGTCAGGCTCGTAGGAGCAAATGATCGTATCCTGCGGCAGAGCGAGTCGCCCGTTTCGACAGACATGAAGATTTGCCGGAGCCGTGGCGACCGCACCACCGATTGGTGCGCAGCGAGGAGTGTACGCCCATCTCGTTTGGAAAATTGCACCACTTAAGTCAGCGTTACTCAAATTCGCGTTGCGAAAGTCCACCTCCATACCCCAGACGTTGCGCAGGTTTGCTCCCGAAAGATTTGCACGGGAAAACGACAACCCGACGATATTGGCAAAACGTGAGTAAGCCCAGCTGGCGTCGAGAATCGCGTTGTCGAACGAGGCGCCGGTCAGATCCGCGCCGTCGAAAATCCCGGCGACCTCAAGCCTCATTTCCTCGACATCACGGAGCGGTCTGACGAACACCTGCCCGGGCTGAATGCCTTCTCCGAATTTCGCACCACGCAAATTTGCCCCGGAAAAATTTGGCATCTCACGAAAGCTCGGCATGTTCGTGCGCTGGTAAGGATTGTCGCGCCGATAAAGCGCGTCGCACTCACTCCACTGGCGTCCCGCCGGGTGTGAGGCGCGCAGGAAGCTGGCACCCTCGAGATTTGCGCCGCTGAAGTCAGCACCGTCAATGAGAGCGCCTTCGAAGTTTGCGCCACGCAGATCCTGGCCTCGCCTGTCTTCGCAGCGAATCGTTCGACCGCTCACGTCAAGCGTGGTCGACACCGGCGACGGCGTTGTTGGTTCGACCGTCGACGCGACCTCGACGGAGGTCTCAGTCGTCTCGAGCGCACTGTTTTTCGTCCTCGCGCCGCTCGAAGCGTCTCGATCACCTTCTCCGCACGCGACTCCTAGAGTCACAGCGCAGACGACAAGCAGGGCGGCTTTCTTGAGCATGGTTCAAAAGTACTCGCGATCCTGAGATTGTTTCATTCAGCAATCTGCGCCGACGATGAGGTGAATATTCTTTGGTTGGTCGTCTAGGGTCTCCACGACATGAATCGTCCGATCCCCCCGATGCAACGACCCGATTGGCTGAACCGTCGCTTGACGCTCGGCATCTTTCTGGCCGCGGCCGGTCGAGGTGGGGCGTATCTCACGTGGTTCGCGATTCTGTGCATCGTTGCATTGGTGATTGCCAAGGGCCTCGACGCGGCGGAGTGGGTGCGGAAGCGCCGCAGGCGCGCCGCGCGCGGCTAGCGACGAACGACGGTCGTCGAGCCGATGTAGTCCCACACCGTCTGGCGACGGGGTGTGGCCCACAACATGATGAGTGACGCCAGCGTGACAATGCCCGTCACCGAGCCCACGACCCACTTGCCGACGATCTCGCGCATGACCATCTGCTTGACACTTGCCGGGGCGCCGGTGCTGGCATCGATCACCACCATGCCGAGCATCTTCTTCGCGGGAGACGTCGACTGCTTCCACAGCACGATGCTCCAGATGAGCCATCCAACGAAGAGCGTGCCGACCATGAGGAGACCGTCGAGCAACGCGGCACCAACGCGTGAACCTGCGGTGGCGAGTTGCGTGGGTGTCGCCGCCTGGACAGGCCCGGGATTATTGGGAACCGACGGCGGCGGGGGCGGTGGATAAGCGTTCGTCATGAGTCAACCGTAGTCGGCATCGTGCTCGTCACGGGCGAGGCTTGCCGTGGTCTACCGTCGTGGCGTGGGGAATCGATTCTTCAGGGCCCGTCGGGGTCCGGCCGTTCTTTTTGGTGTCCTCTTCGTCCTGTGCGCTTTGGTGTTGTCGATCACCCTGCCGACTTGGTTGTCGGTCGGCACGGGAAATCCCGCCGGCAAGACCGTGACGGCATTGACAAAGGACAAGGAATTCCGCGACGAAGCCGCGCGCTACTTCATCGAGCAACTCACCGAGAATGCCTCGGCCGAGGAGCTGGCAAAGTTCGACGAGTTGCAGACCACCATCACAACGAAGCTCGACGAACTGGCAGCCAACGACGAATTCATGTCGAAGGTGAGCGAGATTTCCGACGAGATTTACGACTTCTTCGTGAACGGCATCGACGAAACGAAGATCGTCGAAGCGAAAGCCGTCGCGCAGGACGTGGTTGCGGCATTGGGCGAGGTCGACCCCGAGTTCAAGAACCTCGAAAAGGAAGTCGACGACTGGAAGGGTCTCGAACTCGAGCCCATGGACGACGGACCGGATCTGAAGTCGATCAAGGACGCGCTGAACACCGCGTTCTGGGCGGCGGCGTTCCTCACTCTCGCCACCGGCCTGCTCTATCTCTTGTTCGCGCGGTCGTTGCGGGGTGGCTTGCTGTTTCTCGGCATCACGACGTTCATCCTCGGGGTCATCGACTTGGTTGCCGCCGGCGCCGTGCGTTCGGCCGTCGTCTCGTCGATCGACGAAACGGATCGCCTCGCCAACGCGGCGGTACCCGTCGCCGCCGACTCGCTACTCGGGCCGTTCCGCACCGTCGGCACGCTGTGGGTCGTGATCGGCGTGGTGGCGGTCGTGTCCGGAATCATCGTCGGCCGCCGCGCAAAAACGGCTTCAACCGCCCCGGACGCGAACGACTGAGTAGCCGTCGTTCACGCGTTGACGTGGCCAGTGCCCCTCGGGCCACGGCACACGACGCTGCGGACCCGGTTTGACGGTCCACGACCAACGTGTCGGGTCGGAAATGGACGCCATCTCCTTGTCGGTGAGTTGCGCTAGTTCGTAGGCGACGTAGCTGTCGACGAACAATCCCGCCCCGATGTAGACGCCAACGTGTCCGTCGGTCTTTTCGCTCGTGTCCCACCACACGAAAGCCGGGCGAGAGACGAGGTCGCGCGGACGAACCGGCAAACCGGTTGATTCATCTCTGGCGAGGAGAAGTTTTCGCAAGCGCAAGGCATTCGTGAAGTTGCCGGCGCTGTACGGTCGCGACTGACCGACCACGCGATCCTTCATCGCGGGTCGCAGGATGTCCATGAGCGCGTTTGCAAAACCGACGCACTGCTGTTTGTTCTCGCGGCCGAAGCGCGTGATCTGCAGGTGTCGAGCGCATGCGAGGATTTCCAGCTGGATACGTGCAAGTTCGTCATCGTCTTCGGGCAGCACGACGTTCTTCACCGACGGACACGGTCCTGCCTTGGCCAACGATTGGCTGGCCGGCATCGACAACCCTGACCCAGCGACGAACACAGCGCAGACCAGAACGTGTCGCGCGCAAAGACGACGAGCGAACCTCACAATCCGAGTAGTCCGCCGGCGTCGAGATCGTCGGCCGCGGAGAACGCACGCCGAACGAGGGAATCCATCAGAGCGGCACCGCGCTCGTTCGCCTGGTCGAGCGTGAGGATGCTCGCGGCGAACGAGGTGCAGTAGAAGAGCACCCCTTCGGTGAGTCCCTTCAGGATCCGCGTGCGGTCGGACCACTCCGGTGGCACGCCTCGACTTCGCAATCCGTCGCAGTAGCGGTTGATCAATTCGTCGGTCATCAACCGTCGCGTGTCGGTTGGCAGATTCGTACCGAGGAAGTAGACGAGGTCGGTCGTGCTTGGTGCACGCATCGCCAACTGCCAGTCGATCAGTGTGACTCCGCCGCGGTCATCGAAGAACATGTTGTCGAGACGAAAGTCGCCGTGAATCAGGGTCACCGGCCAGTCGTCGTAGGTGTGGATCCAGTCGACGATCTTCGGCACGAAAGCTTCGCACCAGCGCAACACCCGTTCGGGAAGGGAGTCGCCGTAGCGAGCGAGGAATGTCGGCCATCCAACGGGAAAGAGCTGGGCGATCATCCCCGTCGAGGGGTCGTTCAGGTCGGGCATCCAATCGAACGTCGCGAGTTCGGGCCGGTTCATCCACTCCGCATGCAGGGCGGCAGCCGCATCAATGACTGCTCGTGCCTGGGCTTGCGTCGGCCCTTCGACCTGGTCACCCGGACGCGCCGGCGCAAGGTCCTCGAGAACCAGAACGTAAGGGTCGATGCCCGAGTGGATGCAATGCGGGATGCTCACCGACCGCATGTTCGGTGCGATCTCTGTATAGAAGCGGTGTTCGCGTTCCCATACGCGCATCATTCCGCCGATCATCTGCGCACCCGGGTCCGACGACGGCATCTTGACGATGACGGATGCCGGAACGTCACGGGACACCAGGCGGACACGCGCGAGTTGCCCCATGAAGCCGACGCCGGCACCGATCACCTCGACGTCGACGTCGTCGACTCGGCTCCCCATCACAGCTCCCAGCCAGTCGGCCGAAATGTCACGAACGTCGCGCGGTGCTGCCCCCATTGCGCCCACCCCCTGTTCCGACGGTAGTCCACTGCCACGGCTTCCTAGAGTGGGGGTAGTGACCGCGGTCGTCGTTTTCACCCATCCGAAGCCCGATCAGTTCGCTGGCGAGCTGCTCGACACAACCGTCGCTGGCCTGTCGGCGGCGGGGCACGAGGTCGACGTCATCGACCTGTACCGCGACAATTTCGAGGCTGCAATGTCCCCTGCCGAGTGGCGCAGCTACGCCACGACCGACGCTGCCGACGCCGCGGGAATCGGACCCTATTCACAACTGCTGGCAAGAGCCGACGTGCTCGCTTTCGTCTTTCCCATGTGGTGGTCGGGGCCGCCCTCGATGCTCAAGGGTTTCTTCGACCGCGCGCTGGTGCCGGGAGTGGCATTCCGGTTGGCCGACAACGGGCGCGTGAGCCCCGGTCTGCGTCATGTGCGCCGCGTCGTCGTCGTCACCGCAGCCGAACCGCCAGGGCACTTTCCACAGCGCTCGACGCGCCAGCTCGCCCACGCCTTCGGCCGCTCGCTGCGCCGTGCCACCGGATGGCGCACACGCACCTTGGTGTGTTGGGCGGGCCCGGGCGAGGCCACGAACGACGACAAGCGGCGGCGGTTTCTTTCTCGCACCCGCGATCGATTGGCGGGGCTGCGATGACACGGCGCGTGCTCGTCGTTCATGCCCACCCCGATCCGGCGAGCTTCTCGCGCGCTCTGTGCGACCTCGTCGTTCGCGTGAGTGGCGAAGTCGGCAACGAGGTTCGGGTGCACGACCTCTACGACGTCGGGTTCTCCCCCGTTGTGTCGGCCAACGAATGGTCGCTGCGTGGCGCCGCACCGGACACCAAGCCCCATCTCGCCCCATTCTTCGAGGACGTCATGTGGTGCGACACGCTCGTCTTCGCTTACCCGACGTGGTGGTCGGGACAACCCGCAGTGCTGAAGGCGTGGATCGACCGGGTGCTTGCCAACGACGTCGCGTGGAGCCTCGACGACACCACCGGCCACGTGATGCCGGCGCTGCGCAACGTCACGCGAATCGTCGTCGTCACCACGCACGGCAGATCAAAGAGTGCAAATCTCTTCTGCGGACGGGCAGGGCGTGCAGTCATCATGCGATCCGTACGTCGACTGTGTTCGTGGCGGTGCCGCGCGCGCTGGTTGGCCCTGTATTCGGTCGACCGCTCCACACGATTCGAACGCGACAGGTTCATGCAGCGGGTGGAGCGAGTCCTTCGTCGAATCTCGTGACGGGACGGCTCTCGTCGACGACTTTGGTGCGGCGAAGCCTCGTCACCATCTCGAGGTGGTTCGTGTGCGGAAACAGGTCGAGCACCGAAAGGTCGTCGAGTACGTAGCCCGCCTCGGCAAAAAGTCTCACATCGCGTGCACCGGCGGCCGCGTCGCAACTCACCAGAACGATGATCGGTGCGCGCGTCGCAGCCAGAGCCGCCACCCCACCGGCACCAAGACCGGTGCGGGCCGGGTCGGCGATGACGAGGCCCGCGGGTTGGGCATCCCAGTCCTCGACCGACGATTCGATGATCGTCGCCCGACGCGACGCGAGGTTGGTGCGGGCGTCTTCGGTTGCGAAGGGATTCGACTCGATCAACGTGACGGGAACGTGCGTCGGCACGATCGTGGCCGCAAACAACCCGCAGCCCCCGTACGCATCGACGACCTGACCGAAGGTTCCACTCAGCGCCTCGGGTCCCGCAAGTGAGCGAACCGTGTCGACGAGCATGTCGGCCGCAGCGACACCCGACTGGAAAAACGACCCCATCGAGACGACGAGATCGGTTCCGTGAACCGTTTCGATGAGGCGCGCGTCTTCGCCGACGACATCGACCGACTCGAGGCCGCGCACGCTGCGCTCGTCGCCGTGGACGACCGCGCCGACGACTTCGGTCGCCACACTGCAGCGCAGCGTCACTTCGACGTCACTTCCGGGCCGCGCCGAGATGGCTGCGATCGCCGGATGCAACAGGGGGTGCGCCACGAGACAGTCCCCCACCGGAACGACTCGGTTGCTCGAGCGCTCCCTGAAACCCGGCCGACCGTCGTCGGTGAACGCGAGACGAACCGTGGTGCGGTAGCCGGCACCGGGCAAACGACCACCCGACGCAGCACGAACCACCAATTCCTCGTCGACGGACACGCGGCCGATGCGAACGAGCGACTCGATCGCAATGCGCACCTTCGCTTCGTACTGGGCGCCGAGCGCGAGGTGCTGCCATTGACAGCCTCCACAATGTTCCGCCACGTGGGGACACGGAGGCGCAACGCGGTCCTTCGACGCAGAGATGACCCGCGTGACGTGTGCCTTCGCGTAGTCCTTGCGCGAACCCGTCAGTTCCACCTCGACGGTCTCGCCGGGCAACGCTCCGTCGATGAAGACGACCTTGCCGCTCGGCATGCGACCGAGGGCGTCGCCGCCGGCCACCAACGCGCCGGCCTCGAGTTCCATGCATCAACCTTAGGTTTCGGGGCACATCGGTAGAGTGGACTGCGTGACGCTTCCCATTCAGATCGCACCGTCCGTTCTGCCTGCCGACTTCGCGGAATTGGGCAAGGCCGTCCGCGATCTCGAGGCAGCCGGTGTCGACCTCATTCAATGGGACGTGATGGACGGGCAATTCGTGCCGAATCTCACCTTTGGTCCCGACGTCATCGCCGCGGCGCGTCGACACTGCAGCGTTCCCTTCGAGGCCCACTTGATGGTGCTGACGCCCGACGTCATGGCGGCCGACTACGTGAAGGCGGGCTGTTCGCGGCTCATCGTGCACGTCGAGGCGTGCACCCACCTGCACCGCACGCTCGAGAACATTCGGGCGCTTGGTGCCACCGCCGCGGTCGCGTTGAACCCCGCGACCCCCGCGTCGGCGATCGAGAACGTGCTCGATCTCGTCGACCTCGTTTTGGTCATGACCGTCAACCCGGGCTTCGGTGGCCAGAAGTACATCTCGACGATGGAATGCAAGATCCGCGAGGTGCGCAACATGATCACCGCCGCCGGTCTCGGCGATTCCATCCACGTCGAAGTCGACGGCGGCATCTCGGCGACGACGGTCGGTGGGGCCGCAGCTGCAGGCGCCAACCTGCTCATCGCAGGCAGTGCCCTCTTCAAGCATCCCGACGGCCTCGGTGCGGCGGTGTCGGAACTTCGCGAGCGCGCCACCGCGGCTTTCGTCGCCTGACGCGGCGTCGCGTCAGGTTGGCAGTGCGCGACGCACGAGAACCAGCGTCACCAAACCCAGCAACACCAGACCGGCAGGTACGAGCACTGCGAGCAACAGTCGGTCCGACTCACCCGACAGGCCCGACAGCACACCCGACTCGATGCTGGAACCGTCGACGTTGAGCGTGCGTGCGACGTCGACGAACGTGGGACACACGACGCCCGAATTGTTGATGTCGGCGACTTGATTGCCGCCGAAGAGCGGCGCCTCCTCGGTGACGCGCGAGAAGATGCGACCGGTGGTGGCGTCGAGGGCCGTGCCCACCAAGTACGTCGCGCCGACGTCGAGGAACTTGACGTCCCGGCCGTAATAGATGCCGACTTCGGTCACGACAACGCCGGACACGTTCGGAACGTCGGTGGAATAGCCCGCGAGACTCCCCGACCGCAGCCGCACGAGTTCATAGACCGCCTGTGTCGCATCGAGCACCTTCACCTTGCCGACGAAGACGGCCTGCGAGACGGGCGGCGGCGGACATCCGACGGGCACGGTCGTCGTGGCGGACGGCAACGTGCTGACGGGAGCGACGACGGGAGGAACCGTCACGCCACCCTGTTCATCGATCGGGGACTCGACGGGAGTCTCGACGGGCGCCGATGTCGTCGTGATGTTCGGGTCGCTCGTCGCACCTGCATGCGAAGCGAATCCAAGAACGACGGGCACCGCCAGGGCAGCGACGGTCCGGCGCGCGATCATCGACTCAACGACCGCGGAACACCGGGTCGCGCTTTTCGGTGAACGCTGCGATGGCCTCGGCCGTGTCCTTCGTTCCGAAGTTGACCGTCTGCGCCGTGCCCTCGTCTTCGAGAGCTTCCTCGAGGGTCACGTTCATCGCGTTGTTCAACATGCGCTTCGTCTGCGCGATGGCGATCGGGGGCATGGCGGCGAGCTTCTTGGCCCAGCCGTCGACGAAGGCATCGAGTTCGACGTCGGGAACGACACGGTTGACGAGGCCGATGCGCTTGGCTTCAGCTGCGTTGATGATGTCGGCGAACAACGCCAGTTCCTTCGCCTTGTGCAGGCCGACCCGCCGCGGCAGCAACCACGAGCCACCGAAGTCGATGCTGAGACCGCGCTTGGCGAAAATCTCGGAGAATCGAGCGTTCTCTGACGCCACGACGAGATCGCAACCAAGGGCCATGTTCATGCCGGCGCCGACCGCGACACCGCGCACCTTTGCGATGACGGGCTGCGGAAGTCGCGCAAGCGACATGGCGACTTCGGTGACATTGCGCATGCGCGCCAATTGATGCTGGCGGGCAGCGGCGTCGTCGCCAGCCCACAGATCGGCCCCCGAGCAGAAGTCGCCGCCCGCACCCGTCAGAACGACGCAACGATCGTCGGCCGACGCCCCGATTCCACGGAAGGTCGCGAGCAATTCACTCCACATCACGTTGTTGGCCGCATTCTTCTTGGACGGACGATTCAGCGTGATGGTGACCACTCCGTTGTCACGTTCGACGATGATCGTTTGCAGCTGGTTCGACGAAGCGGCGTTGGTTGTCATGCCCCGACGATACATAATGACGCCATGGGATTCGATGCGACGCGCAAGCGGGTGAAGCGCCGCACCGACGTCGTGTTTGTCGCCGCCGCTCTGGTGATCGCCTTCGGTCTCGTGGCGTGGGCTTTTCTGGGCTGAGGGTCGCCGAATGAGCGACATCTGGAGCGGCCTGTACGGCGAAGTCGACGTGCGTCGGGTGCAACCGTACGAAGCGACGAAGGTGTACCTGTGCCCGGGATGCAACCGCGAGATTCCCGTCGGTATGGGTCACTGCGTGACCGTTCCGGCCGAGGCGCCCGATCTGCGTCGACACTGGCACCACGCGTGCTGGGACCGACGTTCCACGAACTGACGACGCATCAAAACGCGTCGTGAACGACCTCGATGCGGTTGCCGACAATCAGGGCGACATCGAAGCGCAAGCGCGACGTGCGCACACCGTTGTCGCGGGCCCAACCGAAGGCCGCGAGACGAACCGTTCTGCACTTGTGGGGGGACATCGCCTCGCCCGGTGACCCGAAGTCGCCGTTGCGCCGCGCCTTCACCTCGCACACCGCGAACGTTCCGTTCTTCTCGGCGATGATGTCGATCTCGCCGCGACCGTGCCGCACGTTGCGATCGATGATGCGCCATCCGTTGCGCACGTACCAGGCGGCGGCGAGGTTCTCACCCCACGTGCCACGGGCGCGTCGCGCAGCGGCTAGATCTCGGGGCCCGGCAGTTCCTCGACGTTCACGTCCTTGAACGAGAGGATCTTCACGCGGGGTACGAATCGGCTCTTTCGGTACATGTCCCACACCCATGCGTCGGTCAGCTCCACTTCGATGAGCGGACGGGGACCGTCGGCGGCGACGCGCGTGACGACCTCGTTCGCGAGATAGAAACGGCGCTCGGACTCGACCGCGTAACGGAACATGGACACGACGTCTTGGTATTCCTGGGCGAGCTGCAGCTCGCGCTCGGCCTCGAAGTTTTCGAGGTCGTCGGTGTTCAACGGGGCCCCGGACTGAGGCGATTCGTCACGTCAGTGTGTGCGCGACTCAGGATTCGCGCTTCTCGCGGATCTTCGCAGCCTTGCCGGTGCGCTCGCGCAGGAAGTAGAGCTTGGCGCGGCGCACCTCGCCACGGTGCATCAGTTCAACCTTTGCGACGGCCGGGCTGTGCTTCGGGAACGTGCGCTCGACACCGACGCCGTAGCTGAGCTTGCGCACGGTGTAGGACTCGGCGACACCCGAACCCTGAATGGCGATGATGTTGCCCTGAAAGATCTGGATGCGCTCTTTGCCGCTTTCGACCACGCGCACGTGAACCTTGACTTCGTCGCCGGGACGCAGGTCGGGGAGGTCGGTGCGGATGTACTGGTTGTCGACGAGGTCGGTGGTCTTCATGGGGCGATCCGTTACTGGTCGGGGGCGGCAGAACCACCCTGAGCGAACGATGCAGGATACGAGACGGGGGCGAACTCTTCCAACAGCCTCTTTTCGGCCGCCGACAGGCCCCCACGAGCCTCGATCAGGTCGGGACGGACTCGAATCGTGCGGTGCAGCGCCTGCGCGAGGCGCCAGCGGGCAATCAGGGAATGGTCTCCGCTGCGCACCACGTCGGGAACCGACCAGCCCCGGAATTCAGCGGGACGCGTGTACTGGGGCTCTTCGAGGAGGCCCGTCACACCGAAACTCTCGGTGAGGGGTGACTCGGCGTTGCCCATAGCCCCCGGCACGAGACGCACGACCGATTCGATGATGAGACATGCCGCGACCTCGCCACCGGACAGCACCACGTCGCCGATGGAAACCTCGGCATCGACGAGGTGCTCGCGCACGCGGTGGTCGACGCCCTCGTAACGACCACAGAGAAGAGAAAAGCCATCGAGCGAGGCCAGGTGTCGGGCGATGGACTGGTCGAACCTGTCGCCACCGGGCCCGACGAGAATCAAGGGACGCGGTGGTTGCACCGACTCAACCGCGTCGAAAATCGGCTCGGGGCGCATGAGCATGCCGGCGCCGCCGCCGAACACCGTGTCGTCGACGGTGCGGTGCACGTCGTGGGTGTGGTCACGTAGGTCGTGCGTGCGCAGATCGAGCAGGCCCGACTGGCGGGCCTTGCCCAAGAGACTCTCGGCGCAGAACGCGTCGACGATGCCGGGGAAGATCGAAAAGACGTCGATGCGCATCAGTAGTTGTCCCCCAGGTCGAGCAGACCGGCAGGTGGATCGACCGTCACGAGACCATCGTCGAACGACACGACGAACGGCACCGGCACGAGCGCTCCCCCGTCGGTTTCGAGAATCGGATGAGCGGGGTTGTCGATGACCGCGATGCAGGTTCCGTATTCGGCACCGTCGACTCCAACAACCCGCGCCCCGACGAGATCGTGAACCCACAGGGCGCCGGGATCCTCGATCGGCTCGCCGTAGACGACCTCGTTGGTCAGGAGTGCCGCGTCCTCGCGCACACCGAGGCCCTCGATGACGACGAGAAAGCGGTCGTTCGACGGACGAATCGACTCGATCGTGCGCCACGCGCCGCCCACGAAGATGCGAGATCCCGGGGCCTGACGTTCGGGACGGTCGGAGACGAGGGTGAGATAGATCTCTCCGCGCACGCCATGGGGTCGGCCGAGTTTGCCGATTTCCAGAAGACCGTCAGGACGGGTCATTCATCGAGAAAGTCGACGTCGACGTCGACGCCGTCGCGGCTTGCCGCCGCGCGCACCACGGTGCGAATGCTCTGGGCCGTGCGGCCACGGCGGCCGATGACACGACCGAGATCGCCCGAACCGACGCGCACTTCGAGATAGACCTTGTCGTCGTCTTCCCGGGCATCGACCGACACCGCATCGGGGTCGTCGACGATCGAGCGAACGACGTGTTGCAGGACCGCCGTTGCCGTGGGTGCCGGGAGAAGGTTGGCGCCGTCGGTCACTTTGCGCTCTTCGAAGCGGTGAACTGTGCCCACGCGCCCGAGATCTCGAGAAGCTTGCGCACGCGCTCGGTGGGCTGCGCACCCTGCTTCAACCAGGCGACCGCCTTGTCGTTGTCGACGTTCAGGTGCGACGGCTCCTGGCGCGGGTTGTACTGGCCGAGAATCTCGATGAACCGACCGTCGCGCGAGCGACGCTCGTCGGCGACGATGATGCGGTAATGCGGCTGCTTGGTCTTTCCGACGCGGGTGAGACGCAACTTGACTGACATGAAAACTCCTGCAACTGGGTCGTCGCGGCGCGAGACGGCCGGGACCGGACTGGGAAAGGCTATCGGAAGTCCCGAAAATCGGGGAAGGCCCCGGGGTTTTTCTGACCGGGTAGGCCGGGCTGGCCGGGAGGGCCGAGGTTGCCGAGACCAGAGAGGTCGCCGGCGCCCATCTGCTTCATCGCCTTGGCCATCTTGACGGGGTTCATCTTCGGCGCCTTGCCCTTCTTCCCCGCCTTCTTTCCCGCGAGACCACCCATCTGCTTCATCATCTTTTGCATTTCGCCGAACTGCTTGACGAGACGGTTGACATCGGGGACCGTCGTGCCGCTCCCCTTGGCGATGCGCACCCGCCGAGACCCGTTGATGATCTCGGGTCGGCGCCGCTCGTCGGGGGTCATCGAGCGAATGATGGCCTCGGTCACCTTGACCTGGTCGTCACCGATCTCGGCGTTCTTCATCTCCTTCGGCATTCCGGGGAGCATCCCCATGATGCTGGAGATCGACCCCATCTTCTTCACCTGTTGCAACTGCTCGAGGAAGTCGTCGAGGGTGAACTCCCCTTCGAACATCTTCGCGGCCGCTGCCTCGGCTTCTTCTTTCTCGAAGACCTGCTCGGCCTGCTCGATGAGCGTGAGCATGTCGCCCATGCCGAGGATGCGCCCCGCCATGCGGTCGGGATGGAACTGTTCGAACGCGTCGATCTTTTCGCCCGTCGCCGCGAACGCGATGGGTTTACCGATGACCTCTTTCACCGACAGTGCCGCACCACCACGCGCGTCGCCGTCGAGTTTCGAGAGGATGACGCCGTCGATTTCGAGGGTTGCGTTGAAGGCCTCGGCGGTGTTGACCGCGTCCTGGCCCGTCATCGCATCGATGACGAGGAAGGTGTAGTTCGGCTGCACCGAGTCGCTGATACGACGGATCTCGTCCATCAGTTCGGCGTCGATCGAGAGTCGGCCCGCGGTGTCGACGATGAGAACGTCGCGACCGATGCGACGCGCTTCGGCGAGTCCGCGCGTCGCGGTGTTCACCGGGTCGCCCGGCTCGGAGAACACGGGCACGTCGATTTGTCGGCCGAGCGTGCGCAACTGTTCGACCGCCGCCGGACGCTGGAGGTCGGCGCCGACGAGCAGCGGTTGGCGCCCCTGCGACTTGAACCAACGCGCCAACTTTGCCGCACTGGTGGTTTTGCCCGAACCCTGCAGACCCGCCATCAAGACAACGGTTGGCGGCTTGCCGGCATAGGTGATCTTCAGCGTTTCGCCACCGAGAATCGCCGTCAGTTCCTGGTTGACAATCTTGACGATCTGTTGACCCGGGTCGAGCGCCTTCGACAGTTCGGCACCGACTGCTTGTTCGCGAATGCGGGCGACGACGTTGCGCGCGACGGACACGTTGACGTCGGCATCGAGAAGAGCGGCACGAATTTCGCCGAGGACTTCGTCGACGTCGGCCTCGGTCAGACGACCACGACCGCGGACCTTGTTGAGGATCGACTCGAATTTCGAGCTGAGATTGTCGAACATGACGCCCGTGAGGCTACCCAACGCTGACGCCGGTCACCTTTCCGTCGGCAATTGCAAGGTTGACACGGTTCGTCAAGTAGTCCATCGTCAGCTGGAACTCTTCACCGTCGCGGGAACTGATGCGCACGATCCAGCCATTCGACTCGGCGACCTTCGTCGCTTCGTCCTCCGTCAGGCCAACCAACGCGACGGCTTCCTCCTGTGTCGGCGTGGGCGCATCGACGGCGGGCAGCGTGTCGCCGGATCCGGCCGACGAACCCGAACTCCCGCTCAAGCCACCACCTTCGATTGGCGGCGAGGGCTCGATGGTCTCGCCGTTCTCAATCGGTGAATCGACCGTCGGTGCGGCCTGTTCGATGAATTCATCGGTGATCGCGATGACCCCGATGGTGTAGCCGTCTTTCACCGTGTACTCGTACGACGGAACGAGCCACAGCACGTTGTCGGCATCGACGATCGGCGTGAGCGACTCTTTCACCGCCGTGATGACCACCGTCTGAACGGTTGCGGAGTCCGCGATGGCAGGCTCGGCGACCGCACGACCAACCGGTCCGTAGCCGTACCACCCCGAATACTTCGGATCACTCAATCGCTCGACTGCGGCAGCGGCACCGACGCGGGGGAACTTCGGGCCCTCCTCGAACGACAGCAGGTTCCCGCTCGCCCAGCTGATGGCACCACCGTCGCCGAAACCAAACGTCCACGACATGGGGATTCGAACGTCTCCGGCATGCGGCCACGCGGTCACCGATACCGACCAGTCGTCGGCGTAGATCTCGATGTCACCGTCACGAACGTCGACGCCGGCTTCGTCGAGGATCGACTGCACGACTTTTCGGGCTTCGTCCGTTGTCGGAAGGTTCTCCGGCTTCTTCATTTCCGTCGGCACGTCAACCACCGGAGCGTCGGATGCGGAATTGCTGTCGGGTGCTGCCGGCTCGATTGCGGGCTCGGACGAGACGGCTGACGTCGCCCACGCCGTCGAGTAGTACCAACCAGCGAATGCGTCTTGCGCGGGGTTGCTGAAACTGACGGACGGAGCCGATCCGTCGGTGGGTCCCGCGACGAAGCCGCCGCCTTCGTCGTCCGAGCGTTTCGCCGGGTCGGCGTCGATGCCCAGGGCACGCGTGATCGCGGTCATCTGCTTGATCGTCGGCTCGCCGACGCTCTTCCACGATTGCGCCTTGCCGTCGAGTGCCGGAAGATCACCTTCGACTTCGTACTTCACTTCGTTTGGCGCCATGGCCATCTTGGAATTCGGCGCGGCATCGGACGCGGCGGCACTTTCCGGCGCACCCATCGCGGACCGCGTCGATTGCGCGACCGAGAAGACGATCGGTTTGGCGGCTTCCTCGGCAGAACCACATGCCGTCGCACCGAGGGCCAGCGCAGCGATCCCGAGAAAAACCCGACGCATCGACGATTTCATGAAAGAGAATCTACGTCGGGTTCCGTTCGAGTGTTGGTCGGCCCGCAGCGCGTGACCGATGTCAGCAACCGTTTTGCGTGATCCCCGCACCGCAAGAAAGTGAAGCCACTTCGCTCTTCGTGCCGGCGCCGTCGGTCCACGACACTGACACGTTGACGGGCGCGACTCCGAAGAACTTCGAGGCGTTCACGATGATGTTGATGCCGGAGGCGGTCTTTTGCACGTCGAGCACCTTCACCTGCGCGGAGTCGACGCCCGTGGCGCTCATCGACACGTTGAACTTCTCCCAGCCCTCCGGCTTCTTGTCGACGAGAACGAATGCCTCGCCACCGCCGGCACCTGAGGACACGCCCAGAATCTGCACGGCGGGCAACGCAGCGGGTGCTGCGGTTGGTGCCGGCGCAGCCGTCGTTTCGGGTGCTGCGGTTGTGTCCGGCGCGGCGGTTGTTTCCGGTGCGGCGGTTGTTTCCGGTGCGGCGGTCGTCTCGGACGCCGCAGTCGTGGCGGGTGCCGCGGTGTCGATCTGCATCACGCTGGTGTCGTTGGTCGACGACGAGTCGTCGCCGCATGCCGCCAACAGCACGGTGACCGAGGCAACTGCGGCGAACAGACGCTTGCTCTTGAACTTCATGGCTCCCCCGTTTCGAGCGGACTCAGGACTCCGAGTCGAACAACTCTCGAATGTACTCCTCGGGGTCGAAGGGGACGAGGTCTTCGATCGTCTCACCGAGACCCACGAGCTTCACCGGGATGCCCAGTTGGGTTTCGATCGCAAAGACGATGCCTCCCTTGGCCGAACCGTCGAGCTTCGTGAGCACCACGCCGGTCACGTTGGTTGCCTCGGCGAACTGGGTCGCTTGCGACAGGCCGTTCTGGCCCGTCGTTGCGTCAATGACGAGCAGTACTTCGGTGACGGTACCCGCCTCTTTCTCGGCGACGCGGCGAACCTTCTTCAGTTCTTCCATGAGGTTCGTCTTGTTCTGCAGTCGGCCCGCGGTGTCGGCGAGAACGAGGTTGCACCCGCGTGCCGCGGCGCTCTGCACGGCGTCGAAAATGACCGCACTCGGGTCTCCACCTTCGCTGCCGCGCACCACCGGGACGTCGGCCCGACCGGCCCAGGTTTCGAGCTGTTCGCCGGCTGCGGCGCGGAACGTGTCGCCCGCGGCAAGGAGCACATCGCGCCCGCGGGACTTCTGGGCGAACGCGACCTTTCCGATGGTCGTGGTTTTGCCGACGCCGTTGACACCGACGAACAGCCAGATGTTCGGCTGCTTCACACCGGTGTCGAAGGTGAGTTCACGCGCATTCGCACTGAGCTGGGCGGTCATGTCGGCCCGCAGCGCCTCGATCAGTCCGCGTGGTTCGGTGACTTCCTTCTTGTCGACCTTCGTCTTCAGGTTCTCGAGAAGCGACGTCGTGACCCCGAGGCCGACATCTGCCCGCAACAGCGTTTCTTCGAGGTCGTTCCACGTGTCGGCGGTGATCTTGTCTTTTGCACGGACACCCGCGAAAGCACCCGTGAAGATGCCGGCCGCCTTGGCAAAGCGCTTCTTCGGTGGTGCGACAACGTCGGGCTCGACTGTGACTTCTTCGACTGTGACTTCTTCAACCGTGACGTCTTCGACCGCGTGTTCTTCGACCGGTGGTTCGGGTGGAGCTTCGATGCGCGGGGTCGGCGGAGTCGCGACCGGAGTTGGCTGCTGCGTACGGCGGCGGTTGACGATGACGACACCGACACCGAAAAGAAGGACGATGCCGACGAGAAGGAGAAGGATGAGGGGTGCGTTGTCCATGTCCGTGTCAGTTCATGTCGAGTCAGGTGGCGGATGAAGCGTGTTCGACAATGACCTTCGACGACCCGCCCGGCTGCATGGTGACACCCAGCAGGCAATCGGCGGCCTCCATCGTGCGCTTTTGGTGGCTGACGACAAGCAGCTGTGCATCACGGCGGAACTCGGCCAGGAGACCGAGGAAGCGCGAGAGGTTCACGTCATCGAGAGCAGCTTCGACTTCGTCCATCACGTAGAAGGGCGAGGGCCGACTGCGGAACACGGCGAACAGAAATGCGAGTGCGGTGAGCGACCGTTCGCCGCCGGACAGCAGCGAGAGTTTCTTCACGTTCTTGCCCCCGGGCTTCGCCTCGACTTCGATGCCGGTGTTCAAGAGATCCTCGGGCAACGTGAGCGTAAGGCGTCCGGTGCCCCCGGGGAAGAGCAGACCGAAGAGGTCCTGGAAGTTGCGGGCGACGTCGTTGAACGCACCACCGAAGACCGACTGAATTTCTTCGTCAACGGCCTTGATGACACGCAGAAGGTCACGACGGGTGTTGCGAACGTCCTCGAGCTGAGCCTCGAGGAATTCGTGGCGCTTCTGAAGTTCCGTGAATTCCTGCAGCGCCAGCGGGTTGATGGGACCCATCAATCGCAGTTCGCGCTCGAGTTCACGGACCCGCGCGATGGGTGTCGCCCCTTCGGGCACCACCGGCATCTCTGCGGCTTCGGCCACCTCGGGCTCGATTTCGAGATCGCGACGCAATGCCTCCACCGCAGCCTCGAGTCGCATGCGCACCTCGGCCTCTTCGATTTCGATGCGGCGGCCACGCTCGCGCTGCTCGTCGAGCTCGCGTTCGGTCGCCTGCCGTTCGCGGCGCGCCGAGTCGAGGCGCGCGGCAACTTCCCGCACTTCGTCGCTCTGCCGGCGCCGCGCCTCGTGCAGTTCGACGAGCAGTGCCTCGGTGGTGATGCGGTGACGGTCGACGAGATCGCTGAGACGCACGATGGCGTCGAAGGAGCGCTGCAGGCGAATGCGCTGTTCGGCCGCCTGCGCGCGAGCCTCGGTGTCGGCGGCGAGCCGAGCCTCGGTCTCGTCGAGACGGCGTTGCACGAACTGCTGACGTTCGACGAGGCCGACCGACTTGACCTCGAGATCCTTGCGGCGCAACGCGAGCCGTGACGCTTCGGCGTCGAGACCCGCTCGAGCGACGCCGATGGCGCGCATCGTTTCGGCTTCGACTGCTTCGTCGGCCTCGAGCCGCGGCAGCACCGCCTCGAGTTCGGCGATGCGCGACGACGCGCGCTCGAGGCGACCGGCGACATCGTCGCGTTGTGAACGGACCGCATCGAGCTCGGCAATGACCTCACGGCGCTCGCCGGTGACACGTTGCAGGCTGTCGGCCGCGGTGTGCCGTGCCTTCGTGAGCTGCTCGTGGCGACGCTCGAGATCGGCCAGTGCGTCGCGTGCCGACTGCACCTCGGCACGCGCCCGGGAAAGTTCGCTCGCCCGGCGTTCGGACTCGGTGTTCGCCGCGGCCTGCCGCTGCACTGCGTCTTCGAGAGCCGCGGCCGTGACTGCGTCGGCTTGAGCGCCGATGCGCCAACCCGACGGGGCAAATCGATCGCCTCGCCTCGTGACGACGTGGAACGACGGGTTCGACAGCGCAATGTCGACCGCGGTTGCCCACGAATCGGCGACGAAGGCGCGGGCAAGCAGAGAGTCGAGCAGTGCGTCGATGGTTACCGCCTCGGCGCCGGCCGCCCGGACGAGGCCGCGCACCGGTCGGGCCCCCATGGGCACCTGTGCCGGAGTTTCCCGCGCACCACCGAGAGCGAGTACCGCGCCGTTCACGTTCATCGCGTCGAGGCTCGACAGGGCGGTCCGCGCCGCTGCCGCGTCACGCATGACGATGCCTGCAACCGCATCGCCGAGCGCCGCGTGGACCGCGGCTTCCCAACCATCTTCGATGCGAATGAGATCGACGAGAGCGCCGACGACCCCGTCGACGTCGGCAAGGTGCTGCAAACCCGCCCTGCTCCGCGCGGTTTCCAGCGCTTCGCGCAGGACTTCAACACGTGCGTTCCAATGTGCGAGGGAGGCCGCGGCACCGGCGCTGGCCTGGGTTGCCGCATCGAGCGACGACTCGGCAGCGGTACGACGTTCGGATTGCCCGCGCACATCGCCTTCGATTCGGGCAGCCGCACCCTCTGCCGATTCGTATTCATTGCCGAGACGCTCGACGTCTGCGGCGAGTCGCAGCGCGCGGTCGTCGAGCTGCGCGATGCGTGTGGCGACGCGCTGCAGTTCGGCGCGATCACGCTCGTCGGCGGCGCGCAACGTTCGCAGCTCGCCGCGCACTTCTGCCGCGGCACTTGCAGCAACGGGTGTCGGCATTTCCGGCACTTCTTCGTCGCCGGCCGCCTCGCGTCGTGCGGCAAATTCCGCTTCGTCGCTTTCGAGTGCCTCGCGTTCGGGGTCGACGACCGCGAGCTCGGCGTTGATGGAATCGAGTTCGGCACGCAGGGCCGCGGCGTCGCCTTCGAGCGACGCCATCACGTCGGCGTCCATGAATTGACTGCGATCGCGTTCCATCGACCGCCGGCGTTCGGCGAGCAACGCGGCCAAACCACGAGCGCGCTCGCGCAACTGCTCCACGCGCACCAACTGGTCGCTCACTCCGGTGTCGCCGAGAGCGGTCAACTCGGCTTCGGACGACAAGACGAGCGTGTCGAGTTCTGCGAGACGCGAGCGCAGTTCTTGTTCACTTCGCGCTCCGTTCGCCTTGTCCCCTGCCAGCGCCACGAGACGTGCACGTGTCGAGGCGATCTCACGACCAGCGACGAAAATCTGCAGGGTCTTCAGTTCCGCCACGAGTTCGCCGTGGCGACGTGCCGCTTCGGCCTGACGCTCGAGGGGCCGCAACTGACGACGCACTTCGCGGATGAGGTCCTGCACGCGCAGCAGGTTTGCCTCGGTGCTGTCGAGACGACGTTCGGCCTTTTCCTTGCGCTTGCGGTACTTCAGGACGCCGGCTGCTTCTTCGATGATTGCCCGTCGATCCTCGGGGCGCGCGTTCAACACTGCGTCGATCTGGCCCTGGCTGATGATGACGTGTTGTTGACGTCCGACGCCCGCATCGGAGAGCAGCTCCTGCACGTCGAGCAGACGGCACTCGACGCCGTTGATCGAGTATTCGCTTTCGCCCGAGCGAAAGAGCGTGCGTCCGACCGTCACCTCGGTGAACTCGATCGGAAGCAACCCAGCCGAGTTGTCGAGCGTCAGCACGACCTCCGCGCGACCGAGCGCCGGACGCTTCTCGGTGCCCGCAAAGATGACGTCGTCCATCTTCTGGCTGCGCACCGCCGACGGTGCCTGTGCGCCGAGAACCCACGCGATCGCATCGACGACGTTCGACTTTCCCGAACCGTTCGGGCCGACGACGACCGTGACTCCGGGCTCGAGTTCCATCACCGTCGTGTCGGCGAAGGATTTGAAGCCTTTCAGGGTCAGGGACTTGAGGAACACAGCGAACCGAACTTACAAGATCGGGCCGTTTCCGACCGCCTCCCGGGGCGCCTCAACGCTGGCAAACCGGACAGAAATGCGTGGATCGGCCCGCTCCCGCGACGCGCCGAATGACACCGCGCCGACAGGTGACGCACCGCTCCCCCTCGCGCGCATAGACGCGATGCTCGGTCTGGAAGATCCCCTCCCGGCCGAGCGCATCGACGTACTGGGTGTCGGACAAAGTCGAGCCGCCTGCCTCGACCGCTTCGTGAAGAACTTCGAGCGTGGTGCGGTGCAGCACCTTCAACTGAGCGGCTCGCAACGTGTCGACGCGGCGGTCCCAACGCAGTCGCGCCCGGTGCATGATCTCGTCGGCGTAGATGTTGCCGATGCCGGCGATGATCGCCTGGTCGAGGAGCACCGCCTTCAGCCCTCGACGACGCCCCGCAACCGCGGTGCGGAACGCGTCGTACGAGAAGTCGTCGACCAGCGGGTCGATGCCGAGCCGGTGAACCTCGGGCACCAAGTCATCATCAGGATTGAAGACCACCACCTCACCAAAGGTTCGCGGGTCGACGAAACGCAGGTCGATGACATCGCCTCCCGGCTGCTCGAGGTGGAGGGTCACGTGGGTGTGCGGCTCGAGCGGTGCGTCGGGTCGGGCCAACAACAGACGACCGCTCATCCGCAGGTGCACCATCATCGAGTTGCCGTTGGCGAGGTCGAAGAAGAGATACTTGCCCCGCCGTCGCGTGTCGACGAACGACTCACCGAGCAGCCCCGCGCGCACCACATCGGGTCCCGTACGACGCACGCTGCGCAGGCGACCGATGTCGACTCGTGCAACCCGGGCACCAACTACCGCTTCATGCAGCGAGCGCCGAACCGTTTCGACTTCCGGCAGTTCGGGCATCTCGCGTCAGGCGTCGGGCGTGGCTGGCAACGACGCGAGTGCCGACTCTGCTGCCACCTGCTCGGCGTTCTTCTTGGACTGCCCCTGGCCGGTCGCCTCGACGTCGCCCACGACAACGCGCGCAGTGAAGATCTTCGCGTGGTCGGGACCCTCACTCTCGACGAAATAACGCGGCGCGGCGAACCCGAGTCGCGCGGCACGTTCCTGCAGAACGGTCTTCGCGTCGAGCTTGTCGATGTTCGGGAGGGCTTTGTGCATCGCCGGCAACAGCAGCCGCTTCACTTTTTCGTAGGCCACCGCGGGACCGGCGTCGAGATAGATCGCCCCGATCACGGCCTCGAACGCGTCGGAGAGGATCGACGTTTTCGTTCGACCACCGGCGGCGTCTTCGCCACGCCCGAGGAGCAACGCGGGACCGACACCGACCTGACGGGCGAGCGATGCAAGCGCCTTCGCATTGACGACGCTCTTGCGGAGATCCGTCAACCGACCTTCGGGAAGGTCGGTGAACGTCTTGTACGCGATGTCGGCGACGACCCAACCGAGAACCGCATCACCGAGGAATTCGAGGCGCTCGTTCGAATCGGGAGCCTCGTGTTCGGCCTGCCACGATCGGTGCTGCAGGGCACGAACGAGCAGCGACGGGTCGAGGAACTCGTGGTCGAAGCCCGTTGCCAGGCGTGCGAGCGCCTCAGGATCCGGCTGAGACGCGTCCATAGACATAGTCGACGGCGTCGCGAACCGTCTTCAGGTCCTGGAGGTCTTCGTCCTCGATACGGAAGTCGGCGACAATGTCGGCGAGTTCTTCCTCGAGGGCCTCGACGAGCTCGATGAGTGCCAGCGAGTCGGCGTCGAGGTCGTCGACAAAGGACTGACCTTCGGAGATCGCAGTCGGATCGATTTCCAGAATCTCGGACAATTGATCGCGGACGATCGCAAAGATTCCTGCTCGGTCGATTGCTGCCATGTGTGTCTCCCTTTGGTGGGTATCAGCGTCCGCTGCCGTTGGCGTCGGACGCCTGCGAGATTAGACCGATTGCGGAACGAATCGCCTCGACCATGCCGGAATCAACCATTTCCCGCGCCACCTTGATGCCGTTCAGCATCGCGCGCGCCGACGACGACCCGTGCGAGATGATGCACACGCCGTCGACGCCGAGGAGAATCGCGCCGCCGTAGGTGTCGGGGTCGAGCGATTCGTACAGGGGCAGGAGCGACGGCAAGAGCGCGTCGGCATGGACCTTCAAGTCGGGACTGGACCCGAACGCCGCGAACAATGCCTTCACGACCGTCTTCAAGCTTCCTTCGAGAGTCTTCAAGACGACGTTGCCCGTGAACCCGTCGGTGACCACCACGTCGACGTCGGGCGTCATGATGTCGCGACCCTCGACGTTGCCGATGAAGTTGATACCCGGGGCAGCCGACAACAGTTCGTAGGCCTCTTTCCTCAGGGTGTCACCCTTGCCGGGCTCTTCTCCGATCGAGAGCAGACCGACACGGGGATTTTCGATTCCGAACCGACGCGCCGCGTAGATGGAGCCCATGACGCCGAACTGCACCAACCAGTCGGGCTGCACCTCGGCGTTCGCTCCCGCGTCGAGGAGCACCGTCGGCGTGTGGCCCGGAACGGGAATGGGTGTCGCGATCGCGGGCCGATTGACGCCCTTCACGCGGCCCATGCGCAGAAGCGCCGATGCCATCGTGGCACCGGTGTTGCCTGCGGAGATCATCGCCGAGGCCTTGCCGTCCCGCACGGCTTCGGCCGCGCGGACGAGGGTGGAATCCTTCTTCCGACGAACGCCGCCGGCCGGGTCTTCGTCCATCGCGATGACTTCGCTCGCGGGAATGAGCGGCAGAGAGGAGATGTCGACCGACGTCAGCGAGGCAAGGTTGTCGGGGCCGACGATTGCGCAGGGAATTCCCGCGGCGACGGCATCGAGGACGCCCTGCAGAATTTCGTCGGGGGCCTTGTCGCCTCCGAGGGCGTCAACGGCTACGGGGAGAACCACGGAGCGAGATTAGGCGACTTCGACGGCGGTACGACCCTTGTACCAACCGCAACCGCCACACACCACGTGCGGCTTCTTCGCTGCTCCACAACGGGGGCACACGCTGCGCGACGGCAATGCGACGCGCATGTTCGCGGACTTGCGGCTGTGGGTCTTCGCCTTCGACTTCTTTTTCTTGGGTACAGCCACGATGGTCTCCGTTGGACGTGTTTCTCAGCCCCGAGAGGTTATCGGCGCGTCGGGAACTTTCGGCTACCGGTCGTCGAAGCGGTCGCGCAGGGCCTCGAGAGCCTCCCACCGCGGGTCGGGGGCGCCCACCGAGCAACCACACTCGGCTTCTGCGGGATCGGACTTGTCGGCCCCGCATACCGGGCACAGGCCGGGACAGTCGGCGCGACACAGCGGGGCATCGGGCAGCGCGAGGAGCAGGTGCTCGCGAACGAGCGGCGCCAGGTTCAACTGCTCCCCTTCGAGCGGATAGGCATCGGGATCGGTGATCTCGCGCTGGTAGATCTCGCCGATGTCGACGGATGCCCGGTCGGTGACATCCTTCAGGCAACGCCGACAGGTGTCGTGGTATTCAGCCGACACCGTGCCGCGCACCACGATGCCCGTGTTCGTTGACTCCAGATGGAACGAGACAGGAACGTCCTGTCCCCCGACGCGATCGTCACCGAGTTCGAGCAGTGTCGAATCGATGGCGACATCGATGTCCTTCACGTTGCCCACGCGGCGCAGCACTTCCGCCACGTTCACGACCAGACCCGAGAGCGGTGATGCCACGATGACTCGTCTCGCGTTCAGAAACGGTCTTGGTCGAAGAAGCCCTGGATCTCACCCGACGGATCGGTCGGCTGCGGCTCTTCTTCGGCCGGTGTTCCGATGGACAGGCGCTGTCGTCCGGTTGCCACCGTCTTCATCAATCGATCGAGGAGAATTTCGAAACTGCCGAGACGCTGGTCGAGAAAGTCCTCGGTCTCCATGCGAAGTCGACGAGCATCGCCTTCGGCATTTTCGACGACCGTGCGCGCGCGAGATTCCGCCGCACGCACCACCTCGGTTCGCTGCACCATGCGCTCGGCCTGCTGACGTGCGGCTTCGATGATTTCGTCGGCCTCGCGCCGGGCTTTGTTCACGAACTCCTGCTTTTCGCGAAGCATCCACCGAGCCTGGCGCAGTTCCTCGGGCAGCCGGGCGAGGGCGTCGTCGAGGATCTCGATGATCTCGTCGCGGTCGATGCGTGGCGTGCTCGACAGGGGCATGTTCGGTGCAGAAGCGATGATGTCGACGGCGCGCCGCAACAAGGCCTCGGCGTCGCCCATCTGCGGCTCGATCGGCGATTCGGCGAAGTCGTCGTAGTCGTCGTAGCTCATGAGAAGATCTCCTTCAACGCCGCAGTGACATTCATTGGCACCATCGACGAAGGGTCGCCACCATACTGGGCGATCTCGCGCACGAAGCGGCTGCTCACCGACGAACGCTCGGGGCTGCAGGGCAGGTAGACGGTGGGGACGCCGGCGACGGCGAGGTTCGTGTGCGCCATCTGTTGCTCGATTTCAAAGTCACCGGAATTGCGCAGACCCTTCACGATGAAGTCGACGTCTTCGGCCTTCGCCGCATCGACCGCGAGTCCGGGGTACGCCTTCACGCTGTACTTTCCCGCACACGCCGTGTCGGCAAGCGCGCCGTTGATGAGGTGAATGCGCTGTTCGACGGTGAACACCCCACCGTGCTTCTCGGGGTTGTGGAGGATCGCGATGACGACGTGTCCGAAGAGCCGAGATGCCTGTTCGATCACGTCGACGTGACCGAGATGAATCGGGTCGAAACTTCCCGGGTAAAGAACCTTCGCCATGCGACCCCAACGGTACAACCGACCGTTCAGGACCCGCCGTCTTTCATCTCCTCGCGGGTGAAAAATCCAACGGTGGTGCGCCCGTAATCCCTTGTACGGAACGCTTTCCAGCCCGCCGGCACGTCACGATGCACGGCGGCCCTCGCCTCGGTTTCGATGACCAGAACCACGTCCTTCGCGGCAGACTCCGCCGCCGAAAAGATCTCGCCCCAATTCGAGAACCCGTACGGAGGATCGGCGAGAACCAGGGTCGCGTCGGCCAACAACTCGCGGAGTCGCAGCGAACCGCCCACCGACGACTCCCGCACGAGATCGACAACGACGACGGCGGACTGCCCGCCGAGTCCGAGGGACTCGAGGTTCCCGCGCAACACCTCGAGAGCGCGCCGGTCGTTCTCGACGAAAACGCAGCGCGATGCACCTCGCGACAACGCTTCGATCCCGAGTGCCCCGGACCCCGCGAAGAGATCCACTGCGAGGGCGTCGTCGACCGCACCCAGACTTCCGAGAGCGTTGAAAACGGCTTCGCGCACCTTGTCGGTCGTCGGGCGCGTCGAGTCACCGTCGGGTGCGTCGATGCGCCGACCGCGAAGTTCACCCGCCACCACACGCATGGCGTCAGTTTGTCAGGCAATAATCAACCTCGTGCAGACGCCCCCCGAGACGAGCACGTGCGTCGACTGCGGCGGCGTTGCCCACCTACTGACGCCGCCCCGCGAGGACGGCGTCTGGATGGTGGGCGACGTGATCACCTATCGATGCAGCGACTGCCGTGACCGGTGGGACATCATTCTGGAAAGCGACGACATCTAGTTCCGGACGACGTAGTCCTCGCCCCCGTGCGACTCGATGAAAAGTGCGACTTCGTCGCGAATCTCGGGGTGTTTGTCGAGAGTCGTGTCGTTGCCGACCAGTTCGATTGCGACTTCCCGTGCGGCCTCGATGAGGTCACGGTCGCGTTTGAGCGACGCGAGCTTCAAGTCGTCGTTGCCGCCACTCTGTCGCTTGTCCATGATGGTGCCCTCGCCGCGCAGTTGCAGGTCGACTTCGGCCAGTTCAAACCCGTCGGTCGTGGCGACGAGTGCCTCGATCCGCGGTTTCATCTCGGCGATCAACTCGTCGTCGGAAAGCCCGGTGACGAGCCAACACGACGACGCCTTCTTTCCGCGACCGACGCGGCCCCGCAACTGGTGCAGCTGTGCGATTCCGAAGCGGTCCGCATCGAGGATCACCATCTGGGTCGCGTTCGGAACGTCGACGCCGACTTCGATGACGGTTGTTGCGACGAGTGCGTCGATCTCGCCGCGGCGGAACGACTCCATGACGGCGTCCTTTTCGGCCGACTTCATGCGACCGTGCAACAGTCCGAGCCGCAGGCCGGCCAACGCGCCACCGGAGAGTTCGGCGAACGTCGCCTCGGCCGAGGCGACCTCCAGCTTCTCGCTCTCCTCGATGAGCGGGCACACCACGTACGCCTGGTCGCCGCGGCCGACCGCGTCGCGAACGGCCGCCCACATCGCCTCCACTTCGGGTTCGCCCGCAACCGCATGGGTCACGATCGGGGTGCGCCCGGGCGGCATCTCGTCGAGCACGCTGACGTCGAGGTCGCCGAACAACGTGAGTGCGGCAGTGCGCGGGATCGGCGTCGCCGTCATGACGAGCGCGTCGGGACGAATGTCGGACAATTCGCGCAACTGCGCCCGCTGGTCGACGCCGAAGCGGTGCTGTTCGTCGACCACGACCGCGCCGAGCGAAGCGAACTCGACCCCTTTTTGGATGAGAGCATGGGTTCCGATCGCGATGTCGACCGAACCGTCGGCGAGTCCCGCAAGCACGTTGCGGCGCTGCTCACCGGTCACCCGGTTGGTGAGGAGCTCGACACGAATCGGGCGATTCCCAAAGAGACTCTCGGGGTCTTTCACGACGAGACCGTCGAGCAGGCGCGTGACCCCGGCAAAGTGCTGTTCGGCGAGAACTTCGGTCGGGGCCATGAGCACACCTTGGTAGCCACCTTCGACCGCCGTGAGCAAGGTCGCCACCGCGACCACGGTCTTGCCGCTGCCGACGTCGCCCTGCAGCAACCGGTTCATCGGAACGGGCCCTGCCATGTCGGCGGTGACCTCATCGATGACCCGGCGTTGCGCGTTCGTCAGAGGAAACGCGAGATTCTCGACGAACTGCCGAACGAAGACTCCCCGGTTCGAATGCTCGATCCCCCGTGCCGATTGCTCGATTCTCTTCTTTTCGCGCACGAGGTACGTCTGCACGCGGAGAAGTTCGTCGAAAGCGAGGCGACGCCGCGCCACCTCGACGTCGCCGAGGGATGCGGGCAAGTGAATGGTGCGCATCGCTTCGAAACGGGACATCAGGTCGTACTTGCGCCGAAGCTCGTCGGGCAACGGATCCGACACGCCACGTTTCACGCATTTTTTCAGGGCGATCTCGACCCACTTCGCCATCTCCCAGGTCTTCACGCCCTTGTCTCCGCTCTGCGGGTAAATCGGCACGATGCGTCCGGTTCGGTCGCCGATCAGGTCGACAACGGGGTTCGTCATCTGGAGTACGCCACGGTACGTGTCGGGCTTGCCCCACACCGAGATGGTGAGCCCCGCGTACAGCTGCTTCGCACGCCAGGGTTGGTTGAAGAAGGTGAGTGTGAACTTGCCCGTGCCGTCGCCGACGCGCACGGTGACCATCGAGCGCCGGTTGCGCGTCGTTCGCCTGTCGACCGACAGAACGTCGACCACGACGAGTGCCATCGCGCCGGCGACGAGATCGCTCACTCGGCACTCCTGCGTTCGGTCGACCCAGCGGCGCGGGTAGTACATCACGAGGTCGAGGACGTTGTGGACCTCGACTGCACGGAGATCGGCTTCACGCTTTTCTCCGATCCCCTGAATATCGGCGAGCTTCTTCGCGTGGAGTTCGGCGAGGGTGATCGGGCCCGTATCGACGGAGCCCTCGGGTTGCGACGTCCTACTCGACACCGAACAAGTATGGATAGAGGGGCTGGCCACCACGATGGACCTCGACCGTGATGTCGGGATGATGTTCGGCCATCCATGCGGAGAGTTCCCCCGTCATGTCGGCCGTGGCATCGACGCCCTCGAGGACCGTGAGGATCTCACGGTCGGGAGAAATGAGGTGATCGAGCAACTGTGTCGTTGCCGCGCGCCAGGTTCCGCCGATCGCAACGATGCCGTCGCCACGCACGATTCCGATCCAGTCCCCGGTGTGGATTGCCCCGGCATCGCTGTCGGTATCGCGCACCGCCTGGGTGATCTCCCCCGTTGCCACACTGGCTGCCGCAGCACTCATTTCCCGGGCATTGTGTTCCGCGGAGGCCTCGGGGTCGTACACGACGAGCGCAGCGAGCGCTTCGGGCATCGAGCACGACGGGACGACACGAATGTCCTTTTTCGTGAGTTCACCCACCTGGTTGGCGACGGGAATGATGTTCTTGTTGTTCGGCAACAAGACGATCTGGTTCGCATTCATGTGTTCGACGGCGTCGAGAAGTTCCGCGGTCGACGGATTGAGCGACTGACCACCGGACACGACACCATGGACTCCGAGTTGACCGAACAATTCCGCGATGCCGTCGCCGCTCGCCACCGCGACGACCGCGCACGTGACGGGCGGTAGTGAACTCGAATGGTGTGGTGCATGCCCCGGCCGTCCGGGGTGAACGACGTCGCCCGCTTCGACTCCGAGCGCAGCCTCGCGTTTTGCGTGTTCGTCGGCGACTTCTTCGAAAAGATCGGTGACCCTGATGGCCCGCGGGCGACCCCCGAGCTCGATGGGCGCCTCGATCGCGGCACCGATGTCGTTGGTGTGGATGTGGCAGTTGTAGAGACCCTCGCCGCCGACGACGACGATCGAGTCGCCGATGCGCCCCCAGGCCTCCATGAAGTCGCGATGGTGGGAATCGTCGAGGTCGAGGAGGAACATCACTTCGTAACGAAGTTCACTGACATCGACGCCGCTGTCCGACGTGCGATGGGCCACGGCCTCGAGCGCGTCGAGGTCGGGACTGGCCGACTCATCGGGTTCGGGCAGTGCGTCGCCGGATACGACATGGAGGAACGAATCGAGGAGCAACAAGAAACCGGCGCCCCCGGCGTCGACCACACCCGCTTGCTTCAGGACGGGCAGCATGTCGGGCGTGCGTCGCAGCGCGTCACCGCCGACCGTTCGCGCGGCGCGCAACACCCCATCCAATTTGTCGGACTTCTCAGCTTCCGCTGCCGCCGCATCCGATGATTCACGCACGACGGTGAGGATCGTTCCTTCGATCGGCTTCAGTACGGCCTCGTAGGCCGACTTCGATGCGGCGCACAACCCGTCGGCAAACATTCGGGCGTCGACAGCACCCGCGTCGGCCGTCGCAAAAGTGTGTGCGAGCCCGCGCAGCACCTGGGACAGAATCACTCCGCTGTTGCCGCGGGCCCCCATGAGCGCGCCGTGGCTGATCCCACCGCAGACGCTTGACAGGTCGAGGCCGTTCCGCTCGACCCGAGTCTCGATCTCGGCAACCACGGCATCGAGAGTGCGCGCCATGTTGGTGCCGGTATCACCGTCGGGCACCGGGTAGACGTTCAGTCGGTTGATCGACGCCTGATGGCGGCGAATCGTGTCACGAAAAGTGACGACGACGTCTCGAAGCTGTTGGGCGGACAGCCGGTCGGGGCCAGGCACGGGGCAGATGGTAATGATTCGGCGCGCAACGGGCGTGCCCATGCCGCGGATTGGCATGGGTTCGGCGCCCGCAGCGCGGACGTTGCCCGCTGTGGTTGGGGTCGGAACGTGCCGCTGTTAGCCTCGGCTCTTATGTCGGCAAAGTGTCAGGTCTGCGGTAAGGGCCCCTCGTGGGGCATGTCGGTGTCGCACTCGCATGTGCGCACCAAGCGCCGTTGGAACCCGAACATCCAGCGCATTCGTGCGCTCGTCGGCGGAGCGCCCAAGCGCCTGTACGTCTGCACCGGATGCATCAAGTCCGGCAAGGTCGTCAAGGCCGGTCGTTAGTTCCGACCCGCATCTGCCAGACTGACCGCCATGCAAGGGATCATCAAGGCCTACGACCCGGGCTCGGGCGACGGCGTCGTCATCAGTGACAAAGATCTCAGCGAATACAACCTCGCGCCGAACGCGCTCGAAGGATCGATTTTCCGAATGCTCCGGCAGGGCCAACGAGTCGTTTTTGCCCTTGATTCCGAGGGTCGCGCGACGTCGTTGAGCCTGGGCTCCGAATCCGACATGGGCACCCCCGGCTTCTGACCGGTTCACCCAAAGTTCTCGTCGCAGCCCGCCAGGGTTTATCGTTTTCTCGTTTCTCTTCCCCTTGGTTTTTACGACCAAGGCCCCCTAAACAAGACCCCCTTCACAAGGAGAACGCGTGAGCGCCACCACCAAGAACACCAAGCTGCAGCAGTGGGTCGAGGACTGGGCTGCGATCCTTCAGCCGAAGGACATCTATTGGTGCGACGGCAGCGCCGAAGAGTACGACCGTCTCTGCCAGCAACTCGTCGATGCCGGAACGTTCACGAAGCTCGACGAAGCAAAGCGTCCGAACAGTTACTGGGCGCACTCCGACCCGGGTGACGTGGCTCGCGTCGAAGACCGCACCTACATCTGCTCGACCGATGCAGCCGACGCCGGCCCGAACAACAACTGGCGCAACCCCAACGAAATGCGTGCTGAGCTCACGGCGCTGTATCACGGCGCGATGAAGGGACGCACGATGTACGTCGTGCCCTTCTCGATGGGCCCCCTTGGCTCGCCCATCGCCCACATCGGCGTTCAACTCACCGACTCGGCCTACGTGGCCGTCAGCATGCGCATCATGACGCGCATGGGCCAGGGTGCACTCGACGTTCTCGGCAACAGCGACTGGGTCCCTTGCGTGCACTCCGTCGGCGCTCCCCTCGGAGCGGGACAGGCAGATGTCGCATGGCCATGCAACCCCGACAACAAGTACATCGTGCACTTTCCCGAGACCCGCGAAATCTGGAGCTACGGCTCGGGCTACGGCGGCAACGCCCTGCTGGGCAAGAAGTGCTTCGCGTTGCGCATCGCGTCGGTGATGGCGCGCGACGACGGTTGGCTCGCCGAGCACATGCTCATCTTGAAGTTGACGAACCCGCAGGGTGTCGCGCGGTACATCGCGGCCGCGTTCCCCTCGGCGTGCGGCAAAACGAATCTCGCAATGCTCGTCCCGACGATTCCGGGCTGGAAGGCCGAAACAATCGGCGACGACATTTGCTGGATGAAGTTCGGGGACGACGACCGTCTCTACGCCATCAACCCCGAGGCCGGCTTCTTCGGTGTCGCGCCGGGTACCGGTTACGACACCAACGCCAATGCCATGGAGACACTGTGGGGCAACTGCCTCTTCACCAACACAGCGCTCACGCCCGATGGCGACGTGTGGTGGGAAGGCATGAGCGACGACGCACCGGCGCGCGCCACCGACTGGCGCGGCAACGCCTGGACCCCCAAGACCGAGACCCCTGCGGCGCATCCGAACGCGCGCTTCACCGCTCCCGCGTCGCAGTGTCCGTCAATCGCATCCGAGTGGGAAGACCCGCGCGGCGTGCCGATCTCGGCAATTCTCTTCGGTGGCCGTCGACGCACCACGGTTCCGCTCGTGACCCAGGCCTTCGATTGGGCTCACGGCGTGTTTCTCGGTTCGATCATGGCGTCCGAAACCACGGCAGCTCAGGCCGGCGCCGTCGGCAAATTGCGCTTCGACCCCATGGCGATGCTCCCCTTCTGTGGATACAACATGGCCGACTACTTCGGTCACTGGTTGCGGGTTGGCGCCCGCGGCAAGGCCGAGAACCTGCCGCAGATCTTCTTCGTCAACTGGTTTCGTCGCGATGAAGATGGCCGATTCCTGTGGCCGGGCTACGGCGAGAACAGCCGCGTCCTCAAGTGGGTCTTCGAGCGCGTCGAAGGCACTGCGAAGGGCGTCGAGACCCCGATCGGCTTCCTGCCGACGCCGTCCGATCTCGACACGAGCGGCCTGTCCGTCAACGCCGGCGACCTCGACGAGATTCTGTCCGTCGACGTGAAGGGCTGGCGTGAAGCCATTCCTCAGATTCGCGAGCACTACGCGGCGTTCGGACCCAAGCTTCCGAACCAGTTGATCGAGTCCCTCGACGGACTCGAGAAATCCCTCGCCAACGCCTAACCCTTGAAGGGTTCTCGGTGTGTAATTACCCGGAAAACGGGTAATTACACACCGAGAACCCTCGGGTTTATTGGCCGACGAGGAGGGCGCGGATTCCGAGCCCCATCAAGAACAGACTGCCGCCGCCATAGAGCAGGTACAGCTTGCCCTTCAGTTGGTTCCTGTACGAATAGATGATCGCGATCGCGATGATGGCAACGAAGCCATAGAAGGCGTGAAACGCCGGGAACTCGAGTTTGTACTTGTTGACGAGTGCGACGCCCAGTGCGACCTGCACGAAAACGGAGAGTTCGGCTACACCGATGAACCACCACAGCGCCCGCGAACGCATTGAGTGCCACTTGTGTGCCCCGAGAGACCACAGACCCGCGAGACCGTTGCCGATGATCATGAACCACGCCCAATTTGTGTGGAAGTCGCGGAGGAGGAGAGCGAGCACGGGTCGAATCTATCGAATGAGAGTGTCGGCTTCGTTGCCGATGCGATCGATCGTGAAGCCACCACGCCGGTCGGACGTCACGGTCGTCACCGAGCAGTTGTCGAGGCTTGCGATGACCATGCGGTCGTCACCCGTCGCGGCGCCGATCACGACGTTGATCGCGATGAAGTGGCTGAAGACAACGGCGTCGGTTTCGATGGCGGCAAGAGACGCGAGAAGTTCGTCGCGGAACGCCGAGTATCGAGGCCCGTCGGAGGCGATGACCTGCGACCAGGTCCCCGCCATTGCAGAACGCAACCAGTCGATGCGTGTCTCGAGCGTGTGTCCCTCGGGGGAAGGAATCTCAGCGACGCGCGGTTCGACCACCGCCTCGATTCCCCAACGGGAAGCGAGCGGTTGTGACGTCTCGCGACAACGGCGCAAAGGACTGGTGAACAGCGCAAGCGGGCCGAGAGGGGCGAGCGTTTCGGCAACGTCGACTGATTGACGCCGACCGAGATCGTCGAGCGCGGGATCGGGATCGACGTTCCAACCCGCAGCCGCACGACCGTGACGAACGAGGTACAGCGTGGGCATCAGAAGAGCCATCCGTCGCGCAGCGGACCCGGGTCGCCGGCTTTGCGGAACCATTCCGCTCCGAAGGCCATGCGAAATGCTTCGTCGGGCATCTTCGCGAACCAACCGGCGTCGGTGATCTGGCTGCGGTGGCATTGGATCGCGCGTCGCTTGACGTCGACGAAGTCGAACACATCGACGCGGTGCGTGAGTTCGGTCTCGAGCAGTCCCATGGGGTTGCCATCGTCGGCGGGGCCATCGGGATCCCAGTCGTTCTCGGGATCGACGAGACCGGCTTCGCGCGCGTGTTGCTGGAGTCGCCGCATGTTGTCGCGGTTCATGGTTGCTTCGAACACGTGAGCCACGCCGGCGAATTCGGCGGCACGATGTCCGACACGGTGCACCATGATGTGGTCGGGGTGCCCGTAATTGCCGTGCCAGTCGTACACGGTGAGCACGTCGGCGCGGTAGCGACGAAGAATCCCGGCAAGGCGTTCGGCGGCCTCGTCGACCGGCGCCCCGACGAAAGCCCCGTCGTGGTCGTTTTGTTCCCAGCCCGTCATTCCGCTGTCGCGATAGCCGAGCCACTCGACGTGGTGAACGCCGAGCTCGGCGCACGATGCTTCGGTCTCGCGTCGCCGCCTGTCGGCGAGTGTTTCGCCGGGCGCGAGGTCGCCGGGCACTTCCCCGTGTTCCCCGCCGGTGGCGACAACCAGAACGACTGTGTGCCCTTCCTTTGCGGCTCGCGCCATGGTTCCACCGGTCGCGATCGCCTCGTCGTCCGGATGGGCATGGAAACAGACGAGAGTTCCCATCAGGCCTGCTTCACCGCCCCCGAAGCGAGTAACGCCTCGATGCGATCGGTGGGAAAGCCACAACGTTCGAGAACCTCGCGGGACTGCTGGCCTGCGTGTGCGGGCGCAAGGGTGAGCTCGCCCTGTGTGCGTGAGAAACGCGGCGCTGGGGCCGGCTGCGTCACGCCGTGATGGTCGACGAACGTGCGGCGCTCGACGTTGTGCGGGTGTTTGGCGGCTTCGCTCATCGTGAGCACCGGCGCGAAGCACACGTCGGTTGCCTCCATGATCGCGCACCATTCGGCCTGTGTCTTTTGAAGGAAGACGTCGGTCAGGCGCTTCTTCAGCTGCGGCCACTGCGATCGGTCCATCTGCTTGGCGAATTCGGGGTCGCCCTCGAGTCCGGTGAGCCGCATGAGTTCGGCATAGAACTGCGGCTCGATCGACCCGAGCGACACGTACCGTCCGTCCTTGCACAGGTAGACGTCGTAGAAGTGCGCACCGGTGTCGAGAAGGTTGGTTCCCGGCGCATTTTCGTCGAACAGTCCGACGTTCTTCATCGCCCAGAACATTGTCATGAGAATTGCGGTGCCATCGACCATCGCCGTGTCGACGACCTGGCCCTTGCCACTCTTCTGTGCTTCGAGCAGTGCCGCAACGACACCAAGGGCGAGGAACATGCCTCCGCCACCGAAGTCGCCCACCATGTTGAGCGGAGGCGTCGGCATTGCGTCGACGCGTCCGAAGTGCGCGAGTGCGCCCGCGAGAGCGATGTAGTTGATGTCGTGGCCGGCGGCCTGGCCGTACATGCCGTTTTGTCCCCAACCGGTCATGCGACCAAACACGATGCGGGGATTGCGCGCGAGACAGGCGTCGGGCCCGACACCGAGGCGTTCCATGACACCGGGACGGAAGCCCTCGATGATCGCATCGGCCGACTCGACGAGACCGAGAAGCACCTCGACACCGTCGGGATTCTTCAAGTCGATCGCAATGTTGCGACGTCCGCGCAGGAGGATGTCGAAGTGTGGGGTGTCGGGCGCGGGACCACGCACCGACTGGGCGCGCTCGACCCGAATCACCTCGGCACCGAGGTCGGACAGGAGCATCGCGGCGAACGGACCGGGTCCGATGCCGGCGATTTCGATGATGCGATATCCGTTCAATGGTCCGGCCATGATGACTCCGTTCTCAGCGTGTTTCCGTGTGCCGCATCATGCGGCGATTTTCATTTGACCGTTTTCAATTGACCGCATTCACTTGACTGAGGCCACCGACGTGAGGTGCTCGATGATCGACCCAGTGATCCGCGGCCACAACGCGCGCGGCAGGTCGTGGCCCATATCGTCGATCATGTCGAGTCGGGCATTTGGGATGAGCTCGGCGGCCCGAACGCCCCCGCTCGGCGCGATCAGAGTGTCGTCGGTTCCGTGGATCACGAGCGTCGGCGCCGTGATGCTGCGCATGCCATCGGTGCGCCGACCGCTTGCATAAATCGCCGCAAGTTGACGCGGTGCCCCCTCGGGATAGAACGAACGGTCGAACGAGGCCGCGGCGTCGATGCGATTCTGCTCGACGCTGCTGTGCTTCTTCGACTGCCAGACCATCCAGTTCTTCGATGCTTCGATGTAGGCGTCGCGGGTTGTCGGCGGCGCGGCCACCAGGGCTTCCATCGCTTCGGGGGTCGGCTGGCCGAATTCAGGTTCGCCCGAGTTCGACATGATGGACGTCAATGAGGCGACACGGGTCGGATGTTCGATCGACATCACCTGAACGATCATTCCACCCATCGAGCCACCGATGACATGTGCGCGTTCGATGCCGAGGGCATCGAGAAGACCCACCGCATCGGCGGCCATGTGCGAGAGGGTGTACGGAACCGCGGGAACTGCTTCGTCGAGGAGCGCTGCGCGGATGACGCCATCTGTGTCGACCGCCGTGCCGTCGAGTTTGGAGCTGAGGCCACAGTCACGGTTGTCGAACCGAACGACACGGAAGCCGGCGTCGGCGATGATGCGACAGAACTCCTCGGGCCACATCAGCAATTGGGCGGTGAACCCCGAGACCAGCAGAACTGCGGGGTGCGACGGGTCCCCGAAGGATTCGTACTCGATTTCGATCCCGGTGGCGACCTTTGTTCTTGGCATTCGGCAAGTTTCACCGAACCGGCCGGACAGGTCAAACGCG